>CAYQRM010000038.1:0-15762 GCA_964419785.1 uncultured Solibacteraceae bacterium | reverse complement strand
AGGCACGCTCAGTCGTGAAGACCTGGTCGACACCGTCCGCCGCGCGATTCAGCGCGCGTCGGCGCTCACGGCCAACGATCTGAAGAAGGGCATCCCGTCGCTTGCGACCATCGGCTCGACGGCGCCGTTCGTCGGGCTGCTGGGCACGGTCGTCGGCGTCATCAGCGCGTTCCAGGGCATCGCGGCCACCGGATCGGGCGGCCTCGGCGCCGTGTCCGCCGGTATCTCGGAAGCGCTCATCGAGACCGCGCTCGGCCTGGTGGTCGCCATCCCCGCGGTCTGGATGTACAACTACTTCACGGGCCGGCTCGAGTACTTCAACGTCGAGATGGACAACTCGTCGTCGGAGCTCGTCGACTACTTCATCAAGAAGACGGCGTAAGGAGTTTCTGTCATGGCAATGGATGTTGGCGGCGCCAAAGGCGGCATCAAGTCCGACATCAACGTCACGCCGCTCGTCGACGTCATGCTGGTGCTGCTCATCATCATGATGATCGTCGCGCCGATGCTGCAGCAGGGCGTCGTCCTGACCCTGCCGACGGCCGTGAATACCACCGACAAGCCTGACACGTCGGATCAGGTGGTCGTGTTCGTAGACGCGAACAGCAAGCTCTACGTCAACACGATCCCGGTGGCCGAAGCGGATGTCGTCGGACGGCTGCAGACGGTGCTCGAGGACAAGAAGGAAAAGACCGTCTACCTCAAGGGCGACAAGGACGCGCCCTACAGCGCCATCATGAAGATGATGGACGCGCTGCGAAAAGCGCAGATCGACACGGTCGGGCTCATCACCGAGCGGCCTGGCGGCAACTCGGCGCTGGCGGGAGGAGGGCTCTAATGCTCCACGCCCACAAGCACCACGGCGCCGACCGCGTCGTTCAAGGTACGCTGCCCCAGGCGTCGGCGGACATGAACGTCACGCCGCTCATCGACGTGCTGCTCGTGCTGCTCGTCATCTTCATGGCGACCCTGCCGCTCACGCAGAAGGGCGTGGACGTCAACCTGCCGCTCGACGTGACGAACTCGGTTCACAACGCCGAGATGCTGACGCAGATCGTCGCGGACTACACGGCCGATCATCGCCTGACGATCAACAAGCAGGAAGTCGCGATGAGCAACGTGCAGGAGTTCCTGCGTACCACCTACGAGCAGCGCAAGGACAAGACGCTCTTCATCATCGGTGCCGGCACGGTTCGCTATGCGGAGATCATGCAGATCATCGACGCCGCGATGGGCGCCGGGGTCACCAAGGTCGGTATCGTGACCGAGGGCATGCGCGAAGAGGCACGCGGCACCGGCGGCAAGTAGACGGACTCTTACTCTCCACATGACGGGCGCAGGCCTTCGGGCCTGCGCCCGTTGTTTTTGTACGCCGGCTGTGTGCGATCGGCTAGGGCATCCAGCCGCACGAGCTGCAGAGCTCACAACGCTCGTGCGGCTGGACGCCCTAACCAATCGCGCAGAGCGCGGTGAGCGCTGCCGCTCGTCTCTTACGATCTTCCGCGGCGCCCGTTCGCGAAAGGCGATCGCCTGTGTGCGATCGGCAAGGGCATCCAGCCGCACGAGCTGCAGAGCTCATAACGCTCGTGCGGCTGGACGCCCTAGCCGATCGCGGAGAGCGTGGTGAGCGCTGCCGCTCGTCTCTCACGATCTTCCGCGGCGCCCGTGCAGCCGTCAGCCCGCTCGCATTTCACTCGCCGTACAACACAAAGGGCCGGTGCCCGGAAGCACCGGCCCTTCAATTTCCAGAGTCGGACGACTGTCTTACTTGTCGCCCCCGCCGCCCCTCTTGGGCGCGCCGGCCGCGCCGGCGTTCTGCTTCTTCTGAATCTCGAGCGCCTTGTCGTGGGCGTTATCCGCCTGTTTGAGCAGCTCGTCCTGCTTGGCCTTGTCCTTCTCCATGTTGGCCTGCAGGTGCAGGAGGATGCTCTTGTAGCTGTAGGCCTCGAAGTACTCGGGATTGAGCGCCAGCGCCTTCTCCTCGGCAGCCAGGCCCGTGTCGATGTACTCCTTCTGCTTGTCCTTGGTCAGCCGCTTGTTGCGAATGAGCTCGTCGGCGTAATACGTCGAAATCGTGTGCCACGCCTCGGGGTTGTTCGGTTCCTTTTCGGCGCGCTTGTTCCACGCGTCCATGGTCTTTTCGAACTGGCCCTGGCGGTTGTAATAACCGGCGAGCGCTTGATACACGCTTGGATCGTTCGGGCGGACGTCGACGGCCTTGAGGAACTCGGCCTCGGCCTCGTCATAACGGCCGGAGTCCTCGTAGAGCTTGCCGAGCGCCTCGTAGTCGGTGGGTTCGTTCGGCTCGAGCTCGATCAGGTGCTTGGCGACCGGCTCGGCCTTGGCCAGGTCGTGCATCTTGTCGTTGTAGGCCGCGATCAGATACTCGTAGGCCAGCTTGCGGATCTGCGGTCCCTGCGGGTCCGTGTCCTTGATCTTCTGGGTCGCGAGCGTGTAGTTCTCGACGGCCTTGGCCAGGTACGCGTCGTTCTCGGGATCGCCGGCCTTCGCGGGCTTGTAGAGGTTGTCGTAGCTATTGCCCAGGAAGAAGTAGGTGATGCCGAAGAAGTCGGGGTTGCGCTCGAGCGCTTCTTCGTATCCGGCGGCCGCGGCCTTGAACTCGTTCTTCTTGTAGAGGTCGTTGGCGTCCTTGAACGCCTTGAGTGCCCGGATGTTGTTGATCGAGTACTGCCCGCAGGCGGTGAAAGACAAACTGAGGCCACCGATGAGCACGACCGCTCCGGCGAGCCTGATTCGCGAGTGCATGTTTCTGTCCCCTCTTAGCTGTTCACGGCTGCGGGCGCCCCGGTGGTTCCGGGCGGCGCCTAAAGGTCCGGCCAGTATAGTGAACCCGAAAAAACTCCGTCAAGCCGCTCCGCGTGCGCCGAGGCCGTTTCGAGGCCGATTTTGGGCCTGTCGCGCGGCTTTCCGGTATCATGAGAATTGACGCGGGCGGCGGCGCCCGTCGGATTACCCGCCTCTGTTCGTTTAGACACCGAGCCACATGATCCGGTTCGAGGACCTCGTCGAAAAGGTGCGCACCGCCAACCCCGAGGCGGACGTGGAAATGCTGCGCCGCGCCTACGTGTTCTCGGCTTACGAGCACAAAGGGCAGGTACGCCGCTCAGGCGAGCCCTATCTCGTCCACCCGCTGGAGGTCGCCGACATCCTGGCAGACCTGCGCCTGGACGCCGTGGCGGTCGCCGCGGGCCTCCTCCACGACATCGTCGAGGACACGACCACCTCGATTGAGAAGATCCGCGAGCTGTTCGGCGAGCAGGTCGCGCACGTCGTCGAAGGGGTGACGAAGCTCTCCGCGCTCCAGTTCGCGTCGAGCGAGGAGCGCCAGGCCGAGAGCTTCCGCAAGATGCTGCTCGCGATGGTGGATGACATCCGCGTCATCCTCGTCAAGCTCGCCGACCGGCTGCACAACATGCGGACGCTGCACTACCTGCCGGAGGATCGACGCACGCGCATCGCGCAGGAGACGCGCGACGTGTACGCGCCCATCGCCAACCGGCTCGGCATGAGCAAGATCAAGAACGAGCTCGAGGAGCTGGCCTTCCGCTACCTCGAGCCGGCCGCCTACCAGGCGCTGCGCATGTCGGTCGAAGCCAAGCGCAAGGCGACCGAAGGTCTCATCGAGCAGCTGCGGCGAGAGCTCTTGGGCAAGCTCGACGAGGCGCAGATTCCGGTCGTCGGGATCGACGGGCGCATCAAGCGCCTGTGGTCGATCCATCAAAAGCTCGAGCGTCAAAAAGCTGGACTCGATCAGATCTACGATTTTCTCGCGCTGCGCGTGATCACGCAGTCCGTGAAGGACTGCTACGGCGTGCTCGGCATCATCCATCAGATTTGGTCGCCGGTGCCGGGCCGCTTCAAGGACTTCATCGCGATGTCGCGGCCCAACGGGTACCAGTCGCTCCACACGACCGTGCTGAGCGAAGTCGGGATGCCGTTCGAAGTGCAGATCCGAACGAACGAGATGCACCGCGTGGCGGAGGAAGGCATTGCGGCGCACTGGAAGTACAAAGAAGGCCGCGTCGGCGCCGCGCGCGACGAACAGTCGTTCCAGTGGCTGCGGCAGCTGCTCGAATCGCAGCAGGACGTGCGCGATCCGCAGGAGTTCATGCAGAACCTGCGTATCGAGCTGTACCCCGAAGAGGTCTACATCTTCACGCCGAAAGGCGAAGTGAAGTCGCTGCCGCGGGGGGCGACGCCGGTCGACTTCGCGTACTCGGTTCACACCGACGTCGGCCATCGGTGCGTCGGCGCACGCGTGAATGGCCGCATGGTGCCGCTTCGCACGCGCCTGACGAACGGCGACATCGTCGAAATCATCACGCAACCGGGCCACACGCCGAGCCGCGACTGGCTGAACTTCGTGGCCACGTCGCGCGCGCGCAACAAGATCCGGCACTTCATCCACGCCGAAGAGAACGCGCGCAGCATCGATCTGGGCCGGCGGCTGATGGACAAGGAAGCGCGTCGCTTCACGGTCGACAAGTCGAAGGCGAGCGATGAGGCGCTGACGGCACTCGCGCCCGAGTACGGCCTGCAGAAAGCCGAGGACCTGTACGCGGCGATCGGCTACGGGAAGCTGACGGCGCGCACACTGCTCCTGCGGCTCGTCGGTGAAGACGCGCTGCGCGAGAAGGCGCCGGACGGCGCGATCGCCAGCGTCGTCAAGCGGGTGCTCGGCGGCGGCGAACAGAAGATCAAGGTCCGCGGCGTCGACGATCTCATGGTATTCCGCGCCCGCTGCTGCAATCCCATCCGGGGCGAGCGCATCGTCGGCTACATCACGCGCGGCAAGGGCGTGTCGGTCCACTCGGCGACGTGCCCCAACGTCGTCAACCTCCTGTACGACCCGGAGCGGCGGATCGAGGTCGAATGGGACAAGTCGGCGGACGCGTCGCCCTACACGGTCCGGCTCACGATTCGCGTGACCGACCGCCGCGGGATTCTCGCGGACGTCAGCTCTCGCGTGGCCGACATCGACACGAACATTCGAGACATCGAAGCCACGGTCGACGCCGACCATCGCGGCTCCATCCGCATGACGGTCGAGATCAGCGACATGAAACACCTCGAGAAGGTGATGCGATCGATCAAGACCATCGATGGCGTGCTGGCCGTGGAACGCGCCGCCAGCAGCCGTTGAGGTTGGTTACTTGCCGAGATACGCGATGAGGTCGATCTCGACGCGCACGTCGCGCGGCAGCTTGGCCGCCTGCACGGTCGCACGCGCCGGGGCCGGCGCGTGGAAATACGTGGCGTAGATGTCGTTCATCGCCGCGAACTCGCTCATGTCGGCGAGATACACGGTGGTCTTTACCACGCGGTCGAACGACACGCCCGCGGCCTTCAACACGGCGCCAAGGTTCTGCAGCACCCGGTGCGTCTGCTCGACGATCCCACCCGGCACGAGCGCGCCGGTGGCCGGGTCCAAGGGAATCTGACCTGACGCAAAGAGGAAGTCGCCCGCCCGAATGGCCTGACTGTACGGACCGATCGCCGCCGGTGCCTCTTTTGTCGTGACAGGGTCCATCCGAGTTAGGCCTCAGGCCCCGGGCCCCAGGCTCTGGAGAGAGCCATCGTCACCGGGGCCCTGGGTGGGGCTATGCAGCCTTGGTGACTTTGTTGGACCGGATGCAGCGGGTGCAGACCCGGATTCGCCGGATTCCGCCATTCACAACGGCGCGAATCCGCTGGAGGTTGGGCTCGAACCGGCGCGACCGGACGTTATGGGCGTGACTGAGCACGCGGCCGACGACGGGGGTCTTTCCGCAAACTTCACACTGTTTTGCCATGGCTAGTCCACACTAGGCGACACGAGGCCGCTTCCGAAAACATCCAAGTATAGCAAAACGGTCCGGCGTCCCTCGGCGAGGACGATCGGAACGTTTTCGGAGAATCCGCGGACCGGTCGACGACGTCTAAGGAAACGAAGGCCCCGCAGGAGGCATTGGCCTTTGGTGAGGTAACCAATTCCCTATCAAGGGTTTGTGGCCGCCGACGGACAATCCAGGGAATCGACGGACGGTGTTGAGTAATTACGACACCAGGTAAGGTCGGCAGGAGGGGCTCGGAGGTTTTGCGGTGCGTGCTGAGCATGTTATCCTTGGCATTTTATTTGCTTAGCCGGTAAGCATTCAGTAGCGGGCGAGGTGCCCGCGGGCAGAGAGAAGGGAGAGCGGTCATGAAGGCGCGCATCGGCACTGCGGAGCAGCGACCGGTAATGGCTCGGGAGCGCTACGTCGAGCTGAAGCGGATTCTCGAAGAGCGGCGTCGCGAAATCCTGAGCGAAGTTCAGGAGAAAATGCGGGACGTCCGAGCGGAGGGCGCTTCAGGCGAAGGCCAGGGAGTGCTCGACGCGGCAGAGTCGTCTGAAGCGGACATCCAGGACGACATCGAATTCGCGTTGATTCAGATGAAGTCCGAGACGCTGCACAAGATCGAAGAGGCCTTGTCTCGGCTCGAGGAAGGCACGTTCGGCTACTGCTTCGAGTGTGGCGACGAGATCTCGGAGCGCCGGTTGCGGGCGCTGCCGTTTGCCGTCCGCTGCAAGGATTGCGAAGAGGCCCGGGAGATTGCCGAGCGGCGGCAGCGAATGCAGTCGCAGCGGCGGTCGGCGGGTTTTCTGATCGACCTGAACTAGACGCGGCGTCCTTCACCGTTCGTTGATCGTGCAGGCACCGCCGACGCGGGACTGTGCGATTACCGCCTCGCACATCCCGCCTCGAGCACGACCGTAGAGTTTTGAGCAGGCTGACGCGCGCCAGTCGCGCGTTGGCCTGAGATCCACCCCGCGCCGGGCGCGGGCGGAACGTTTCGATGAAAGAAGGTTTGCTATGACCGAAGAAACCACGCGCGCACACAGCGCCGGTGAGCGGTCGTACACGGTGCCGGCCGAGGTGCCGGTGCTCCCGTTGCGGGATACCGTGCTGTTCCCCAATTCCTTCATGCCGCTCGCGGTGGCTCGCGAGAGCTCCGTCAAGCTGGTCGACGAAGCGATCGCTGGCGGCAAGCTGATTGGTGTCTTCACGCAGCGTGACCCGACGCACGAGGATCCCGTGCAGGCGGACTTGTACGCCACCGGGACGCTCACGCACATTCACAAGATGTTCAAGCTGCCCGACGGCAGCCTGCGCCTCATCGTGCAGGGCCTCGGGCGCATTCATCTGAAGAGCCTGACCGCGACGCGACCGTACCTGCGCGCCGAGGTCAGCGAGGCGCCGGAAGTCGCGAGCGAGACCGACACGATCGAGGTCGACGCGCTCCAGCGCAACGTTCGCAGCAACTTCGAAAAAGTCGTCCAGCTCTCCCCCGTGCTGTCCGACGATCTGACGGCGCTCGCGTCGAACATCACGCACGCCGGACGGCTCGCGGACTTCGTCGCGTCGAGCCTCACGTCGATTCCGACGGCGACCAAGCAAGAACTGCTCGAGACGGTCGACGTGCGTCTGCGCATGGACCAGCTCAATCGGATCCTGACGAAGGAGCTCGAAGTGCTCGAGCTCGGGTCGAAGATCCAGTCGCAAGTGCAGTCCGAGGTCGGCAAGAACCAGCGCGAGTACTTCCTGCGCGAGCAGATGAAGGCGATCCAGAAGGAGCTCGGCGAGGGCGACGAGCAGGCGCGCGAGAGCGACGAGCTGCGCGCGAAGATCCTGGCCGCCGGCATGCCTGAGGACGTCCAGAAGGAAGCGCTGCGCGAGCTCGATCGACTCGCCAAGATGCCTGCCGCCGCGGCCGAGTACACGGTCGCGCGGACGTACATCGACTGGCTCGTGGCGCTGCCCTGGGCCAAGCGCACCGACGAGGTCATCGATCTCGTCAAGACGAAGACCGTGCTCGACACCGATCATTCGGGCCTCGACCGCGCGAAAGATCGCATCATCGAGTACCTCGCGGTCCGCAAGCTGAAGCCGGACATGAAGGGTCCGATCCTCTGCTTCGTCGGGCCTCCGGGCGTCGGCAAGACGTCGCTCGCGCGATCGATTGCGACGTCGCTCGGCCGCAAGTTCGTGCGCGTGTCGCTCGGCGGCATGCGCGACGAGGCGGAGATCCGCGGCCACCGGCGCACGTACATTGGCGCGCTGCCTGGCCAGATCATCCAGGGCCTGCGCCGCGCGGAGTCGCGCAACCCGGTGTTCATCCTCGACGAGATCGACAAGCTCGGCGCCGATTTCCGTGGCGACCCGGCGTCGGCGCTGCTCGAGGTGCTCGATCCGGAGCAGAACAACACGTTCCGGGATCACTACCTCGACGTGCCGTTCGACTTGTCGGAAGTGCTCTTCATCACGACGGCCAACGTGCTCGACACGATTCCGGCGCCGCTCCGCGACCGCATGGAGGTCCTCGAGCTGCCGGGCTACACCGAGCCGGAGAAGCGTCGCATCGCGAAGGACCACCTCGTCGCGCGTCAGATCGCCAACCACGGTCTGACGGCCGCCGAGGTGACGTTCACCGAGGACGCGCTCGGCGCGATCGTCCACGGGTACACGCGCGAGGCTGGCGTCCGCCAGCTCGAGCGGGAGATCGGCGCGATCTGCCGCAAGCTCGCGCGCCGCCGCGCCGAGGGCGCGACCGAGCCGGTGACCGTCACGCCGCAGATCGTCGAAGAACTGCTCGGCGCGCCGCTCTTCCTCGACGAGCTGATGAAGGACCGCACGAAGGATGCAGGCGTCGCCATTGGCCTCGCCTGGACGCCGGTCGGCGGCGACGTGCTCTTCGTCGAAGCGTCGCGCATGGCGGGCGGCAGCAACCTGACGCTCACCGGGCATCTCGGCGACGTCATGAAGGAATCGGCGCGCATCGCGCTCTCGTGGTTCCGCGCCAACGCGTCACGCTTCGGCGTCGATCCGCAGTTCTACCGCGACTCCGAGATCCACTTGCACGTGCCGTCCGGCGCGATTCCCAAGGACGGTCCGTCGGCGGGCGTGACGATGGTGACGGCGCTGGCGTCGGCGCTCACGGGCCGGCCCGTGCGGGGCGACGTCGCCATGACGGGCGAAATCACGCTCTCCGGTCGCGTGCTTCCGGTCGGCGGTATCAAGGAAAAAGTGCTCGCCGCGCGGCGCCACGGCATCAACGAAGTGATCTTGCCGCGCCAGAACGAGAAGAACGTGCGCGAGGACCTCAACGAGGAGCTCAAGCACGGCCTCACCGTGCACTACGTGGATGAGATGGACGAGGTCTTGCGCCTCGCCCTGGTGCCGGCCACCCGCGCTGGCGCCGCCAACGTCGCGCCGATTCACGAGGAGCGCTCGCGGCTCAGCCTGGCCTAGAGAAGAACAGGATCAAGTTAGAAGTTGGAAGCCGGAAGTTCGAAGTTCGAAAGATCACGCGTGACGTGTGTGATTCTCCGAACTTCTAACTTTTGGCTTCGAACTTTTGCCTTGATCCGTTCTTCCTACGCGACCTGCGCCTCGACTGCCCTCGGCCGCCGACGCTTGCGCGAGAGCCGGTTGGCAAAGCCTTCCATGTAGAGATAGAAGACGGGCGTGATGTAGAGCGTGAGCGTCTGCGAGACGATCAGTCCGCCGACGACCGCGAGTCCGAGAGGTTGGCGCGACTCCGCGCCGGCGCCGATGCCCATCGCGATCGGCAACGTCCCCACCAGCGCGGCCATCGTCGTCATCATGATCGGGCGGAAGCGGACCATGCACGCTTCGTAGATCGCGTCGTGCGCGGACATCCCGCCGGTGCGCTGCGCTTCGATCGCGAAGTCGATCATCATGATGCCGTTCTTCTTCACGAGTCCGACCAGCATGATGACGCCGACGAAGGCGTACAGATTCAAGTCCACGTGAAAGAGCAGCAGCGTGATCAGCGCGCCGAGACCCGCTGACGGCAGGCCCGAGAGAATCGTGATGGGGTGGATGAAGCTCTCGTAGAGGATCCCCAGCACCACGTAGATCACGAAGATCGCCATGATGAGGATCACGCCCAGGCCGGTGAGCGAATCCTGGAACGCCTGCGCGGTGCCCTGGAAGCTGCCGACGATCGATTCGGGCAGAATTTCCCGCGACGCATTCTGCACGGCCGTGGTCGCGTCGCCGAGCGAGGTGCCCGGCGCGAGGTTGAACGAGAGCGTCACCGACGGCATCTGGCCCGTGTGGTTCACGAGCTGCGGTCCGACGCCCGGCTTGAAGCTCGCGAGTGAATCGAGCGGCACGAGCGCGCCGGTTGCCGACCTGACGTAGAGCATCGACAGCGACTCGGGCCGATCCTGGTACTGCGGCGCGACGCGCATCAGCACCTGGTACTCGTTGGTCGGCGCGTAGATCGTCGAGACCTGAATCGTGCTGTAGGCGTAGGCCATCGCGGCCTCGACCTGATCGGCGCTCAGCCCGAGCGCGCCGATGCGATCGCGATCGAGCTGGACGTTGACCTGCGGATTGGCGAGCTGCAAGTCGCTCGATACGTCCACGAGACCGGGAATCTGGCGCAGCGCCTGCTCGAGCTTCGGCGCGAACTGGTACAGCGCCGCCGTGTCGTTGCCCTGCAGCGTGTACTGGTAGAGGCTGCGCGTCATCTGGCCGCCGATGCGGATGGCGGGCGGGTTCTGCAGGAACACGCGCACGCCGGGCACGACCGCGACCTTTCGCCGCAGCTCGTTGATGACCTCGTCGGCCGTCAGCTTGCGCTCGCCGAGGGGCTTCAGGTCGATGCTGAACCGCCCCTGGTTGCTGCTCCCGCCCGGCCCCATGCCGACGTTCGACGTGAACATGAGCACGTTCGGATCGGCCTTGACGATTTCGGCGACCTGCTTCTGGTGCGCGACCATGGCGTCGAAGCCGATGCCCTGCGCGAAGTCCGTCGTCCCGCTGATGTTGCCGGTGTCGACCGAGGGGATGAAGCCCTTCGGGATGATGACGAACAGATAGCCGGTCACGCCGATCAGGGCGAGCGACACGAGCAGCGTGATCGCGCGGTACTTCAGCGTCGCTCGGAGGGTCCTGCCGTACGAGCGTCGGCTCCACTCGAAGATCTGCTCGATGAGCATGTACGCGCGGCCGTGGCGCAGGTGCGTGTCGGCGCGCAGCCACCGCGCGCAGAGCATCGGCGTCAGGCTGATCGACACGAAGCCGGACACGAGGATCGCGATGCTGATCGTCACCGCGAACTCGTGCAGCAGTCGGCCGACGATGCCGCCCATGAACAGGACCGGGATGAACACGGCCACGAGCGAGAGCGTCATCGAAATGATCGTGAACGCAATCTCTTTCGCGCCCTTGAGCGCGGCTTCCATCGGCGGCTCGCCGAGCTCCATGTGCCGCACGACGTTCTCGAGCATCACGATCGCGTCGTCGACGACGAATCCGACCGAGAGCGTGAGCGCCATCAGCGACAGGTTGTCGAGGCTGTAGCCGAGCAGGTACATCGCGGCGAACGTGCCGACGATCGACGCCGGCAGGGCGAGGCTGGGAATCAACGTGGCCGACAGGTTCCTCAGGAAGAGGAAAATCACGAGGATGACGAGCGCAACCGTCAGCACGAGCGTGAACTTGACGTCGTGCACCGACTCGCGGATCGACTTGGACCGGTCCGCGCGGATGCCGACCTGCACCGACGCGGGCAGCTGTTCCTGCAGCCGGGGAAGCAGCTCCTTGATCGCGTCGACGACGGCGACCGTGTTGGTGCCGGGCTGGCGCTGAACGGACAGGTAGATCGCGCGAGCGTCGCCGACCCAACTCGCCGTCTTGTCGTTCTCGACGCCGTCGTAGACGTGCGCAACCTCGTCGAGCCGCACCGGTCGTCCGCCGCTGTAGGCGACGATGAGCGGGCCGAATTGCCTGGCGGAGAAGAGCTGGCCGTTCTCGGCGAAGACCGTGAAATTCTTGTCGCTCCCGTAGAGCGTGCCCGTCGGGCGGCTGGCCGTGCCGGACTGGATCGCCTCGGCGACCTGGTCGATGCCGATGCGTCGCGACGCCAGCTGGATCGGATCGAGGTCGATGCGGACCGCGAACTTCTGCGCGCCGAAGACGTTGACCTGCGCGACGCCGTCGACCATCGAGATGCGCTGCGCGAGCGTCGTCTCGGCGTACTCGTCGACCTGCGAGAGCGGCAGCGTCGGCGAGCTGAGCGCGAGGTAGAAGATCGGCGAGTCCGCCGGGTTGACCTTGTTGTACGACGGCGGCGCGGGCATGCCCGGCGGCAGCTGCCGCGTCGAGCGCGAGATCGCCGTCTGCACGTCCTGCGCGGCGGCGTCGATGTTGCGATCGAGCTCGAACTGCAGCGTGATCGAGGTGCCGCCCAGGCTGCTCGTCGACGTGATCTGGCTGACGCCAGGAATGGTCGAGAACTGCTTCTCGAGCGGCGTGGCCACCGCCGCGGCCATCGTGTCGGGGTTGGCGCCAGGAAGGCTCGCGTTGACCTGGATCGTCGGGTAGTCGATCGTCGGCAAGTCGCTCACCGGCAGCGCGCGATAGCCGATGATGCCGAACAGAATCAGCGACAGCTGGATGAGCGTCGTCGCGACCGGGCGTCGAACGAAGAGCGTCGCGAAATTCATGGTCGATGTTTCGCCGGGTCCGCGCCCTTCGGTGCGTCGCCGCCCTTGGTCGAGATCTTCGAGCCCGGGATCAGTCGCAGCTGACCGTCGGTCACGACTTCCTCACCCGATTTGAGTCCGGTGGCGACCACCGCGGTGTCGCCGCGCGTGCGAGCGATCGTCACCGGCCGCATCGCCACCGTGCGATCGCCGCCGACGACGAAGACGAACTGACCCTGCTGGCCGTTCTGCACGGCGCTCGCCGGCACGACGATCGCGTGCGGATCCACCGAAAGCTGAAGCCGCACTTCGACGAGCGCGCCCGGCCAGAGCTGGTGATCGGTGTTGGGGAACAGAGCCTTCAGCTTGATCGTTCCCGTCGTCGTATCGATCGTGTTGTCGATGAACGACACTTTGCCCGACACGGTGGCTTTTGTACCGCCCTGCAGGCGGGCGTCGACTTCGAGCGGCGCCTGATTCTGTCCGGTGCGGATCTGCGCGAGGTACTGGCCAGGCACCGCGAACGCGACACGAATGGGCGCGATCTGATTGATGATGACGAGCGGCGTCGTGTCCGTGCTGTGGACGATGCTGCCTTGATGGACGAGCAGCGCGCCCGTGCGGCCGGACACCGGCGCAACGATCTTCGTGTACTGCAGCTGCAGTTTGGCGCTCTCGAGCGCGGCCTGATCGGCTTGCACCTGCGCGGCCGCCGTGGTCGCCGCGGTGACGGCGACGTCATAGTCCGACCTCGACAGCAGCTCGCGCTTGAACAAATCGTCGTAGCGTACGCGTGTCGCTTCCGAGCCCTTCGCGGTGGCCTGATCCTTCGCGAGCGTGGCTTCCGCCTGCTGCACCGCGACGGCGAACGGGCGCGAGTCGATCGTGAAGAGCTGTTGTCCTTCTTCGACGTCCTGACCTTCGGTGAACTGGACGGCAGTGAGCTGGCCGGTGACCTGCGCGCGCACTTCGACGGTCGAGAGCGCCTCGCCCGTCCCGATCGTCGTCACTTCGACGGGCACGGCTTGTTCGACGACACGCGCGGTCGTGACGGGCACGGGCCCGTTGTCGCCACCGCGGCCGCCGCCTCGGCCGCCGCCCGCCTGCGCCTCCGCAGTCGTCGTATCGTGGGAACAGGAACTCAGTTGGAGCAACAAGACCACGCCGACGATGGCCGTCGCCGAAGGTCGAACGACGAACCCCGCCAGCTTCCGAAACACAGGCATGGACCTCGAAGAGTCAGAGGGTAGCACGCTCCGACTCTATCAAGAGTAATCCGAGAACCGTTTTCATGTCGATGATCTGGCCGCGGTCGACCAGTTTCCAGGCGTCGGCGATCGACATGAGGCGCGGGGTGATTTGCTCGTCCTCGTCGCCGGCGAGCGGCGCTTTTGGACGACGGAGCTTCGTGCACTCGAAGAAGATCATGCGCTCGTCACAGAAGCCTGGCGTCGGATAGAACATGCCGAGTCGCCGAACCCGGCCCGGCACGAGCCCGATCTCCTCGCCGCATTCGCGTCGGGCCGCAGTCGCCGGCCGCTCGCCCGGCTCGAGCGATCCCGCGGGTAGTTCCCAGATCCACTTTCGAATGGCGTGACGGTACTGGCGGATCAAAATCACGCGCCCGCGCGACGGACGCGGAATCAACACCACCGATCCGCGATGCCGGACGATGTCCATCGCTTTGATATGGCCGTTGGGCAGCCGCACCGTCTCGCGATCGACACGGAAGATCGGGCCCCTGAACGGCACGCTGCGGCGCAGCACTCGAGAGGCGGATCGACGCCTCGTCATGACTTCGATTCTTTCACCGCCGAGAGAACGGCCACCAGGTCTGCCGGCAACGGCGATTCGAACGTCATCCGTTTGCCCGTCGTCGGATGCGTGAGTGTGAGCCGCGCCGCGTGCAGAAAAGGCCGATCCAGCTTGGATAATGATGCCGGGAGTCTTTTTCGCGCGCCGCCGTACACCGCGTCGCCGACGACAGGATGGCCCGCGTCACTCAGGTGCACGCGAATCTGGTGCGTGCGGCCCGTGCCGATCGTGACGCGCACGAGCGAGACGCCAGCGTACGGCTCGACCGAGATGATCTTCGATGTGGCCGGCTTCGCCCGGCGCGACCGTGTCGACATGCGACGCCGCTGGCGGGGATCCCGGCCGATCGCGGCGTCGAGCACTTGTCCCGCGGTCATGGCGCCCCAGACGAGCGCGACGTACTCCTTGCCCACTTCGCGATCGTGAAACTGACGCGCGAGCTCGCGATGCGCGCGATCGTGCTTCGCGACGACCATCACGCCGGTCGTGCCGCGATCCAGACGGTGCACGATCCCTGGCCGCTTCTCGCCGCCGATCCCGCTCAGGCCGCCGACGTGATGGAGCAGCGCGTTGACGAGCGTTCCGCGCCCGTGCCCCGCCGCCGGGTGCACGACCATTCCCGCTGGCTTGTCGACGACCACGATGTCATCGTCTTGATAAAGGATGCGGAGCGGCAAATCTTCCGGCTCGGGTGCCGCTGGCGCCGGCGGGGGAACCGTCACGTCAATCGTGAGGCCGGGCGTGATCGCGAGGCCCGGCTTGAGCTTGCCCCGGCCGATGCGCACGTGGCCGTCGGCGATGAGCCGTTGCACGGCCGCTCGCGAGATCTCCGGCAGTCTCGCCGTCAGGAACTGATCGAGCCGCTGGCCGGCGTCATCGTTCGTGGCGACGAAGGAAAAGCTCACGCAGCAACCACTTCGGCCGTCCGGTTCCGCAGGCGCCACAGCATGATGAGGCTGAGCGGCAGGATGATGAGCGACACGAACTGCGACGTCGACATGCCGAAGATCATGCCGCGCTCGTCATTACGATAGAACTCGATGATGTAGCGCGAGATCGCGTAGAGCAGCATGTAGAGCCAGAACGTGCGGCCCGCAAACGGCCGGCCCTTGCGCTCGGTCCAGAGCAGGATGAACAGGATGATCGCTTCCGCACCCGCATCGTAGAGCTGTGTCGGGTGGAGCGGGGTGTCGAGCTGCGTGCCGGACGTGTTGGCGGCGACCGGATCGGTGAACGTGATGGCCCACGGCACGTCGGTCGGCCGGCCGAAGCAACAACCCGCGAGCAAGCACCCGAAGCGGCCGACGATGTGGCCGAGCGCGATGCCAGGGGCGATGAGATCGGCCGTTTTCCACACCGGCAGCTGATAGCGGTGCACGAGAAAGAGGCCCGTGAGGAGCGCCGCGATCAGCCCGCCGTAGAACACGCCGCCGACGCGCACGAGCGAC
>CAYQRM010000037.1:0-7657 GCA_964419785.1 uncultured Solibacteraceae bacterium | reverse complement strand
TGCACGAGCACGCCGTCGTCGGCAATCGCCGCGACCTGACCGTCGGCGATCGGCTGCACGGTGATGCGCACCGTCGATGAGCTCGGCGATGAGATCGCGATCTCGACCGGCACGCCGCCGGCGGAGAGTGGGGTGCCCTGTCCGCGAATGACGATTGGCGTGAGGGCCAATCCCGCGCCGGCCACGCCAAGTTGTTTGAGGACGTCCCGTCGAGTGGGGGATCTCATCTATCGCTCCGTGGTATCGGTTGTCTCAGGGGCTCGACGATCGCCGAGAAATCCACGTTCGCGAGTCGTGCCTGGATCGCATCATCAAACAGCGTGCGAGCGGCTTCAGCCGTGCGCAGCGGGACGCCGGCGCGCGCGCCTTCGTCGATTGCGTACGTCAGGTCCTTGCGCATGAGCGCGAGCGCGAAATTCACGGCGTAGTCGTGATTGATCATGCGCGCGCCGACGCCTTTGACGAGCGGGCTGCCAGGCGCGCCATCGGCGAGCACAGGGAAGGCGGTCGCAATATTCAGGCCAAGCCGTTCGATGAGCGCGACGGCCTCGGCGAGCGCGGCGGCCTGCACCCCGCAGACGAAATTGTTGATGAGCTTCATCCGCGCGCCGCTGCCAGTCGGCCCGAGATGGACCACCCCGCGGCTCCCCATGGCCGCGAACGCCGGTCGGGCGCGTTCGAGTGCGGCCGCGCTGCCGCCGACGAGAAACAGGAGATCGCCAGAGGCCGCCTGCGTTCGACTGCCGGTGACGGGCGCATCGAGGAAGTCGCATCCTGCGCGCGTCGCGAGATCGGCGAGCTCCGCGATCCACACCGGAGAGAGCGTGCTCGACTCGATGAGCACCGCGCCGCGCTTCGCGCCGGCGAGCGCGCCCTCGCCGCCGAGCCACACCGAGCGCGACGCGTGATCGTCGGCGATCATGCTGATCACGATGTCCGCGCCTGTTGCGGCGTCGCGAGGCGAGTCGGCCACGCGGGCGCCACGAGCCGCCAGCGCGTCGGCGCGTTCCCGACGACGATTCCAGACGGCCAGTGGAACGCCGGTGCCGGCGAGTCGCGCGGCCATGCCGCCGCCCATCGTGCCCACACCCAGAAACGCTATGGAGTTCATAGAGGACGTCATATCGTATACCCCCGATCGATGACTCGATGGCGCGTGGCAGCGATCGTGAGCGCGGCAATCGCGATCAGCTATCTCGATCGTCAGGCACTGCCGGTCGCCGTCGCGGCCATTCAGCGCGACATTCCGCTCACGAACACGGAGTTCGGCGCGCTCACGTCGATCTTTCTGCTGGCGTACGCGTTGATGTACGCCGGTGGCGGCGTGCTGGTCGATCGCATCGGCACGCGGCGCGCGTTTCTTTTCATCATGGCGTTCTGGTCGGTCGCCTGCATGAGTCACAGCCTCGCGACCGGCTTCTGGATGCTCGGCGCGAGCCGGCTGCTGCTCGGCGCTGGTGAGGGCGGCGGCTTTCCGGCCGCGACGCGCGTGATCGCGGAGCGGTTTCCCGTCATCGAGCGATCGGCCGCGATGGGCCTCGTCAATGCGGGCACGGCCGTTGGCGGCGTCGTCGCGCCTCCGGTGATCGCCGCGATCCTCACCCACGGTGATTGGCGTTGGGTGTTCCTCGCGTGCGGCGCGGCTGGTCTCGTGTGGACGGTTGGCTGGTCGCGCGTGCCCGACGTCGAGCGCACGCCCACGACTTCCGCGTCGACGGACCCGCCGACGCCGTGGTTGGCGCTGCTCGGCTATCGAGAAGTCTGGGGACTGGTCGTCGCGAAATTCCTCACCGATGCGGCGTGGTTCTTCTACATCTCATGGCTGCCGAAATACCTGTACGACGCGCGCGGGTTCGACGTGAAGCAAGTGGGCTACTATGCGTGGCTGCCGTTCGCCGCGTCGGGCGTTGGCAGCATTCTCGGCGGCTGGTTGTCGGGCTCGCTCATCGCGCGGGGTTCGAGCGTCAACGCCGCCCGCAAGATCGCGCTCGGTCTGTCGGCTGCGCTCATGCCCGGCATCATCTTCGTGACGCGGCTGCCAGTCGAGTGGGCTATCGTCGTGTTCTGCATCGCGTTTTTTGGACAGCAGTCGTGGTCGACGCTCGTGATGGTCGTACCGACGGACCTGTTCGAGCAACGCGTCGTCGCGTCGGTCGCGGGCCTCGTCGGATTCGGCGGCGCGATGGGCGGGCTCGTGATGAACCTCACCGCAGGCCGCCTGCTCGACCTCGGTTTCGGATATCAGACAGTGTTCTCGATCGTCGGCACGCTGCATGTGATCGCGTTTGTCGTCATTCTCGTGATGGTGCCGAAGATTGTGCGGCTGCGATCATGAATGGTTGGTTAGCTCCGGCAAATTAAGGAGTCGCATCGAGTGAAAATTACCGAGATTCGCACTCGCGTCGTCGAGTGGCGCGGCCCGACCGTGCCGCCGCAGCCGCACTTCTGCACAAATGCCATGGACCTCGTCGAGCCGATGGTCCGCGCCGAGCCGTCGAGCAAAGACTCAATGGCGAGCTTCCGCTTTCATGGCTGGCTGATCGTCGAGGTGTTCACGGACGGCGGGCTTGTCGGCATCGGCAACGCCGCGCTGGCGCCCCGACTGGCGAAGCAGACGATCGATCTCTATCTCGCGCCGCTCGTCATCGGCCGCGATCCGTTCGACGTCGAGCTGCTCTGGCAATTGATGTACCGCAAGACGATGGCATTCGGTCGGAAGGGCGTGGGAATGACGGCGATCAGCGCCGTCGACATCGCGATCTGGGACCTGCTCGGCAAAGCGACGAAGCAGCCAGTGTTTCGGTTGCTTGGCGGAAGGACGAAGCCGACGATTCCCGTCTACGCGAGTCGCTTGTACAGTCAGCCGCTCGACGACCTCGCCGCAGAAGCAAAGAAATACGCGGACGCGGGCTACGGCGCGATGAAGCTGCGCTTCGGCTGGGGCCCGGTCGACGGGGCTGCGGGAATGCAGCACAACGTCGACCTCGTCCGTACGGTTCGCGAGGTCGTCGGCGACGGCGTCGACCTCATGGCCGACGCCTACATGGGCTGGACGCTCGACTACGCGCGGCGCATGATTCCGCTCCTCGAGCGATTCAATCTGCGCTGGCTCGAGGAACCGGTTATTCCCGACGATGCGCGCGGGTATGCGGCGCTGAAGGCGCTGGGTCGCATCCCGATCGCGGGCGGCGAGCACGCGTTCACGCAGTACGAGTTCCGCGACCTGCTCGAGATGCGCGCGCTCGACTACATTCAGTTCGACACCAATCGCGTCGGCGGCATCACCCAAGCGCGCAAGATCGCCGCGCTCGCCGAGTCGTTTTCCGTGCCCGTCGTGCCGCACGCTGGTCAGATGCACAACTACCACATCGTGATGGCGAGTCTGAATTCGCCGATGGCCGAGTTCTTCCCGCCCGTGGACGTCGAAGTCGGCAACGAGCTGTTCTGGTACATCTTCGACGGCGAGCCGTCGCCCACAAACGGCGCCATCAATCTGTCCGACGATGTGCCAGGCCTCGGGCTCGCGATCAGGGAAGCGGCGCTCGGCAAGTTCGCGGTGATCGAGTAGGCTTCGGGCGGGCGATGGGCACGCCAAAAGAGGGCATCCGCAACATCTCCGACACGGCGGTGTGGGCCGCCGTCTACCGCGCGGAGGAAACCAAGCGGCCCGATGCGCTCTTTCGCGATCCGCTGGCCGCCCGGCTGGCAGGCGAGCGGGGAGGCGCGATCCGCGAGAGCCTGCCGCGCCGAGCGCGTCGCGCATGGCCATGGGTCGCGCGCACCGTCTTATTCGATCGCCTCATCACCGAGTCAATCGCGCGCGGCGCCGACCTCGTCCTCAACCTCGCTGCCGGACTCGACGCGCGGCCGTACCGAATGTCGCTGCCGCCAACGCTCCAGTGGATCGAAGTCGATCTTCCGGATCTACTCGACTACAAAGAGCGCGTCCTCGCCGGCGAGCGACCAAACTGCAAGCTGGAGCGCGTGCGTCTGGATTTGTCCGACCGCGTGTCGCGCCAGGAGTTGTTCTCGATGATCGGCTTGCGCACGAGGCGCGCGCTCGTGATCACCGAGGGGCTGCTCGTCTACCTGGCGCCCGAGGACGTCGGCGCGCTCGCCGACGATCTCCTGAAGCCCACCGCATTCGCCGAGTGGCTGCTCGATCTCGTATCGCCGGGCATTCTGGCGCTGCTGGAGAAAGAGATCGGCAGTGAGCTCGCGGCAGCGAACGCGCCGCCCAAGTTCGGACCGTACGAGGGCACGGATTTCTTCCGGCCGCACGGCTGGCAGCCCGTGTCGGTTGACTCGTTGCTCAAGACCGCTGCGCGCCTGGGCCGGCTACCGCTCGGACTCCGGTTGATTGCGTTTCTGCCCGAGCCGCCTCGGCCCGGCAGGCGGCCGTGGAGCGGCGCGTGTCTCTTCACACGCCGTGAGGTCACGAGATGAGAACGCTCTTCGCAGTTCGCCCGCTCGTCTACACCTGGCCGTATCTGCTGTTCTGGGTCGTCGCGATTTGGGTGTTCATGCCGGAGGTGACGCTGACGCAGCGCTCGCGCGCGAGCGCTGCGAGTCCAGACTCGCCCGACCGCGGGTCGATGAAGGTCATCGTCGTGGGCGGCCAGATCGCGATGTGGCTCGCCGTGCTCACGTCCGGCTTTGGCCCGACTCTCATGCCGCCCGAGTGGCGCGTGCCAGCCGTGTGGATCGGTGCGGCGCTGATGGTCTCAGGCAGCCTGCTGCGGCGCCACTGCTGGCGCATGCTTGGCGAGTTCTTCACGGGCGACGTCAAGGCGCGCGCCGATCAGCCGGTGATCGACCACGGCGCGTACCGGTGGGTGCGGCACCCGTCGTACACGGGCGGGCTGCTGATCTTCACTGGATTGGGCGTCGCGTTCGGCAACTGGCTCAGCCTCGCATTGCTCGTGAGCTCGACCATCGCCGTGTACATCTACCGCGTGCGGGTTGAGGAGCAGGCGCTGGTCGAAACGATCGGCGAGCCATACGCCAGATTTATGGCGACGCGAAAACGATTTATTCCGTTCGTGCTATGACGCAGAGAGGTTAGTGTTCGTACCCGGGACCTGCCTTCGCGGTCTTGATGTAGTCGAGGTGCGGAAACATCTGGAGCAGGTACGCGTTGCCACCCTCGAACACGGGATCCTGCTTGCCCGCGCGAATGCCGCCCGGGCCTTCGCCGTACTCCGAGGTCAGGGCGTCGACGACGTCCATGCCGGCGATGACACGGCCGAACGGCGTGAACGGTTCCTTGTCGTGTGTGGGGGAGTTGTCGCGGAGGTTGAAGAACACCTGCGTCGTGCGGCCGTTCGGCACGGCGAATGCGAAGGCGACCGTGCCACGGACGTTCGATTGCTTGAACGGGTCGTCGGGGAACGTGCGGTTGCGCCACGCCTGCGCGACTTGAGGGTCGCCGGCGATGCCGAACTGGACCCAGCGCTCGGCGGTGACGCGGAAGAACCGCGCGTCGTCGTAGTAGCCGTAGCGCACGAGGTTGACGAAGCGATCGGCGCCGAGCGGTGACCAGTCGCGCGTAACCTCGATGTCGACGATGCCTTTGCTCGTGTCGAGTCGCACGATCGAACGCGCCGGCGCGTGCGCGGTGAATTCCTGCGCGTCGGAATGGAGGAGGAGGTCGCGGTGGTTTTGGAGCGACAGCGCTGCGCTCGCAGCCAGCAGCAGAGCGAGAATCGTCATCCTCATGGTCGGCCTGGTCTGGCCGCGATTCTAGCACTCGCGCTCGGCGGCGTGGCTGCGATCGCGGGGCCGTCGCGCTACGGCTTCTCGGATCGCGTCGAGCGCCACATGTTTCCAGAAGTCACGACCGGTCCGGACAACCCGACGTGGAGTCCCGACGGCGCGTCGATCGCGTTCTCGATGCAAGGCGACATCTGGAAAGTGGCCGCGCAGGGCGGCGAGGCCGTGGCGCTCACGCACGGTCCCGCCTACTACTTCGAGCCGGCGTGGAGTCCCGACGGCAAGTCGATCGCGTTCACGATGGACACGGACGGAAACCTCGATGTCGGCGTCGTGGCGGCTGTCGGTGGCGCGGTGATGCGGTTGACGGACGCGCGGGAAGTCGACCTCGAGCCCGCGTGGGGCCGCGACAGCCAGGACGTGTACTTCGTCAGCGCGCGCGGCGGCCGTGGCTTCGACATCTTCAAAGTCCACGTCGCGGATCGCGTCGTGACGCCGGTCGTCGTCGAGCCCGGCGAGCAGATTCAGCCGGCGATCTCACCCGACGGCGCGACGCTCGCGTACGTCGCGCCGGTCTCCGGCAAGCTCGGCACAGGCGGCATATGGACGCGGCCGCTGGCCGGTGGATCGCCGACGCTCGTGCACTACGAAGAATCCGAGTACCGGATGAAGCCGCAGTGGACTCCAGACGGCAAGGCGTTTCTCTTCGGTTCGGATGAGCGCGGATCGAATGACATCGCGATCGTCCCCACGGCCGGCGGCAATCCGTTTGTCATCACCGACGATCCGATGGGCGAGTTCTCGCCCGCGGAGTCGCCCGACGGCAAGTCGTTCGCGTTCGTGTCGAATCGCACCGGGCCGATGACGCTCGAGGCCGCGCCAATAGGCGGCGGACCGGTCAGCTCGTGGCGCGACGTGAAGATCGCGTCGCGCCGCTCGACGTCGCCGACGGGCCGCGTGCACGGGACGATCGTCGACACCGCAGGCGCACCGATGCCGGCGCGCGTCGAGGTCAAAGCGAGCGACGGACGCGCCTACGCTCCCGATGGCGGTTTCGCGCGCGTCATGGCGATCACCGAGACGCACTACTTCCACACGCTGGGAACGTTCGACCTCGACGTTCCCGCCGGACCGCTCGCGATCGAGGCGTTGCGCGGCTTCGAGTACACGCCCGCGGCCTCGACGGTCGATGTGAAAGCGGGCGCGACGACGAACGTGACCGTGACGGTGCGGAGGATGATCGACGCGCCGGCGATGGGCTGGTACGGCGGCGACACCCATGCACACGATCTGCATCAGGGCCGCTTCGGCCTCACGCATCAGACACTCTTCGAACAGTCGCTCGCCGAAGACCTGCACATCACGAACGTCTTGATTCACATGGACGGGTCGCGCGTCATGGGGCGTTACGCGGATCTCACCGGCAAGCCCGATCCGTTGTCGACGCCGACGCACATTCTGCAGTTTGCCGAGGAGTTTCGCGGCTCGCTCGGCCACATCGGGATGATCGGCATCAGCAAGTACATCATGCCGCTCACGGGCGGCGAGACCAACACGCCGTACGCCCAGGTCGCGAGTGACGTGCCGTATCTCGACGGCGCGCGCGCGCAAGGCGGCCTCGCCGGCTACATGCATCCATATACGCGCGCTTCGCAGAATCCCGAGAAGCCGAATCCCGCGCAGTGGGACGGCTCGCTGATTCCCGTCGACGTCGCGCTTGGCAAGGGCGATTTCTACGACGTCGAGAGTCTCTACTCCGACGAGCTCGGCTCGGCGGAGATGTACTACCGCTTCCTCAACTGCGGCTTCCATCTGCCGGCGACCGGCGGCACGGACAACTTTCCTGACGTCTGGCGCGATCCGCCGCCCGGCACCGATCGCACGTACGTGAAAGTCACCGGACCGCTGACGCTCGCGTCATGGCTCGCCGGCATCAAGGCCGGGC
>CAYQRM010000036.1:0-14628 GCA_964419785.1 uncultured Solibacteraceae bacterium | reverse complement strand
GTGCGGATCCAGCGCGTCGGCGGACCGGTCGGCGAAGTGCGCGGCTTTGCGATGCCCGAGAGCGGCGACTTCCAGTATTCCGCCGTGCCGCCCGGCGACTACTGGCTGATGGCCGTCGTCCGTCCTGCGCCAGGCGCGGAACTCGAGTACGCCGCAGATCGCCTCACGGTCGGCGGCACGTCGTTGACGAACGTTGTGGTGACGACGGCGAAAGGCGCGGCGATCTCGGGCCGCATCGAAGTGGAGGGCGGTGGTACCCTGCCGCCCGGCTTGCGCGTCATCGCGCACGATATCGAGTACGTTCTGCCGTCGTTGCCTGGCACATCGGCTGAGGAACCCAACGCGCGCGTGGACCCGACGGGCGCGTTTTCCTTCGGCAGCGTGTTCGGACCTCGGCTGATTCGCGTGGACGGATTGCCGGCCGGCTGGGCGCTCGCGCGCGTCACACTCGACGAGGCAGACGTCACCGATAGCGTGACCGATTTCAAAGGCAGCGATAGACCGCGCGTGATGTCCGTCGTCATCACCCGGAACACGGCAACCGCCCGCGGTGTCATACAGGACGACAACGGCAAGCCAATCGCCGGAGCGCGCGCCGTGGTGTTCGGCACCGACGCCGAACACTGGGGCCCCCGCTCGAGAATGGTGCGCGCCGGCGAATCCGGTGCGGATGGTCGGTTCGCGATCGATGGCCTGCTGCCGGGCAAGTACTTCGTCGTCGCGGTGTCGTATCTGGACGACCAGTCGTGGAACGATCCGAGCGTGCTGCGGACGTTGCAGGGACTCGCGACGCCCGTCACGCTCGGTGCCGGCGCTTCGTCGCCGATCACCCTGAAGGTGAGGTAGCCGTGGCGGTCCTTCGCGCCGTGGTGTTCGTCATCGCCGCGTGCATCGCCTCGCCGGCTGCCGCGCAAACGCCGCAGCAAGCGCCCGCCGGCACGGGAACAATTTCCGGCAAGGTCACCACGGGCGACACGGGCAAGCCGATCGCCGGCGCAGTGATGCATCTGATTCGCTGGGAAGGCGGCCGCGGGGCCCAGTCCTACGGCCGCACGGACGATCAAGGCCAGTTCGTCTTCGACAAGCTGCTGCCCGGCTCGTATCAGCTGAGCGCGGCCGCCGATCGATATGTCGGCCTGGACTTCGGTCAGAAGATTCCGACCGAGCCCGGCCGCCGCATCGAGCTCGCCGACGGCCAGTCGTTCACCCAAGCGGACTTCACGCTGCCGCGGACGAGCGCGATCAGCGGCTGGCTCACCGACGAGTTCGGCGATCCGGTCCCGAACGTCGCGGTGCAGATCGCGCGCGTGACGTACGCGGCGGGCAAGACGCGGCTGCTGCCCATCGGGTCGCCAAACGCGGTTCGACCGACCGACGACCTCGGCCAGTTCCGCGCGTTCAACCTGCCGCCCGGCGATTACTTCGTGCTGGCGCTGTCGGGACCGTTCGCGGGCGCGGACAACGCGTCGGGGTTCGCGCCGACGTTCTACCCCGGGACGCGCGTCGCGACGCAGGCGCAGGCCGTGCACGTCGATTTTGGACAGGACCTGTCCAACGTGTCATTCGCGCTGGCACCAGCGCCCATGGGCACGCTGGCGGGATCGGTGGTGGATGGGACGAGCCAGCCTGTGGCGGGCGCTGACGTCATGCTTCTGCAAACGACCGGCGGCGATGTGCGGACAATGATCATGGCGCGCATGGCCGCCGACAGCGCCGGTGCGTTCGCCTTTAGAAATGTTCCCGCGGGCTCGTACGTCATTCAGGCCTTCGGCCGGCCGCAGGGCGGCGGCAATCTTGGGCGCGCGCCGTTCGGTTCTCTCGCGCTCGACGTGCCCGAGGGCGGCATCCGCGATCGGGTGGTCACGATCGGCGGCGCCACACTGCGCGGCCGCATCGTCTTCGACGGCACGGCGCCACTCCCGCCGCCGTCTGCCGTCAGCGTCTTTCCTGCCCCCGTCGAGTTCGTGTCCTCGCCGATTGGGGGCGGTCCGCCCGCTCAAGTGACGCACGACGACTGGACGTTCGAGGTGAGCAACATGTCCGGCCTGCGCGCCGTCCGCGTGAATATCGGATCGCCGGCATGGGTGCTGAAGCGCGTGATGCTCGGTGGTCAGGACATCACCGATCAGGCCGTGGACTTCCGCAAGGGCGACGTCGACGGCGTCGAGATCACGCTGACGACGAGTGTGTCCACGATCACGGGCACGGTCACCGACAAGGGCGCGCCGGCGACGGGCTTTGGCGTGATCGTCTTCGCGGAAGATCCCGCGAAGTGGACGTTCCCATCGCGCTACCTGGCGGTCGCGAGCGGACAGCCACAAGGTCAATTTCGCGCGAGCGGATTGCCGCCGGGCGCGTACCGTGCGGTCGCTGTGCCGAGCGGGGAAACAGTCGCCGCGCAGGACCCCGCGTACCTGACGTCGCTGCTGCCCTACGCGTCGACGGTGCTCCTCGGAGAAGGCGAGACGAAAGCGGTGTCGCTCACGCTCGTCAAACGCTGACCGAAGAACCGAGTCACAGCTCGCGCAGGGCGACGTTGGGATCGACGCGCGACGCACGGCGCGCCGGCACGAACGACGCGAGAAGCCCAAGCGCGAGGATCGCGATCGGTACGACGATCCACGGACCGATGGTGCCCGGCGCGAGGCTCGGCAGCCACGTCCACGCGACGTTCGCGCCCAAGCTCGCGATGAGCACGCCTGGTAGCAACCCCACAAGCAGCATCGAGAGCGCCTGGTCGAGCACCATCGTCTTCAAGCGCCCGGGCGAAGCGCCGAGCGCGAGTCGCACGCCGAACTCGCGCATGCGCGCGCTGACGAGAAACGTCATCACACCGTAGACGCCGCCGGCGGCGATGCCAAGCGCGAGCGCGCCGAGCGCACCCATGAGCGACGCGGCCGCGCGCAGCGGCCCGGCCCACGCGAGCATCGTTTCGTCGAGCGTGCCGGAATCCTGAATGATGATCTGATCGTCGACGTCGCGGATCGCGAGACGCATCGGTCCGACGGCCGACGCCGGCGCAGCCGCGCGCGCAATGACGATCGCGTTCGACTGATAGCGCTGATCGAACGGCACGAACACGTAGCTGCCAGGCGAATTCCGCGCTGAGGCGTCCACCGAGCGCGCAGGATCAAGCACGATGCCGACGACGGTGGCGGGGCCGCTGCGCGGCATCACGATGCGTTTGCCGATCGGATCGTCGCCCGGCCACAGCTGCGCCGCGACGGTTTCAGTCACGACGGCGACGGGCGGGCCGCCATCGCGATCCGACGGACGGAGCGGGCGTCCGCGAGTGATCCGCAGACCAATCGTGTCGAAGAAATCCGGCGACACGCTCGAGTACCGGCCGCTCACCCGCCGGATGCCGGCGCTGCCGACGTGCACGCCCTCGCTCTCGGCCGTGATCGTCGTGAGGCCTGGTAACCAACTGGAAGACGCCATGCCGGGCACGCCGTCGGCAATCGCCGCGCGTTCAATGCCCGGAAGCGCGTTGACTTCGGCCAGCACGCGGTCGTAGAACGCGCGACCGCGCGATTCGTTGTAGCGCTGTTCGTAGACGTCCATTCGCGCGACGGCCAGCCGTGACGTGTCGTACTCGATGTGCTTGTCGAACGTCTCGCGATAGGTCGCCGCGTAGAGACTGGCGACGATCGTGAGCAGCACGGCGGCGGTCACCTGCACGGCCACGAGCGCGAGCCGGATGTAGCGGCCCGACGCCGCCGGACCGACAGCGGACGCGCCGCCCAGCGCGCGATTCGGCGGCACACGAGTCGCGCGGCGCGCCGTGGCGAGTCCCACGACGAGCGCGGCAACGACGCCCGCGACTAGCGCGGTCAGGAACACGCGCGCATCTGGCGCGACATCAACGGAGACGCGATGCGAGGTGCGCGAGACGAGCGCTGGGAACGCGCTCGAGAACAACCGGAGGGAGCTCGCCGCTATCGCCAGGCCGACGGCAGCGGCCGCGCCGCTCAGGAGCGCCGATTCGATCACAAACAGCCTCAACACCTGCGCGCGCGTCGCTCCGAGCGACAGCCGCACCGCGACTTCACTCGCGCGCGCGGCGCCGCGCGCGTACAACATGTTCGCGAGATTTGCGCACGCGCCCAGGAGCACGATGGCGGAGAGCGAGAGAATCGCCAGACTGGCCGTTGACGCGGACGACACGCGAAACCTCGTCGCCGCGGGCTCGACTCGCACGTTGAGCGGCGCGGCGGCCGCCACGAGCGCATCGGTCAGCCGCTTGGGATTCGTGCCCGGGGCTGCGCGGACGACCGCCGTCTGCACCCACCCAGCCTCTGCGGCGCCGACGTCAGACGCCAGCACGGCGAACGCGCCGCTCGGCAACCAGAGATCGGTATCCGCCGAGCTCGACACGCCGCGGAATCCTCGAGCCGCGACGCCAATCACCAAGAACGTCGCCGTGCGAATCTTGCGAGACGGCTCTCCCGCCGCCATTGAGTACGCCTGCACCGAGAGATCGATCGTCGCGTGGTCGATCACGGCAGGGTCCGCGCCAAACCAGTCGCGCCACAGCCTGTCGCTCACGATCACCACGCGCTCATCAGCGGAATCGTCACCAGGCGCCAGCCAGCGACCGATCTGCGGGCGAAGACGAAAGACGTCGGCGTAGCTGCCGCTCACGACTTCGGCCGGGAGCATCTCCGCGCGATCGCGCGTCCGCGCGACCAAGCCGACATCTCTCAGCCCGGCAATCTGCGTGATGGCGGGAATCGAGCGGCCCGACAGGTCTCGGAGAAGATCGAAATCGATTGCGGACGCTCCGACGCCGGGTTTCGTCGTCAGCCGCGCGTCATAGACATCGGTGAAGTCAGCCGTCCGCGTCGGGTCGTAGACGAGCGCCCGCTCAATCGCGACAGCCGCGGCGCACGCGCTGATGCCCAATCCAAGGGTCACCACCGCCACTGCCGTGAACCCTGGCGTGCGAAGGAGATGTCGCGCCGCGTATCGCGTGTCCTGAACGAGATTCCACATGTGTCTGCCGCGCTCCGGATTGAGTATCGGCGCGAGTGAGCTACCACTGGACCTCACCGCTCCCCTTCTGCCATCGTCTAACTCATCATGCGGCTGTGGCTGCCCTGGCTCGTCGCTGGACTCCTCGCGCGCCCCGCGCAGGCGCAAAGCCTGCCGACCGATCTCGAACCGCCGTCGTTGATGACGACGCCGATCGTGTTGATGAACGGCGGCCGGGCCATCTCGCAAGGCACGGGCTTTTTCTTCGCGAGCACGACGATCGACGGCAAGCCCGACACGGTGTTTCTCGTCACCAACTACCACGTCGTGACCGGCCGCGCGCCGCTTGCGCCGGGCCCGAAGCTCGGCGATCGCATTCGATTCATCCTGCACGAGAGCACGACGGAGCTCGCGCGCGTCCGGCAAATCGAACTGCCGCTCTACGACGAGCGCGGCGCGCCGCTGTGGGTCGGAAGCGACTCGACGCCAAGCGCGGACGTCGTGCTCGTACCGCTGCCGCCGGGCGTCTACGCCAACATCGCGCTGATGGTCTTCACCGAAGCGCACACGCAGAGCGACATCAAGATCCGCCCGAGCTCGAACGCCACGCTGCTCGGCTATCCGTACGGCTTCTACGACGAATCGCATTTCCTGCCCGTGTGGAAGACGGGGCACGTCGCGAGCGAGCCCACGGTCGACTTCGACGATTTGCCGACGTTCCTCGTCGACGTCTCGGCGTTTCCCGGCATGTCGGGATCGCCGGTGCTCGCCGTCGCGAACGGCGTCTACGAGGCCGAAGACGGATCGATGCGATCCGGTCGTGTGCTGAAGCTGCTCGGCATCTTCTCGGCGATGCCGGTCGTGCACGAGCGGAAGCCGCTCGACGCGAGCAATCCCGGCGAGACGCAGTCAACGGAAATCAGCCTCCAGCTCGGCTACGTGTGGAAGGCCGCGCTCATCGCGGACATGGCGAAGGGGTACAGGAAGAAGTGAGCAGTCCAGGAGATCACGACACCTGATGTCCACCCGTCAAGACACGGAGAGTCCAGGCGTGAAGAAACAAGCAGTCCAGACAGCTCAGAGCGGAGATGTCCGGCGCATGGTCGAGGACGTCTACGCGGAGCTGCGGCGACTCGCCGATGGCTACGTGCGCCGCGAGCAGGCCAGGAGCGTGCAGGCGACCGAGCTCGTGCACGAGGCCTACCTGCGGCTGCTCAAGGACAAGTCGCTGCGCTGGCAGAACCGCGCGCACTTTCTCGCGATTGCGGCGATCTCGATGCGCCGGCTGCTCGTCGAGCGCGCTCGGGCGCGGGGCGCGGAAAAGCGCGGCGGCGACCACGTGCGAGTGACGCTCGACGATGCGCTGCTCGTGGGTGCGGCGCCCGACGCGGACGAGACGATCGATCTCGTCGCGCTCGATCGCGCGCTCACGGCCCTCGCGGCTCTCGACGCGGGTCAGGCGCGAATCGTCGAGCTCAGGTTCTTCGGTGGCCTCTCGGTTGAGGAGACGGCCGACGCGCTGGCGATCTCGCCCGCCACCGTCAAGCGCCATTGGACGATCGCCAAAGCGTGGCTGCTGCGCGAGCTGCAGGGGATGAAGCCGCGGTGACGCACGCCGCGCGCTGGGCGAGAGTCAACGAACTGTTTCACCAGGCGCTGGCGGTGGCGCCAGCGCGACGCGAGGCCTTTCTCGACGTCGCGTGCGGCTCGGACCGGACGCTTCGCGAGGAAGTCGCGACGCTGCTGGCCTCGCACGATCGGGCGGGCGAGTTCATGGAGCGCCCAGCTGGGCGAGTGACCGCGCCGAATCTGTCGCCTGCCCCGCCGGCGCGTGCCGGCGAAACGATCGGTCACTACACCGTGAAGCGGCTGCTCGGCGAAGGCGGCATGGGCGTCGTCTATCTTGCCGAGGACGAGACCCTCGGACGTGAGGTGGCGCTGAAGGCCGTCGCGCCGCGGTTCACCGGCGATCCGGCGCGGCGCGAGCGTTTGCGACGCGAAGCACGAGCGGCCGCCGCGCTGACCCATCCCAATATCGCCACCGTCTACGCGCTCGAGGAAATCGACGGTCAGGTGTACATCGCCGGCGAGTTCGTGCCCGGCGCGACGCTTCGCGAGGAATTGCGCGATGGCGCGATGCCGGCGCCGCGCGTGCTCGCCACCGGACTTGCGCTGGCACGGGCCCTGGCGGCCGCGCACGATCGCGGGATCGTCCATCGCGATCTGAAACCTGAGAATGTCATTCGGACGCCCGCGGGCGAGATCAAGATTCTCGATTTCGGTTTGGCGCGCGTCCGGGCTGACAGCGCCGCCGCGCCCGTGACTGCCGATCACGCGGCGATGGGCACGCCAGCCTACATGTCGCCCGAGCAGATTCGTGGCGACGCGGTCGATTTTCGATCGGATCTCTTCTCGCTCGGCGTCCTGCTCTACGAGCTCGCTTCCGGCGTCGCGCCATTCGAAGGTCCGGACGCGGCATCGACGCTCGCGCGGATCCTCGAGAGTGAACCGGCGCCGCTCGACGTGCGTGTGCCATCGGCCCTCGCGTCCGTTCCAGCTCTCCCCGAGCTCGCGCGAATCGTCGCGATGTGCCTGCGCAAAGCGCCCGACGCGAGATTCTCGTCGACGCATCTGCTCGTGAGCGCGCTCGAGCGGGCCGCAAGCGGTCAGACGTCGGCCGCGCCCCACGCCGCCACCCCCAGGGCTCCGTCAGCTCCCGGGACGAACGCGCCCTTCTGGTGGCAGTTCCATCAAGCCGTCGCGAGCGGACTGTATCTCTTGATGCTCGTGCCGATGTGGCTCGCCAAAAGCTGGATGCCGGCGGGATCGTGGCTGTTTCTGGCCGCGCTCGTGAGCGCGATCGGCGCGAGCACGATGCGCCTGCACGTGTGGTTCGCATTTCGCGAGCTGCCGGGCGAATCGCTCGCCCAGCGCCGACGCGTCGCCGGCTGGATCCGTCTCGGGGACATCGCGTTCGTCGCTGCACTCTTGGTCGCGAGCGGACTGACGCTCTCGACGCACGCCGAAGTCTCCGTCCTCTTCCTCACCGCCGCGGTCGGCGCGCTCGTCGCGTTCGCCGTCATCGAGCCAGCGACCGCGCGCGCGGCGTTCGAATCCAAGAGTTGATCACCGTTAGAACGCCTTCATCCTCACCGCCTGCAAGGTGTGCTCCATCGATTCGCGTGCGGTGCTTTCGATGAGCGGGCCGACGAGGTAGCGCACCACAACTGGCACGGTGCGGCTCAGGCTGATCGACTCGCACTCGACGATGACGCCGCCTGGCACTTGTTCGTAACGCCAGTAAGCGTTGAGCTTCCATAGATAGCCGTGATCGTCTCCCGCAGGAAACGCGCGCTCGTTGGCCGAGCCCGCATCTTCGATCTCGACAATGCGCGCGGCCGTGCTTCGGCTGATCGCGCGCGTGGCCGACACTCGCGCGAATGTCACGTCGTGATTCGTGTCGTACACGACCGTCACGAACTTCTTGCGCTGCAGCCGCAGGTACACGTTCATCCAGCCGGGCCCGCGATCGATCACGGCCGCCTTCAGCACGTCGTCCGGCGCCGAGAGAAGCGCGCCGCTTTCGACGTTCGCCAGCACGTCATCCAGTGTGACGTGCGGCACGAAGACGTCGCCGCGCCAGTGATGCACGAGCGCGGCGGGCACGTCGATCGGCGCGCCGCTCGCGGTTCACGTTTCCGGCACGCCCTACGTCGATCCGACGCGCGAGCTCACGAGCGTGCTCGCGCCGTTCGAACGCCGCGTGCTGCTGTTTCTGGCACACCGACTGCCGCCCTGGGTGACCTCCGATCAGCTCACCGGACTTGCACTGGTCGCGATGATCGGCGCGGGCGGCGCGTTCTGGCTTGCCGCCGCTCATCCCGTCGGCCTGAGCCTGGTCGTCGTCTGTCTCGCGCTCAACTGGTTTGGCGACAGCCTCGACGGCACGCTTGCACGCGTGCGGCAGCAGCAGCGGCCGCGCTATGGCTAGTACGTCGATCACGTCGTCGACGCAATCGGCACGGCGTGCCTTGTCGGTGGGCTCGCGCTCTCCGGCTACATGAGCCCGACGATCGCGTTCGGCCTGCTCGTCGCGTACTTCATGCTTGCGTCGGAGATCTACCTTGCGACGCACAGTCTCGGAACGTTCAAAATCAGCTACTTCAACGTGGGACCGACCGAGCTCCGGATCATTCTGTCGATTGGCACACTGATGCTGTACGTCCGGCCGACCGTGCGCGTCTTCGGCGAAGCGTGCCCGCTCTTCAACGTCGGCGGCAGCGTGGCGATCGCAGGAATGATCCTGACGTTTCTGCTGTCGGCGACGCGCAACACGCGCACGCTCTTCCGCCTCGAGCCGATCGAGCGTCGTTAGTCTGCGCGCAGCGCGGTCAGCGGATTGACGCGAGACGCGCGCCACGCCGGAATCGCGCCGGCGATCGCGCCGGCCACGAGCAGGCCCACGCCGGCGGCGGTGAGCGCCATCGGATCGTGGGGCGAGACGCCGTAGAGCAGCGACGAGAGGTACTTGAGCAGCGGCCAGACGATCGCGACGCCCAGCAGCCCGCCGGCGACGACGAGCGCCAACGTTTCGCGCAGCACGAGCCATCCGACGCCGCCGCGCGACGCGCCGAGGGCCATGCGGACGCCGATCTCGTTCGTCCGCCGCACGACCGAGTACGCGACCGTGCCGTAGAGCCCGAGGCAGGCGACAAAGACGGCGAGCAGGCCGAAGATGCCCGTCAGCCGCGAGATCAGCCGATCGCTGCTCACGAGGCGTTCGTTGAGATCACCGAGCGTCGCGACTTCCTGTACGGCGAGGTTGCGATTGACCTCCTGCACGGCGTTGCGCAGCGCGACTTCGGCCGGGCCGATCGGCCCGCTGACGCGCACGAACAGATTGCGCGCAAACTCGCTTGGCGCTTGCGCGAGCGGATAGTAGACCATCGACGGGACGACGTTCTTCGGTCCGTCGACGCGCACGTCGCGCACGACGCCGACAATCTCGGTGTCGGCCGGACCGTAGCCGAGATGATGGCCGATGGGATCCTGATCGCCGAAGAAGTGTTTCGCGAACATCTCGTTGACGACCGCGATTTTCGGCCGCCGCGTGTCATCGTCCTCCGAGAACGTCCGCCCGCGCAGCAGCGGCGCGCCGATCGTCTTGAAGAATTCTGGTGTCGCGTACTCCTCGCGTGCGTCCGACTCGTTGCCGACGCGCATCGGTTCGTTGTCGACGAGGATGCCGCTCACTCGAGCCGACCGCGTCGCCGGACCCGTCAGCGCCAGCGCCGCCGACGAGACACCCGGAATCTGCCGCGCGCGGTCGAGCATGCGGCGGTAGAGATCCGGCAACTGCGTCTCGGTGACGCCGGAGAGCACTGGATCGAACCGTGCGATCAGCGCCGTCGATCGATCGAAGCCGGTGTCAGCCGACACGAGATTCTCGAACGTCCGCAGGAACAGCAGCGCGCCGACGAGCAAAGCGAACGACAACGCCACCTGCACGGCAATCAACACTTTGCCAAAGCTGAACGGCCCTGCGGATCGCTCGGAGGCGACGATGCGACCGCCGGCTTTGAGCGGATCGGTCAGGCCCGGCCGCGACGCGCGCAGCGCGGGGCCGAGGCCGAAGAGCACGCCCGTGAGCAGGCTCACCGCCGCGGTGAACGCGATGAGACGCCAGTCGAGCGGCAGTACGAGCGGAATCGCGCGCGCGCTTGTCGACGCCATCGAGAGGAGCGCGTGTCCGCCAAGTAGCGCGAAGCCGATGCCGACCGCACCGCCAATGACCGCGAGCGTCAGGCTCTCCGCGAGCAATTGCCGGACGACGCGTCCGCGGCCCGCGCCGAGCGACAGCCGCAGCGCGAACTCGCGGCCGCGCGCCGCGCTTCGCGCGAGCAGCAGGCTCGCGAGGTTGGCGCACGCGATGAGTAGCACGGCGGCGACCGTGATCATCAGGATCACGAGCGGCTTCGAGAAGCTCTCCCGCAGATCGGACAGACCGCGAGCGCCGGCCACGAGCTCGACGTGCTCGCGCAGGCGAAAATTGCGGCGGGCGGCGTCCTTGATCTGCTTTGCCGCGTCTTCGTTCTCGTGGCGGAAGAACCCGCGGACGCGGCCCGCCGCGTCGTCAACCGGCACCGACGCCGGCACGCGCGCGACCATCGTCAGCCACTTCACGCCGTCGCGCGTGACCCACGGCTTCGTCTCGTCGTCATCGTCGATGCTCGCGTTGCCGCGGAAGCGCAGGTCGGATTGCAGCGTCACGGGCGCCCACATGTCCACGCGCGAGCCGACCTCGAGGCCGGCGAATCCCTCCGCCGCAACGCCGACGATCGTGAGCGGCACGCCGTTTACGCGAATCGACGAGCCGACGACGCGCGGATCGGCGCCGTACTGGCGCGTCCAGTAGTCGTAGCTCAGCACGGCGACGCGCTCGGCGCCGACACCCGGCGCATCCGCCGGTCCAAGCAGGCGCCCGGCGGCGGTCTTCACGCCGAGATTCTGGAACCAATTGCCGCTGACGAGCTGTCCCACGGCCAACTCGGCGCCGGCTTCGCTGTCGATCTGCACGCGCGTCGACGATCCGGCGACCGCAAACTGGACGTCGGGCACCGCCGCCTCCAAGCGCGTGTATCCGGGAAATGAAAATCGATAATTCGGCGACGAGTAGCCGGCGTGGTTGAGAAAGTACAGCTCGCCGGGGCGCGGCACGTCGAGCTCGCGCATGAGGAGCGCGTCCGACACGCTGAAAATCGCCGCGTTGGCGCCGATGCCGACCGCGAGCGACAGAATCGCCGCGAGCGTGAACACCGGGCTTCGCCGCATCATGCGGAACGCGTACCGCACGTCGCGCGTGAGGTCTTCGACCCAGCGAGTGCCGCGCGCGTCGCGCGCCTGTTCTTTGATCGGCTCGACGCCGCCGAAGCGCGCGAGCGCCTGGCGTCTCGCCTCTTCCGGCGACTCGCCTTCGGCGACGAGTCGTCGCGTCTCTTCGTTCACGTGATGGGTGAGCTCGGCGTCGAGCTCGCGCTCGAGGCGCTCACGTCCCAGCAGGCGCTTGAGCCAACCCATGGGCTACTCCGTTTGAAGAATGAGCTGAATCGCTTCCGACAGCCGCTGCCAGTCCGCGACTTCCTGCTCGAGCCGCGCGCGACCGCGGCGGGTGAGCCGGTAGATCTTCGCGGCGCGACCGGTGTCCGTTTCCGCCCAGGTGGCCGCGAGCAGCCCGCGATTCTCGAGCCGGTGCAGCGCCGGATAGAGCGATCCCTGCGGCACCTGCAGCAGCGCGCGCGAGATCCGGCCGATTTCCTGGGCGATCGCATAGCCGTGGAGCGGCTCGCGCGCCAGGACCTTCAGGATCAACATGTCCAACGTGCCTTGCAGGAGGTCGAGATCGGGACGTTCAGCCATGCCTAGTCACTCTACACGTAGATGAGTAGACGGACTAGGCGTCAAAACAGTTGGGTCCGGCGTCGTGTGAGGTCCGGAGTCCGAGGTCCGGAGTCCGAAGTTCCTCGTGATCTACTGCCTGATCCAGGTGACCATCTCGCCCCTGCCCCGGTTCGCCCAGGCGAAGTACGGGACGGCCGTGATGGTGCGCGCCGGCGTGTCGCCCACTGCCGGCAGCGTCGCGGTGAGCACCGTCACGCCGCCGAGCAGGTCCGCCTTGAACGCCGACGCGAACGTCGTCGTCATCGGGACCGAGAGGTCGAGCACCTTCCCGCCGTTGTCGACACCTTCGAGAACGTACAGCACCGGCCCGCGTTGGATCGCGGCCTTGCCGGCGTCGTCTCTCACGCCGGGATTCGCAACGATGCGGCGGACGGGCATGGGGAGCCTGACCAATGCACGCACCGCGCGGTGCTCCGCCGCGGCGGCGGCGCTGATTGGAATGTCCTCCGGGCTGTACCAACCGGGCGCCTTGGCTGTCTCCGCCAGATCGAGCACTCCGACAGTCGCCTGCTCGGTGGACGGCGTCACATACGTGTACAGGTCGCTCGCGAACACCGAAGTGCCCAGCCAGCCGGGCACGCGCACCTTGAGTGGAAACCGCACGGCGCGGTCAGCAGTGATCTGAAATTGCACCCGGCCGTCCCACGGATAGTCCGTCGTCTGGCTGATGTGCACCTTCGCGCCGTTGATGACGACGTCGGCTTCGCTGCTCACGTAGAGGTTGACGTAGAGCTGCTTGCCGTCGGTCGCGTAGATCAATCCCGGCAGCTGCGCGAGCAGGCGTGCGAGGTTCGCCGGACAGCACGCGACGTCAAAGTACGCGCTCCGCTCGTTGCGGCCCGTCGATTCGAGCGGGTTTTGATAGAAGAAGCTGTCGCCTTTCACCGACACGCCCGACAGCAGTCCGTTGTAGAGCGTCTGCTCGAACGCGTCGAGGTACTTCGCGTCGCCGGATTTCAGGAACATCCGGTGGTTCCAGAGAATTCCGCCGACCGACGCGCACGTCTCGGTGTACGCCGTGCGATTCGGCAGCGCGTAGTCGTCGCCGAACGCCTCGGTGCCACCTACCGATCCGAGGCCGCCAGTGACGTAAACGCGCTTCGACATCACGTCCTGCCAGATCCGATCGACCGCGAGGTTGTATTTCGGGTCCTTCAGCATCGCCGCGATGTCGGCCATCGCGTTGTAGACGTACGTCCCGCGCACGGCGTGGCCTTCGGCGCGCGTTTGATCGACGAGCGGAATGTCGTCCTGGCGATACGGACGATCGTTATAGAGCTTCCAGCTCGGATCCGTGTAGTCCTCCGAGACATTGCCGTGCACGCCGCGCTCGTCGAGAAAGAACTTCGCGAGGTTGAGGTACTTCACGTCGTTCGTCGCGCGGTACAGCTTGACGAGCGCGAGCTCGACTTCCTCGTGGCCGGGCGCGTCTTTCCTCGCGTTGGGACCGAACGTCGACGCCACGAGATCGGCGTTCTTCACGGCGACGTCGAGGAACGTCCGATCGCCCGTCGCCTGATAGTTCGCGACCGCGGCTTCGTACATGTGGCCCGAGTTGTAGAGCTCGTGACTGCCGGTGTTCTCGTACTGCCAGCGCTCGGTCCCGACGCCAGGCGCGGGCTTGGCCGGATTGATCGTGCGCGCCGGAAACAGATAGCCGTCCGGCTGCTGCGCCTTCGCGATGATCTGCACGAGCGCATCGATCTGCTTCGCGAGCGCGGGATCGGGATGCGAGACGAGCGTGTACGACGCGGCCTCGATGATCTTGTAGATGTCGGTGTCGTTGAATCGCCGCCCGGTGTAGTCGCCCGTCATCAGCCCGGCGCCCTTGCGCAAGTTGTCGACGCGGCCGGTCGTCTCGTTCTCCTCCAGGATGTGAGGAATCGTGACCGTGCGATTCGTCTCGAGCTTCGCCTGCCAGAAGCCGCCAGTCACTTTCACCTGCGACAGAGGCACGGGGTGGATGGGATAGTCGGACGGGGCTTGCGCCTCCATTGACGCGGCGAGAAACACGACCGCACCGACAGCCCAGACGAAACGCACTGCCTTCATCTCTTGACCTCTGCCTCGGTTTCGCTCCGAACGCACCACCGGGTCAGGCCCGGCTCACGCCGATCGGGGCCAGACCCGCGCTCATTTCGAACGCCTGGCGAACTTCAAGCCCGACCACGTCTCATTAATCGCGCAGACCTTGTA
>CAYQRM010000035.1:0-6776 GCA_964419785.1 uncultured Solibacteraceae bacterium | reverse complement strand
GTTTGCCGTGGTCAACTGCCGTGTGTTACACAGTCCGGCTGATGGACCGCAACGGCGTACCGTTCGAAGTGCAGGCGTTCGAGGACCTGCTCAGGAAGCCCACCAGCGATCTCACCGGCCTCGCCGGATTCTTCAACAGCGGGGAGGTGTGGGTCGTTCGGGTGCCCGCGCGGCTCGACGTGATGGGCGGCATCGCGGATTATTCCGGATCGAACGTCTGCGAGACGGTGCTCGGGCGAGGCGTCCTGATCGCGCTCCAGTCGCGCACGGATCGCACGCTCCGGATCAGGACGATGCAGGCGGGACGAAGGACGCTGCCGGTCGAGACGCGCGTGCCGCTCGACTACTTCGCATCGGGCGGCGGGCTTGCCGACTACGCGGACGTCCGCGCGCTCTGCCAGTCGAATCCGCTGGTGAGCTGGGTGTCGTACATCGGCGGCAGCATCTTCACGCTGCTCAAAGAGGAACCCGTCACCTTGCCGTACGGATTCAGCCTGCTGCTTCTCAGCGCGATTCCGATGAACGTTGGCATCGGCAGCTCGGCGGCCGTTGAGATCGGCACGCTTTGCTGCCTCGACGCGTACCTCGGCGCCCAGCTCTCGCCCGCGCGTCTCGCCCGTCTCGGCCAGATGGCGGAGAACCACGTCGTCGGCGCGCCGTGCGGGATCATGGATCAGATCGCGATCACGAGTGGACACGAGGGACAGCTCACGCACATTCTTTGCCGGCCGGGCGAGGTGCGGGGCGAGGTCAGCATTCCGCCAGATACCGGCTTCGTGGGAATCAACTCTCTCGTCACGCACTCGGTTGCAGGCAATCCGTACAGCGACACACGAATCGGCGCCTTCATGGGCAAGAAGGTCGTCAACGATCTGCGCGCGAGGACCGGGCGCGCGGCGTTGAGCTACCTGACGGAGCTTTCGGTCGACGAATACCGATCGCACTATGCGAGCGAGATTCCCGACGAGATCGTCGGCTCGACATTTCTCGAGCGCTACAAGACGCATGACGATCCGGTCACGAAAGTGCAGCCGGACGCGCGATACCGTGTCGCCGGGCCGACGCGGCATCCGATCGAAGAGAACGAACGCGTGTTGACGTTCATCGACGCGCTCAAGGCCGCGAGCGCCGGCGATGACGCCGCGCTCGTCACCGCCGGCGAGTGCATGTACGCCGCGCACGAGAGCTATCGAACGAACTGCCGCCTGTCGGTTGAGGAAGTCGATTTTCTCGTCGACGCGGTGCGCGCGCGCGGGGCCAAGCGCGGGCTGTACGGCGCGAAGATTACCGGCGGCGGGACGGGTGGAACCGTGGCCGTCTTCGGCCGGCTCGACGCGCTCAAGGAGTACGTCCCCGAGATCGCGAGGGAGTACTCGCGCCGCATTGGCGCGCTCCCGGAAATCTTCGAGGGTACGTCGCCGGGCGCGATCGAGTTCGGCGCGCGACGCTACAGCTTCGGAGCGTCCGGCTGGCAGCGGGGCTCATTGTGATTCGCAAGGCCGTGGTCCCGATGGCGGGACTCGGCACGCGGTTCTTTCCCGCGTCGCATGCCTGCAAGAAGGAACTGTTTCCGATCGTCGGCCGCGATGGCATAGCGCGCGCGCTCGTCCACTATCACCTCATCGAGCTCGAGGCCGCCGGCGTCGAGGAAATCTGTTTGATCGTCCAGCCTGGTGACGCCGCCGCCGTGCGGGCGTACCTCGAGGGTCCCGGGGCGTCGTACCTCACGCGATTGGCCGGTCATTCCGCGCTCGCGCACGAGGCTGGTGAGATGCGGCGCCTTGCTCGGCGCGTGCGATTCGTCGAACAGCAGACACAAGAGGGTTACGGGCACGCGGTGTTTCAGACGCGTGACTTCTCGGGTGGCGAACCCGTGTTGCTGTGCCTCGGCGATCATCTCTTTCGCGGCGCTCGCGTGTCGCCGTATCGCGCGCTTGCCGACGTCGGCGCGACCGCGCGCGGCCGGAGCGTGTCAGCCGTCAATCGCATCACCGCCGCCGAGCTGAAGGGCTACGGCACGATCGCGGGAACGCGTCGCGCCAACGACCCGCGTTTGATCGATGTGTCGCTCATCATCGAGAAGCCGGACGAAGCGACAGCGCGCGAAAAACTTCACGTGAACGACCTGCCGCCCGACACCTGGCTCGGCTGGCTGGGCATGCACGTCCTCGGGCCTGGCATCTACGACGTGCTTGCAGAGATGATTCGCGACGACGTCCGCGATCGCGGCGAGTTCCAGCTCACTCGCGCGCAGGAGCTGCAGCGCCAGCGCGAAGGCTACCTGGCGGTCGAGCTCGACGACGTCGAGCGATTCGACTTCGGCACGCCGGATGATTTCATCGCGAGCGCGGTGCGCTTCCGCGGCGCCAGATCGTAAGCGTTACGTCTTCACGCTATTCAACAAATACTGATGCCAGTTGTCGCGGTCGCTCGTGACCTGAAGCGGCCGGAGCGCGAGCATGCCGGTCTGACCGATCGCGTGCTCGAGATACTCGCGTTCGGCGAGCTGGCTGCGCAGATTCTCGTCTGGCGGCAACTCGATGCCCGCTTCACGCGCCATGAGCAGACCTTTCGCGCGGATCGCCAGCTCGAGATCCAGCTGGAGCAGGCAGAACATGTCGGCGACGACCGGCCCCGGAAAGCGCTCCCGCAGCTCCTCGAGGTACCGGCCAAAGCGCGTCGCGCCGAAGACGGGTGAGCGGACGAGCGCGAGCAGCTCGACGTCCAGATCGAGACCGTCGCCGACCCATTCGCGCGTCTTCTTCTCGCTGCGGTGGAACACGAACAACACAACGAGCGGCAGAACGAGCACGAGGATCGCCGCCGCGAGCACCGGGGAGACCAGCGCGTGGTTGAACGCCGAGTGGAGGACCATCGCCGCGACGAGCCCGGGAAGAATGACCCACAAACCACGCTCGGGGAAGCGATCGCTCAGCGACTTGCCAGCGATCGCGACAACTGTTGTGGTCAGCGCGTGAAGTGTCGCAGTGCCGAATCCACGCACCACCCAGAGCCACAGCCGCCGGTCCGTGAGCGTCGCGAGATACTCGATGTTCTCCACGACGGCGAAGCCGGTACCGATGGCGAAGCCGACGATCGCGGCGTCGACCAGAAAGCCGACGCGCCGCCGCTTCAGCGCGTAGACGAAGAACAGCGCTTTGAGCGTTTCCTCGGTGACCGGCGCGACGTAGAGGACGATCGATGGCTCGCTGACGTGCAGCAAGCGCGTGAAGACCGCATGCACCGGCGTCGACAGCAGCGCACCCACGGCGCCGGCCGCGAGCGCCCGTCCCAGCATCGCCGCCGGGATCAATTTGAAGCTGTCAAAGACGACGAGCAGCCCGAGAAAGGCGAGCACGGGCAGCAACGCCACGGCGAGCACCGCCACGGCGCCTATTTCAGCACACTCGGCGCCGAATCAACCGAGCTTCGCGCTGGCCTCCGCGATCCGCCGATCGATGTCCGCCAGCGCCTGCGTCAGGGCGGCGCGGCGCTTGTCGTGCGAGGTTGCGTCGAGCTGGCCGACGATCGCGGCGCGCGTCAGCCTCAGCGATTCCATCTCCTGGAGCGCGGCCGGGTTGCGGATATCGCGCGCCTTCGCTTCTTTGCGCGCCTGCTCGAGCTCGTCCCGCCGCTCCTGGATGCGCGCGTCGTTGTCAATCAGCCCTTCCCCTGCGTCACCCATCGAAGTTCCGATCTCCTTCCAGGGGTGATCTTATCTCGGCCGATGTCTACGCCTGACGCAGGACTTTCACGGGATCAACCTGGCTCGCCCGCCGCGCCGGCATCGCGCTGGCGAGGAGCGCCGTGGCGACGAGCACGATGGTCATCAGCAAGAAGGTCGACGGCCCGCTCGGCTGCATGCCGTCGACGTACGCGGCGAAGATCCGGCCTGCCGCGATCGCGCCGGCGATCCCAAATGCGAGGCCCATCGCGATCATGCCCAGGCTCTGGCGCAGCACCATCCAGACCACCTCGGCTCGCGACGCGCCGAGCGCGATTCGCACGCCGATTTCCGGCGCGCGCTGATCGGTGAGATACGCGAGCACGCCGTAGATGCCGACGCACGCGAGCACCAGCGCGAGCGCTGCGAAGATGCCGAACAGCACGAACAGGAACCGCTGGCGGGCGATCGAGGCGCCGGCAAGATCTTCGAGCGTGTTGATTTCGTAAATCACCTGATCGTTCGACGGCCCGCGAACCTCGCGGCGAATCGCGTCCAACAGCGGCCCGGGGTCGCTGCTCGTCCGAATTGCGATCGACATCAGCTGCGACCAGCGTCGAACCAGATTGTCGGGCACCTGCGCGAAGGGGTAGTACATCTCCGCGCGCACCGATGCCCGCTCGTCACCCGCCGGGCCCCAGTACTTCACGTGATTGACGACGCCGACGACGACCGCCGGATCGCGATCGAAGCCAATCCACAACGGCTTGCCGATCGGCGACTGACCCGGAAACGCCTGTCGCGCCATCACGTCGTCGACAACGGCGACCGGCTGGCTGTCGCGCCGATCCTGATCGGTGAAGAATCGTCCTGCCTGGAGCGTGATGCCCATCACCTTCAGGTACTCCGGGCTCACGCTGGTGGCGAGGACGAGCGGCTGACGGTCTGCGGGGACATCGGCGGCGGATGTCTTGTAGCCGATTTCATTTCTGCCCTCTCGGAGCGGCACGGTATCCACCGTCGCCACGGCGTCCACGCCGGGCACGCGCCGGACGCGATCGAGGATGTCGTCCCAGACGACGCGGGTGCGTGCGGGATCGGCGAGCGTCGTTGGCGACAACGCGGCGCGCGCGGTGAGCACCCGGTGCACGTCGACGCCCAGATTGATCGTCGAGAGATTGAGCAACGTCCTCCCGAGCATGCCCGCGGAGATCAACAAGACGACCGCGAGGGCGAGCTCAGCGACGACGAACGCGCCGTGCAGACGCCGAGATCCGCCGGCGATGGCCCGTCCGCTCGATCGCAGCGCGTGATCCATGGCCCGACTGTGGACGCGGAACGCCGGCGCCACACCGAACAGCAGCCCGCACACGATCGAGAGGCCGAGCGAAAAGAGCAGCACGTTCGATCCGACGCGCACCTCGTCGATCCGCGGCAGAGTCCCGGGCCACATCGCGGCGAACGGCCCGCTGCCGACGTTCGCGACGAGCAATCCGAGCGCGGCGCCGCCAATCGAGAGCACGGCGCTCTCGGTCAGGCACTGGCGAACGAGCCGACCGCGGCCGGCGCCGAGCGCGACGCGCATGGCGAGCTCGCGTTCGCGGGAGATCGCGCGAGCGAGAAGCAGGCTCGCGATGTTGGCACACGCCACGAGCAGAACGAGAATCACGGCGCCTTGCAGCAGCCAGAGGGTCGATTGCACCTCGGAGACATCAGGCCGCAGCGGATCGGCGATGAACGTGCGGCCCTTGTTGGTGTTTGGAAACTGTGCGGCGAGCGCGCGGCCGGTCGCGGCGAGCTCGACCCGCGCGGCGGCGAGCACGGCGTGCGGGCGCAGGCGACCCCAGACCTGAAACCCGGCGTGTGCCCCGCGATTCTTCAGCACCGGCGACGTGTCCTGTCCAAGCGGCACGAACACGTCGTCACTGTCGGCGCCGATCCGGAATTCGGCGGGCATGACCCCGACGACCGTGTACGGCTTGCCATCGAAGGTGATCGCGGCACCGATCGCGGATGGGTTGCGACCGAAGTCGCGCGCCCACACGCGATCGCTCACGATGGCGACCGGCGTCGCGCCAGGGCGGTCGTCGTCGCTCGTGAACGTCCGGCCCTGAATGGGCGACGCGCCGAGGAGCGGGAGCAGCGCGGCCGAGACTTCCTTTCCATCGACGTACTCGGCGTCGCCGGGATGACTCAGGATGCCGCCCGAATAACGAAACACCGCGAGGTCGAGCAACGTCGATCCCTGCACGCAATCGAGGTAATTGGGGTACGAGAACGCCCAGAGGTTGCCGCCCGGCGTGCTGTAGTCGGTCTGCTCCTGCAAGTGAACGAGCCTGTCGGGATGCGGGTACGGCATCGGAGTGAGCAGCACGCCGTTGACGACGGTGAACATCAAGGTGGCGACGCCGCTGCCAAGCGCGAGCGTGGCGAGCGCGACGAAGGCGAAGGCCGGCTGCATGCGCAGCGCGCGAAGCGCGTAGGCCGCGTCGCGCCAGAGGTCCTCGAGCCAGCCCAGCCGCCGCGTGTCGCGGACGTCTTCTTTGATTTGCTGAACGCCGCCGAGATCGAGGCGCGCCATCCGGCGCGCCTCCGCCGGATCGTGTCCGTTGGCGATCAGATCGGCCGCGTGCTGCTCGAGGTGAAAGCGCAGCTCCTTGTCGAGCTGCTCGTCGAGGCGCCGGCGTCCGAAGAAGCGGCGCCACCAGGTCATTCCGCGCCGCCTTCCGACAGGTTGAGGATGACGCCGATGGCTTCAGCGAGTCGCTCCCAGCTCTTCGATTCGGACGCGAGCTGGGCGCGGCCTTTCCGCGTCAGCTTGTAGAACTTCGCCTCGCGGCCGGTTTCGGTCTCGTACCACTCGGCCGCGAGCAGGCCTCGTTGTTCGAGGCGGTGGAGCGCGGGGTAGAGCGATCCTTGCGGCACCTGGACGACGTCGCGCGAGACGTGCTGCAGCCGCTGCGCGATGGCGTATCCGTGCACCGGCCCGAGCGCGGCCATTTTGAGGATCAGCAGGTCGAGCGTGCCCTGCGGCAGGTCCGTCTTGTCGCCCATGCGCGATGCCTCCGGCTTCTACACGTTACCGCAGCGACGTGTAGAAGTGCAAGGGGTC
>CAYQRM010000034.1:0-14372 GCA_964419785.1 uncultured Solibacteraceae bacterium | reverse complement strand
CACACGTTCTGCTCGCATCTGGCGATGCGCGGCGCCCCGGCGCGGGCCGTGCAGGAGCTCGCCGGACACAGCGAACTGGGCATGACCCAGCGCTACATGCACTTGAGTCCCGCGGCGCTCGAGTCGGCGATCGAATTGCTCGATCGCCGTGGCAACATAGTGGCAACGCCGGCGCTTCAAAATGGTAAGTCTAGTGTTTAGAAAAACTTAACTGGCGGTGAGGCAGGGATTCGAACCCTGGATACAGGTTTTGGCCCGTATAACGGTTTAGCAAACCGCCGCCTTCAGCCTCTCGGCCACCTCACCATTCATTGATCTGGGGGCGTTGCCCCCAGACCCCCTACTCGCTCTCTCGCGCGACTCGGCTCCCATGAAAAGCACTTAGCCAAGTCGCGCCTTCGTTCGCGAGGCTCGCTCGCTCAGCTCGCTTGCGGTGACTGATCCGGGGGGCTTCGTCCCCAGACCCCCTACTCGCTCCCTCGCGCGACTCGGCTCCCGTGAACTGCGCTTGGCCAAGTCGCGGCTCGCGTCGCGAGACTCGCTCGCACGCCTCGCTCGCGAACCGCCAGTATACGACGCGACAGGCGTTGATGTCGTAGCATCTCGGGCTCGCGGCCGTGGGACGAACTGTCGGGGACGCCCCCGAGGCGCGCGCAGAGCGTGCCACAAATCCCAGTCAGCCTGGAGGCGAAGCCAGAACACGGCGTCCATGCGCGTGAGCGCCTCCAACCGAATGGCAGTGTCAGCGCTGACGGCTCGCCGGCCTCGCACAATCGCGTTCAGCCGCTGAAAGGGCACGCCGATCCGTTTCGCGGCGTCCGCCTGCGATACGCCCGCGGGCTCGAGAAACTCCTTCAGCATCATTTCGCCTGGATGCGTCGGCGGTCGATGCTTCGGCAACATCAATGATAATCCTCGCAGCGCACATCGTAGGCGTCTTCGCCCTTGAAACGAAACGTCACACGGTATTGATCGTTCACCCGAATGCTGAATGAACCGGCGCGATCGCCCTTCAAGGACTCGAGCCGATTGCCTGGTGGAACACAGAGTAGTGGCAACAGTGACGAACCCATCGAACCGTGCCGATGAATTTCCTGTTCGGGTTCGACCAACGCGGCGTCGTGGGGCTGTGCAAATCAGGACAGGCCGACAGGCTCGACGCGGCTTAGAGTCAAGTAGTGGGAATTTCAGCGCGACGACGACGTCCAGGCTGCGGCCGCCGCGTCAACGACGACACCATCGACGTCACACGAGCATGACCGATTGGACGACCCTGCTCAGGCGGATCGGGATTCGACGGCCTCTGGCGGCGCTTGATCCCGAGCGCGCAACGAGAATTTTTCCCGTGGAGCAAAGTACGCCGCACGTGCCTCGCGAGTATCGAGCGCTCTACACCTACCTGGAACATCGCTACGCTTCCGTCGTCGTCCTGACGTTTGAGCAGATTGAGGACTTGCTCGGATTCGCCTTGCCGATGTCCGCGAGAACGGAGCGCGAATGGTGGACGGGGGTCGTCGATACACAACATCACTGGGCGGCGTGGACTGGAGCCGGGCGAACCGCAGCACCGAACCTCGCTGCCGGAGTTATTACGTTTGAGCGGCCGGTGTGACGAGAGAATCGACGCGGCTTCTGACTGGACGTCGCATGAGATAATTCTCTCGATTCCCAGATGCCGAAAGCGAAAGCACGACGCGTTCAGCCACGCGCCAAACCGCCGACCTTCGACGCCGAAGCCTTCCTCACGTCCGCGGGCGCCGCACAGCGCGTGACGACATATCCCAAAGGAAGAACCGTATTCTCGCAAGGTCAGCCGAGCGATGCCGTCATGTACATCCAGAAGGGCAGCATCAAGATCTCGGTGCTCTCCCGCACTGGCAAAGAAGCCGTGGTGGCGATGCTGGGCCCGGGAGATTTCTTCGGGGAAGGTGCACTGACCGGTCAACCGGTTCGGATCGGAACGGCCGCCACGACGGCGCCGACAACCGTGCTCGTCATCGAGAAGGGTGTCATGCTTGACCTTCTTCGCGACGAGCCCACCTTCTCGGAACGGTTCATCGCGTACATGCTGGCGAGGAATATCCGCATCGAAGCGGACCTCGTCGATCATCTCTTCAATTCCAGTGAAAAGCGGCTGGCGCGGGCGCTGTTGCTGCTCGCGCGGTACGGCGATCAGACGGGACCCGAGCGACGGATACCGAAGATCTCGCAGGAAACGCTTGCAGAGATGGTCGGGACGACGCGCTCGCGCGTCAATTTCTTCATGAACAAGTTCAGGGACCTCGGATTCATTGAGTACAACGGAGACATCAAGATCAACACCTCGCTTCTCAGCGTCGTCCTCCACGACTAGTTGATCCGCGGGGGGAGCCCGCTTCGAACCCGCCGGCCCACTGGCGGATCACTGTACGCAACTCGTCTGCCTGCTCCTCGAGTTGGCGCATCCGCTTCGCCTGCACGGCAACATCGCGACAGATTTCGGCGATCTGACCTTCAACAACATCCAGCAATTCGGCGGGTCGAGGCCCTTCGCGTTTGCGCAACCCGCGGCCTGCGACTGCGGACTTCGTCACAGCACCTCCTCGTCCGCGTATCCTGACAGGCGGGAATGCCAATGTCTGTGCTCTTTGGAACGCAGGCGTTCTTCGGGAGGGCAAACCACGATTCATGAGAAGATTGTGGTCTCGAGCTTTCCTGAGTCCGGCGGCCGTCTTGGCCCCAGCCCTCACCAAAGCACCTGCAGGGAGGGCCGATGAAGGCTTCGAATCACTCCGAATCGGATCGCACGACCCACCGTCCCTCGGTCTGTCCTGCATGTACATCTGCGTCGGTCACGACGACGGCGAAGCGTCCTGACATCGAAAGTTATTGGCGGTGCGACCGGTGCGGCGAGATCTGGAACGTCAGCCGGCGCCAAGAGGGGCGCGCCGGAGGCTCCCCGTGGCGATAGGCCTTGCCGACGTGGCGCGAAGATTCCGCGAGATGTTCGTCGCGCCGGATCGACGTGTGCCTCGCCCGGACGACGCGGCGGAGACGCCCTTTCCGGTAACGCCGGCCGATGTGGCGGTACTCACCGTTCAGGAGTTCACTTTCGATCTCGACGAATTCGAGGGACATGGAATTCCCTCGATGGAGCGCATCTGCCGTACGTTCATGGACGATGCGAATCGAGCGGTGGTGTGGTGGATCCGGTTCGGGGCGCTGCAGACCTGGCGCACCAATCACGATGTCATCGCGCGATCGATGTCGGACTCAGGAGTCTTGCGAGATGCGCGTGAAGTCGCGGCGAGCTTTCCCCTCAATCCTCTGTGGGAGTTCGATGCGACGGCCTTCGGCCGAGCGCTCGATGGAATGGCCCTGAGGCGAGCGCGGACGGCAGATGCTGCCGTGCGACTATGAGATCGGCCGCACGACGACGCGCCCGCCGTACTTCAGGTGCGGGCACGTTTCCGCGATAGCAAGCGCCGCCTGCTCGTCGTCTGCCACGATGATGAAGAACCCGCGTGCAACGTCCCCCGCCGGCACCGCGGGGAGCTCGACCGGCTGTCGATTGGGCCGCAATTCGACGCCACCCCAGGCGATTTTTTGACCCATGGTCGCGTGCCCGGCCCGAGCGAGCGCCCGAATCCACGCGCTGTACTCCGCTTCGCGCGCGCTGTCGCCGGCCGCGTCGGTGGGCTGATACTCCGCGTCCAAGTAGAGCAGAAGAAGGAATCGAGATCCGCTCGGGCTTGGCCGCGACGCGCGCCACTCGCCAATCCAGACACCGGCCAGGATCGCGGCCGCAAGCGCGGCAATCTGCACGATCGTCGCGCCTCTCCACGACGGACGCCGGCGCCCGACCAGGGCTCTGGATCGGAGCGCCGCGATCGTGACAGCCTCCACCTCTGGAGGCGGCGTGCGGTCCTGTCGCGCGGCAGCGAGCGCGCGCGTGATGTCTTCTTCAGTCATGGTCCGCTCCCACGGGTGACAGCCACCGCCGGCGAAAGAGCTCACGGGCGCGCGACAGGCGGCTCTTCGAGGTGCCGGGCTCGATCTCGATCAGCCGCGCGATCTCTTCGTGCGTATAGCCCTCGATGTCGTGCAGAACGAGAATTTCGCGGAAGGCGGCCGGCAAGCCCTCCAGCACTCGCTGAATGTCAGGGTCCGGCTCGACCTCCGTCGAACCGATGACGTCGTCGAGCTCGACGTGTGGATGACGGTCGGAGCGTCGGCGCCACTCGCGATAGCAGTTCAGCGCGATTCCTGTCAGCCACGTTCGAAATCTGGCTTCGCCGCGAAAGACGGAGAGACGCGAGGCGGCACGAATCCAGGTTTCCTGCAGGAGGTCGCCGGCCTCGGATTGAAAGGGCCCGACGAGTCGGGACAGCAGGCCGTAAACCGCCGGCGAATGACGACGATAGAGGCCGACAAACGATCGCTCATCACCCTGGGCGAATCGTCGGATCAGGACGGCGTCGGCTGGATCGTCCTCGTCGGCCATGCGAAAGACCCCCTCATTGTGTGGCCTTCGGAGCCAAGAACGTTCCATCGCGTACGAGGGAACCCTGGAGCGCCTTCCGGCCACTCAGAAACACTGGAGGACTCCCTCATGCGGATGCTGAGCCTCGTGCTGATGTCGATTACGTTGCAGGTCCCGACCACGCAAGACCTCGCCGCCGTGCGAACGGTGGATGCCAAAACGCCGCAAGCCGTGCAAATGGCTATCGCCCGCGCGGCAGGTCCTCCAGTCGGTGCAAACGCCACGATTCTCGTCCTCGGGCCTCGTGGATACGAGAAGGCGCAGTCCGGGTCCAACGGCTTCACGTGTCTCATCCAACGCAGTCAGCTGGACGCGATGGCGCCGCAGTGCTTCGACGCCGCCGGAACGGACTCCACCGTTCGGGTGTTCATGTTCGTCGAAGAGCAGCGCGCGCGCGGCGTCAAGGAAGCAGAGATTGCCGCGGCCGTCGAGGACGGCTATCGCAAGGGCACGTTCACGGCGCCGAGCCGGCCGGGCATCGTCTACATGCTGTCCGACTACAACTACCTTTCCGATCCAGATACGCACGAGATCGTTCACTTCCCCGGGCACTTGATGTTCTACGCGCCTAATCTCACGGCGAAGGAGATCGGCAGCGGGCCGGGAGCGCCCTATCAAACCGATCCAGGCAAGCCGGACAATCTGCTCGTCGTCGTGCCGGCGGCGTCGCACCCGCGCTGAAGGGCAGCGAGTGTAGACTCCTGGGCGTGGCGCCGGCCTTTCACCAGGACATTCGATTTGCGCAGTCGGCGGATGGCACTCGCCTGGCCTACGCCGTCGTCGGCGAGGGTTTCCCGCTGGTGCGCGCCGCGCACTGGCTGACGAACATCGACCTCGACTGGCAGACGCCGATGTGGCGTCCGTGGTTCGACGCGCTCGGCGCGCGGTACCGCTTCTACCGCTACGACTCGCGCGGGTGCGGGCTGTCCGACCGCGACGCGATCGACGCCACGCTGGACGTGCTCGTCAGCGACCTCGAAGCCGTCGTGGACGCGGCGGGTCTCGATCGCTTCGCGCTGCTTGGCACGTCGCAGGGCGGCGCCGTTTCGATCACGTATGCGGTGCGCCACCCCGAACGCGTCTCGCACCTCGTGCTGCTCGGCGCGTTTGCGCGTGGGCCGCTCAGATGCGACCCGACGCCGAGCGAGCTCGAAAATCTTTACGCGCAGTTCAAGTTGATCGAGACCGGCTGGGGACAAGACAACCCCGCGTTTCGTCAGCTTTTCACAAATCAGTTCTTCCCGAACGCGACGCCCGAGCAGGTGCGGTCGTTCAATGATTTGCAACGCATGTCGTGCGACGCGCCGCAGGCCGCGCGGATCGTCCGGGCGTTCAGTGACATCGACGCGTCGGCCTGCCTCGCCGAGGTCCAGTGCCCGACGCTCGTCCTCCACACGCGCGGCGACATGTGCGCGCCCTTCTCGGAAGGACTCCGGCTCGCCTCGTCCATCCCCGGGGCGAGGCTGGTGCCGCTCGAAACGAGGAGTCACGTCCCGACGCCCGGCGAGCCGTCATTCGATCGAATGGTCGAAGCGATCGATGCGTTCATCGGACGCTCGAATCGGCCTGAGGCATTTCCGCAGCTCACGCGTCGAGAGCGCGAGATTCTCGACCACATCGCGCGTGGTCAGGACAATCTGCAAATCGCCGCGCATCTGGAGCTGTCCGAGAAAACCGTGAGAAATCACATCACCGCGATCTTCGCCAAGATCGGCGTCGAGAACCGCGGCCAAGCCATCGTCCAGGCGCGTGAAGCGGGATTGGGCGACGAAGGCCGGCGTCCGCCGGGGCCGTAGTCCCACGTTTTTTCAGCCGTGATCGCTCGTCCGACGCCGATCCGGGACCGCGGTCCTATGGGTGGGCGGCGTTGGTCAGCTTAGAGTCTCAGGGAAGGAGCTGATCATGTTCATCATCGCCATTCACTCGATCTCGAATCCCGAGAAGTTCTGGGCCGCGGCCAGGACGCTGTCGATCCCGTCGCACGTGAGACTTCACACCGTGTTCCCCAGCACCGACGGCGCGAAAGGCGTGTGCCTGTGGCAGGGAGAGTCGCTCGCGGTCGTGAAACCGCTCGTGGACTCGCTCACCAGCGGGCTCGCCGTCAACGAGTACATTCCGATCCAGGCGGAGAACGCCATCGGGCTGCCAAAGTAGCGCGCGTCACACAGGAGCTGACGCGTCACGCTGAGGGTCGCGCAGCTGGTCGATCGAATCGCGCAATCGCGGCTTGCGCCACGATGGCCGCCAGCCCGTTGACGAGAAGCGCGGGTCTCACGCCGAACACGCTCACCGCCGCGCCGGTGAGTACCGAGCCGATCGAATTCCCACTGCTCAACGCAAGCAGATACAGGCTCACCGTCTGGCCGAGCGACGAGGGATCCGCCATGAGCTGCAGCACGGTGTTCGCCGACGTATTGCTCATGGTCATGGCAATGCCGGCCACCACCAGGAGCGCCGGAAGAACCCACCACACGGGGTTCACCGCCGCAAGAACCACGGCCACGCCGTAAACGATCGCGAAAATCGACGCGAGCCGTTCACGATCCACACCGGGGCCGATCGCGAGAAGCGCGGCCGCACCCGCCAGGCCGCCGACGCCGAACATCGCGATCGCCGTGGAGAACTGTGCGGCAGTGCCGTGGAACACGTCTCGAACGAGCACCGGGCTGAACACCAACAGGGGCGAGCAGAAGACGGTCGTCACGAGTACCGTCAGGAGCGATCGTCGCACGACCCGCACGCGGAGAATCGTTCCGACATTGCTGAAGATCGACAACGGGTTCGGACGCGACTGTGCGGGCAGCGCTCGCGGCGGAAGAATCCACAACGCCACGCCGATGAATGGAATGTACGAAATCGCGCTCACGACAAAGCACGCAAGCGCGCCGGACCGCGCCATGATCAGCCCCGCCACCGACGGGCCCAGGATGCGCGAGAGGTTGAACTGCGTCGAGTTCAACGCCAGGCCAGATCCGATCTCGTCGTGCGCCACGATCGACGGCACGATTGACTGGAACGACGGCATCGAGACCGCGTCGGTGATCCCGACGATCGTCGAAAGCGCGATGATCATCCACGGGTGAATGCGTCCCGTCATCAGCAGGACGACGACGGCAATCGGACAGAGCATCTGAATCGATTGAAACTTCGCGATGATCTGGCGACGGTCTCCACGATCGGCCAGCGTGCCGCCGACGATGCTCAGCAGCCAGACGGGAGCGGTCGCGGCAAAGGAATCGAGTCCGACCAGAAACGGCGAGGCGCCCAGCGCGAGCAGCAACCACGGCTCGGCCACCTGCTGCGTCCAGGTGCCGATGCTCGACAGCAAGCTTGCGAACCAGAACGTGCCAAAGCGGCGCGTCGCGAGCAAGCGAAGCGATCCGGCGAAGGTCGCGGTCGCGGGCTGGACGTCGACCGCGTGAGCAGCGTGATCCCGAAGCCTCACCGCGCGTCACGCAACCCAGGAGCTGACGTCGATCCCGAGCCGCACGCGCAGGTCGCGCCGACCGGTGGGGGTCACGCTGAGCACGCGACTGTCGAGGTCGTGCGTGACCCACTTCTTCTTGAGCGCCAGCGCGAGAAGCGCCGCGCCGAGCGCGCCCCCCAGGTGCGGCCGCCGCTCGCTCCAGTCGAGACACGGGAAGGCGAAGCGGCGCCTGAGCGCGCGCACGTCTTCGATGTTGATGCCGAGCGACTCGACGGTTGCCAGACCCGCCGAGGTCAGATCGTACGTCGCGCGGCCGGCCGAGAGCCATTTCGCGGCGACGAATCGATCGTGGAGCGCCACGCCGAGCGTGCCCGCCATGTGGTCGTAGCACGTGCGCGCCGCGCGGAGCCGCATCGGCGTGTTCGGGATGAAGCGATCGCGCGATCTGCCGGCGAGCACGCTCAGCGCTTCGAGCGCGTCGGCGACGTCGGCGCCGCCGAGAGTGTAGTACCGATGTTTCCCCTGCGCGGCCACGCCCACGAGGCGCTCGGCCCGCAGGCGGCCGAGGTGCACGCTCGCGGTCGACGGTGTCACGTCGGCGAGCGCGGCGAGCTCGGTCGCCGTGCGCGCCCGACCGTCGAGCAGCGCGTACAGCATGCGCGCGCGCGCCGGCTCGCCAATCGCGGCCGCGATCGACGAGGCCGCCTCCTGGTGTGCATCCATTGTTTGATGTTAGACGAAGCGTGATCGCGGCGCAACGCCCAGACTGGCGGCCATGGGGCGCCGCCCGTCGACCCGCCGCGAGTTTCTCGGCCAGGCCATGACCGTCGCGGCGCTCGCTCCGACCTGGCGTCGACAAAGGAGCTCACCCGTGGCCGCGCCCGCCGTCACCTGCTTCATCCGCTACCAGATCGATCCGTTCCAGAAGGACGCGTTCCGCGAATACGCGGAGCGCTGGGGCCGGATCATTCCGCGCTGCGGCGGACACCTCGTCGGGTATTTCCTGCCCGACGAGGGTACAAACGACATCGCGTGGGGCCTCATCGCCTTCGAGAGCCTCGCGGCGTACGAGGCCTATCGCGCGAAGCTTCGCACCGACAACGAGGCGCTCGCGAACTTCGCGCTTGCCGAAGCCAAGCGCTTCGTCCTGCGCGAGGAACGCACGTTCACGCGCATCGCCGCCGGCACGTTCGAGATTCCGACGTCGTCTCCGCCTATTTCGCGGTGACCGCGAAGTGCCCGCGACGATTCTGCGACCAGCAGGCGTCGTTGCTCGCTGACGTGCAGAACGGCGATTCCTTCCCGAGGCTGTTGACGAGGATCCGCTTCGAGTCGACGCCGAGGCTCACCAGGTACGCCTGCACGGCCTGCGCGCGCCGCTGGCCGAGCGCCAGGTTGTATTCGGCCGTGCCGCGCTCGTCGCAGTGACCGTCGATCCGGATGGCGGTCGTCCGCCATTTCTCGAGCCACGCGGCGTCGGTCTTGAGAGCCGTGCGCGCGTCGTCGCGCAACGTCGAGCTGTCGTAGTCGAAGAAGGCGTCCGACAGCGGCTGCTGGCTGTTCAATTGGTCCAGCGACTCACGGGCGAAGAGCTCCTCGGCGGTTGGCGACGCGCTTGGCGTACTTGTTGGCGCTCGTGTCGCGGCGCGCGGCGGCGGAGGGGGTGGGGTGCCGAGCGGCGCGGGCGTCGCTGGCGGCGGGGCCGGCGGCGGAACGGCGGGCGGTGTTTTCGAGTGACATGCGGTCGTCAAGGCAACAGCAATGATCAGCGCGAGGAGCGAGCGGGACACTGACATAGGAGGGCCTCCGATAGGGACGTCGGGTGCATCAGGTACATCAGGTACAACGGGTACATCAGGTACAACAGGTACATCGGGTACGTCAGGTACATCGGGTACGTCAGGTACGAGAAACCTGCATTTCTGCCGACTCTCTTTGGTTTTCAAACCAACGAAGCTGACCCGCGAAAGCTCGTTCCATGGAGCTGCCGTACCCGACGTACCTGCCGTACCCGTTGTACCCGTTGTACCCGTTGTACCTGTTGTACCTGTTGTACCTGTTGTACCTGTCGTGCCCGATGCACTTATCGGTCATTATGCGATTGCCAATAGTTTGAGGTCAAACGAACTGCGCACCTTGCCGCGGGCGGCATAGTATCGACGCTGACGCAGGAGCGGTCTGAAATGGAAGATTCCGCGTTCCGGTTGCCGATGCTCTTCGACTACGCGGCGACGCTCGCGTGGGCGACGAGCGGCGCCGTCGTCGGCATCCGCAAAGGCTACGACATCGTCGGGGTGTTCGTGATCGCGCTGCTCTCGGCCGTCGGCGGCGGTTTGGTGCGCGACGGCATCCTGCTTCATCGGACTCCCGTGTTCCTGATCAATCCCCACTACCTGCCGCTCATCGCGGCGACGACGGTGCTGATCAGCGTGTTCACCGGGCCGCTCACGTCGCTGCTGAAAGCAAACACCATCAGGACGCTGGTCGAGATCCTCGACGCGCTCGGCACGCCGGCCTTTGCGGCGGTCGGCATGCAGCTCGCGCAGGACAAGGGCATTTCGACCGCGGGCGTCATCTTTGTCGGTATCGCCAACGGCGTCTCGGGCGGACTGCTCCGCGACCTGATGGTGGGGGACGTGCCGGTTCTCTTGCGGCCGGGACAGTTCGTCACGCTCACGCTCGTGTTCGCCTGCGGGCTGTTTCTCTTCCTGCGTCGGCACTATCAGGTGGGTCCCACCGACGCCGCGTGGGCGATGGTCGCGACGTTCTTCCTGATTCGCGTCATCTCGGTGCGCTTCAAGTGGAAGTCGCGCGCGGTGGCCGAGCTGCGGGCGCCCGCGGGCCAGGCCGGCGACGAGCCACGCTAGACGGGTTGACAGCTAACCCGTCGATCGCCCATTCTTGGGTTAGATGAAAACCCGAGGCCCGTCAGGCGGCGACCAGATCGCCCTCCTCCAGGGCACGCTCGACGTGCTCATCCTCCGCACGCTCGTCTTCGGGCCGCAGCACGGCCAAGGCATCGCCCGCGCCATCGAGACGACGTCCGGCCGCGAGCTGCTCGTCGATCACGGCGCGCTCTATCCCGCGCTTCAGCGACTGGAAGCGCTCGACTGGATCAAGGCAAAGTGGGGCGTGTCGGCCAACAACCGTCGCGCGCGCTTCTACTCGCTGACCCGCGCCGGCCGCAATCAGCTCGTCCGCCAGACCAGCCGCTGGAATCGGCTCGCCGCGGCCATGGCGCGGGTGCTCGGATCGTCGGGTTCCGCACAGGGCTGACCGATGTTCGCGCGACGCTCCGATAGAGATTTCCGCAAGGAAGTGCAGTCGCACCTCGACCTCGAAACCGATCGCCTCGTCGCCGACGGAATGCCGCCAGACGACGCCCGGGCGGAAGCGCGCCGCCGGTTCGGCAACGTCGCGACCGTCGAAGAGCGCTTCTACGAGACGGGCCGAATCATGTGGCTCGATCACTTCGGGCGCGACGTGCGCTACGCCGCGCGGAGCCTTCGCCGCACGCCCGCTTTCGTCGTCACCACGACGCTGACGCTCGGGATCGCGATCGGACTCCTGACGATCGCGTTCGCCGTAGTTGCGGGTTTCCTCCGGCCCTACGCCGTCCGCGATCCAGGCGGCCTGTATCAGGTCTCCTGGCGCGCGCGCAACGACGGCAGCGTGCTGTTCAGGTGGGCAGACTACGATGAGCTCCGACGCCGGTCGGATATCTTCAGCGACCTCATCGGCGAGGATTCGCATCTTGTGTCCTCGAGCACGCAGCCCGTGCTCGTGTCGTTCGTCTCGAGCAACTACTTCGACGTGCTCGGCCCCGCGATGAGAGTCGGACGCGGTCTTGGAGCGATCGATACCGGCCGAGACGCTGCCGTGTTGACCGATCAGGCGTGGGAGCGCCTGTTCAATCGCGACGCCGCGATTCTCGATCGTGACATCGAGCTCAACGGGCGGATGTTCAGAATCATCGGCGTCGCGACGCCGGAATTTGGCGGCCTCAGCGACCAGCCATGCGACGTCTTCGTCGAACGGACCGACGTCGAGTCCGCCGGCGGCGCGACGTCGAACGTTCGTGCCGCGACGATCCTCGTCGCGAAGCTGGCGGGTGGCGTGAGCGTGCCGCAGGCGGAAGGCGCGCTCGCTGGATACATGCGCGCGCGATTCGACCGCGAGCAGAACGTTTCGGCCGTCGTCACACCTCATCCTGCGCCGGACGAGCTGTCGCCAAGAATCATCGCGATGCTCACGCCGATCTTCGTGCCGTTCGTGCTGGTCCTGGTGACGGCGTGCGCGAACGTCTCCAACGTCATGCTCGCGCGCGCGATTCGTCGTCAGCGCGAGATTGGGGTCAGGTTGTCGATCGGGGCCAGTCGGCCGCGCGTCGTCGCCCAGCTCCTGACCGAAGGCGCGTGCATCGCGGGCCTTGGAGGCGGTGCAGGCCTGGCGCTCGCCGCGTGGGGACTGCGTCTCGTGCCCGGTCTGTTCTTGGGCACGCTGCCCTCGTCCTTCGCGCCGCTCATCCGGCTGCCGCCGTTCGAACTCGACATGCGCGTGTTCGTTTTCGCCGTGGCCGCGTCGGCCGTCGCCACAATGCTCTTCGCGCTGGCGCCGGCGGTGCAGGCCTCACGTGTCGCGCTGGTCGATTCGCTGCGCGGACAGCGGCAGGGCCGACCTCGCGGTGCCCGGCTGCGTCACGCGCTCGTCATCGCCCAAGTCGCGTCCGCGCTCGTGCTCGTCGTCGCCGCCATCACGATGGCGCACAACGGCGCCAGCGTGAATCGCCAGGATCTCGGGTTCGACGTCACTGGCGTCATTTCCATCAACGTTCGAGGTGACGATGAACACGCTGCGCATTCGCTTGCCGAGGCGCTCGCCACGGACGCGCGCATCGGCGATTTGGTGGTGACGAGCGGCAATCCGCTGTTCAACGGCTCGAAGAGAGTCGCCGCGCTGCCTCGCGACGGCCGGCAAAGCGCGACGACCGACCTCACGTTCGTCTCGCCAGGATTCTTCTCGATGCTCCGTGTCCCGATCGAACGCGGACGTGGTTTCACGGCGACCGAGGCGCGCGCTGCCGCGCCGGTGGCCATCGTGAGCGACGCAACAGCGCGCGGGCTCTGGCCCGGCGAGGACCCGATCGGCAAGACGATCCGCTTCGCCCGCACGGACGACGCGCGGCTCACCAACCTTAAGGAGTATCCCGCGGTCACCGTCATCGGTACCGTGCGCGACATGACGACGCGGTTGCTCATTGCGGGCCACGACCCCGGTCACATTTATCTACCGATCGACCAGAATCACGCGCAGGGGACGGCCATGCTCGTGCGCGGCCGGGACGAACGCCAGCTCGCGCCGTCGGCGCTGCAGGAGATCTTCCGGCGGGCCGCAAGTGAACCGCAGATCTTCGAGGCCATTCCGCTGGCAGAGATCCGAGACCTCCAAATGTGGCCGTTGCTCGCCGCGTCCTGGATCGGCGCGTTGCTCGCGGTGATCGCGTTCGGGCTCGGCATGTCAGGCCTGTACGGCGTGCTCACCTACGCGCTGAGCGATCGGCAAAAGGAGATCGGCATCAGGCTGGCGCTTGGTGCGACGCCGCAAGTGATCATCGCGCTTGTGCTCAGACAAGGCGGAAAGCTCGCCGCGATCGGCGCGGTCGTCGGTCTTGCGCTCGCGTTGGCGGGGCTGGGCACGTTGGCGTCGCTCATCCGCGTTCGCGGCGTGACGCTGCTCGATGGCGGCGCCTTTCTGGCGGGTGTCGTGCTCGTGGTCGTCGCGACGATCGCCGCGTGTGCGCAACCGGCGCTGCGGGCTTCGCGCGTCAGTCCATCCGACACGCTGCGCACCGAGAGCGTCTGAGCGCTAGACGGCGCGAGTCCAGGCGTACAAGAAGGCATCCCGCCGCGGAGCGCCCGGCATGTTTGGTCGCACCGCGTGCTGCGGCAATCTGGCCACGCGTGACAAACCGAGTTTCTCGAGAACCCGCGCCGATGCGACATTCTCGACGTCACAGGTCGCCGCGATTCGTCCGATCGCGTCGAGCGACTTCAGCCAATCCAGCATCGCGCCGGCTGCCTCAGTGGCGTAGCCGTGTCCCCAATGACGCCGATTCAGGACGAAGCCGAAGTCTGCGGTTTCGCCGCTGATTCGGCATCCCATCGAGCCTATGGGCGTATCGCTCGGAGGCAGCGTGAGGCGCCACGAGTACTCTTCACCCGTTTCCCAGTTCTGGAGCGCGCGATCGGTCGCGCGAATTGTGTCCGCAAGCTGGAGGGCGGCTGGCCAATCCATGAACCGGACGACGAGAGGATCGCTCGCGTACTCGAAGACCGCGGCAGCGTCGGACGGCTCTGGGCGTCGAAGCCGTACGCGAGTTGTCGACAGCGTGGCAGGCACGATCACGGTCGCTCCTGACTAAGC
>CAYQRM010000033.1:0-4863 GCA_964419785.1 uncultured Solibacteraceae bacterium | reverse complement strand
GGAGCACTTCCCGATCGAGGCTCGATCATCGGTTCGTATCTTTTCCAGAAAGTCCAGCACTCGCGCATCGACGAAGGCATGCCGGCTCGAGCACATGTCGTGCCGGCACCCTGGCACGAGCTCGCCTTGGAAATCAGGAATCAGCCGTCGGGCGCGTTCCAGAGCCCTCGCCGGGTCGGAGATGACTTCGTTGTCGCCGAAGAGCAGCAGCGTCGGCACCTTCATTGTCCGCAGTTGCTCGTCGGTGACAACGTCTGGCGTTACGCGTGCCGTTTCGATTGGCATTTGGAAGTGCTTCAGGCCGAGATACATCAAGTCGAGCATGCTCGCGTATTCGGGATCCGTGAATCCGAGCCAGTGGAAGAATGAGCTCACGGTCAGCCGTGTCGGGAATGAGACCATCAGCATTCCGCGCAGGCCGAACTGTCTGACCATTGGCAGCAGGCCCCCGGGCGACAGGAGTACGAGCTTTCGAACCCGCTGCGGCGCCGCGACGGCGTAATTGAGCGCCAGCCAGCCGCCAAAGGACATACCCACCAGGTCAACGCGATCGAGGTGCAGTTCGTCCAGCGTCGCCGTCAACCACGAGGCAAAATCGGCCGCGTTGCGGATTCGCCCGGCGGGACGGCTCTTGCCCGGCTGGCCCATGATGTCGAGGGCATAGACGCAATGGTCCTTGCTGAGGGCGCCGATGTTGCGGGACCACATCGTCGACGTGGCCATGTACCCGTGGAGGAGCACGAGGGGCGGGGCGTTCTTTGGACCGCTGACGATGACGTGCGTGCTGCCGAATTGGGTCGAGACATCCAGCGCCTGGAACGGCACCGGCCACAACCTCATGGCAGTTTCATAAGCGGCCAGAAATGAGGCTTCGCCCTCCGGCGTTCTGAACGCAGATCGTTCGGACATGACTCAAACCCAGCGTGCAAGCCCGGTACCGGCGCGCGTCAGCCTGGGGGGCTGTTTCCTGCTCGTCTTGCTGGGCGGTCCGAGGAAAAGGCCTCGGAAAAACTTCAGGGGCGTTGAGGAGATTTCCGCAGGCGATCAGACTCAGATCGAGAGGCAGCCGATACGGCGCTGACCGATCGGCTGCCTCGTGGTGACGGGCTACTGCTTCTCGAACACAAGGACGTTGTGGATGTCCTGACCCTTGGCGTTCTTGCCGGTTTGCGTCAGCGTCCGCGTCTTGCCATCGGCTGACACGACGGCGCGCGTGTGCCCTGTTTCCTTGCCTTTCAACTGCGTGGTCGACTCCACCGTGTTCGCGTCGATGCGCTTGTAGGCGAGCATGTCCGCATCTGCGTTGCCGGTGAAGGGCACGAACTTGCCGTCGTACTTTGCCTGGAACGCCCAGTGAAACGGCTTGTCGTCCGCACCGACGCCATCGGACGTGTAGGTGACGCCGTCCGCGCCCCAGGCCGCGATCTTGAGCGTCTGGCTCTTCGGCGCCGGACCCGGATCGTATTTCGACTTGGCGAGATTGAGCTTCCACGTGCCGATATTCGAGTCTGCCGCAACCGTCGCCTTGCCCATCGCGAGCACACCGCAGACGATGAACACGCCCATCAACAACCTTTTCGACATTCACACCCTCCCTGGGGAAGAAACGACGCAGAGAGTACCACAGTGGAGTACCGGTCGGGTCGGCGCCGGCGGCCGCGTCGTCGAAGGTTGGATGCCGTCGACGCTCCGCAGCGCTCTGTCGGTTGATGCTGATCTCTCGAACTACTTCTTGATGACGACGTCCTTCGACGCCGCGCCGTATTTCAGCGCGGCCGGGCCATCGGGGGCGCCGTTCGCCTGCAGGATGTAGGCGACGAGATCGGCGGTCTGATCTTCGGTCAACATGGCCGATCCGTCGTTCGGCATCGTCGTGAAGATCTGGTCCTCGAGCTCGCCAAGCGTGCGGCCGTCCCACTTGGAGAGGAACTTTTCGCCGACGAGCGGCGGCGAGGGCTTTTTGCCGGCCGGGACTTTTTCGGGATCGTGGCACGACGCGCAGATCGTCGCATACTGCTTCCCGCCGCGCTCCGCCTGATCCTTCGCGTACACCTTGTCCTGCGTCGTCTGCTGAGATGCGGTCGCCGTCGTCGATCGGCCTGCTATGACGAGCGCCAGCAGACAGAGTGCAGGGACGAGCCCGGCTACGCCCACTGATATCCGCTCTTGAACAGCGGCAGCGTGCGGACGCGATCGCCGGTGACCGTGAAGATCGCGTTCGCGACGGCCGGCAGGATCGGCGGCAACGCCGGCTCGCCGAGTCCAGTCGGATTGTTGTCGGTCTGCAGGAAGTGCACGTTGATCTCTTTCGGCGCGTTGCGCATGCGGACCGGCTGGTAGTCGTCGAAGTTGCCTTCCACCGCGGCACCGCCTTTGATCGTGACTTCCCAGCCCATGAGCTGGCTCATGCCGTCGATCACGGCGCTCTGGACCTGCGCTTCGGAGTTCAGCGGGTTGACGATCTGGCGTCCGATGTCCGCCGCGACCCACACTTTGTCGACGCGCACTTTCTTGTTCGCGTCGACGGCGACCTGCGCGACTTCCGCGAAGTAGCCCGCATGGCTGAAGTGGAACGCAACGCCCATCGCCGTGCCCTTCGGCAGGTTCGTCTTGCCCCAGCCGGACTTGTCGCGCACGAGCTCGATCACGGCCCGCATCCGCGCGGGATCCCAACCGGGCGCGCCGCCGCGGCCGCCGGCCGCAGGATTTGGCGCAGGCTCGACGAGCGGGCCCGAGAGCAGATCGAGCCGGAACTGCAGCGGATCCTTGCCGGCTGCGTGCGCCAGCTCGTCGATGAACGACTGCATGACGAACGCGATGCCGTTGCTGCCCGGCGCGCGCATGGCGCCCGTCGGCACGCCCGACTGAATCGGCGACGTGTACATGGCGTAATTCGGCACGAAGCGCGCGGGGAACTCGCCGGCGCCGAGCGACGAACCCGTGGGCGCCACGAAATGATTGCGCCATGCGACGAGCTTGCCCGACGCGTCGACGCCACCCTTGAGGAAGTGGAAGCCGGCGGCGCGGTACCAGTCGTGCCGCATGTCGTCTTCGCGCGTCCACTGCAAATGGATCGGCACGCCCGCCTGCTTCGCGATCAGCGCGGCGTCGACGATGAAGTCGTTCTGGAGCCGGCGGCCGAAACTGCCGCCGATGCGATACATGTGGAGCGTGATGTCCGTCGCCTGGATCCCGAGCGCCTGCGCGACGTTGCGCGCGCCGTTGGCCGGCGTCTGCGTGCCCGCCCAGATCTCGCACTTGCCGTCCTTGACGCTGACGGTCGCATTCATCGGCTCGAGCGGCGCGTGGCTCAGATACGGATAGAAGTACGCGCCCTCGACGGTCTTCGCCGCGCCGGCGAGCGCTTTCTCGACGTCGCCATCGTTGCGCGACGCCTGCGCCGGCAGTTTCGGCGCCATGTCGGCGGCCATCTTCTTGAACGCCGCGCTGTCGTCGGTCGCGTTCGGCTGCTGGCTCCACTCGACCTTCAGCTGCGTGCGCGCTTGATTGACGAGCCACCAGCTGTCGCCCACGATCGCGACGCCGCCCCACGCGACAGTCTGGACGTTCTGACCTTGCGTCGCGGTGATTGGCTCGACGATGAACGCCTGCTTCACGCCGGGAAGCGCCTTGATCTGATCGAGGTTGGCGCTGGTCGCACGCGCACCAAACACGGGCGCGCGCTGGATCACGGCATACTGCATGCCGGGCACGGTGACGTCGATGCCGAAGAGCGGCTTGCCCGTGACAATCGCTTCGTTGTCGACGCCGGTGATGCGCTGGCCGATGATCTTGTAATCTTTCGGATCCTTCAGCTTGACCGTCGACGGATCGGGCGGCGTCATCGTGAGCGCCTTGTCGGCAAGCTCGCCGTAGCCGATCGATTTGTTCGACTTCGCGTGCAGGACCTTGCCGGACCCGGTGGTGAGCTCGGCTTCCGGTACGTTCCAGGTCGCGGCGGCCGAGGCGACGAGCATCTGCCGCGCCGCGGCGCCGACCTGGCGCATCCCGACCCAGTTGGTCGGAACGGCGGTGCTGCCGCCGGCCGATTGCTGGCCGTACTTCGCGTCGAGATCGCCTTGCTCGACTTTCACGGACTTCCAATCGACGTCGAGCTCGTCGGCGATCATCATCGGCAGCGACTGCTTGACGCCTTGGCCGATTTCCGGATTCTTCGCGATGATGGTGACCGTGCCGTCCTTCGCGATCTTGATGAACGCGTTCGGCAGGACGGGCGCGCCCCCGCCGCGGCCTTGGGCAAGCACGTTCGCCACCGGCTCGATGTAGGCGGCGATCATCAGACCGCCGCCGGCGAGCGCGCTGACTCTCAGGAACGAACGGCGATCGAGAACGACAGCGCTCATAACGTCCCCTTCTTGTTGTTGGCGGCGGCGACAACGGCCGCGCGGTGGATGCCTTCGCGAATGCGGACGTAGGTGCCGCAGCGGCAGATGTTGCCGCTCATCGCGGTGTCGATCTGCGCGTCGGTCGGTGTCGGAGTTGTGGCGAGCAAGGCCGCGGCCGCCATGATCTGGCCGCCCTGGCAGTAGCCGCAATCCGGCACGTCGAGCTCGCGCCAGATTTCCTGGAGCGGATGCGTGCCGTTGGGCGTGAGCCCTTCAATCGTCACGATGGGCGCGCCGGCCGCAGTCGAGGCCTGCACCTGGCAGGATTTCACCGCCCGGCCGCGCATGTGCACGGTGCACGCGCCGCACTGTCCGGCGCCGCAGCCGAATTTCGTTCCGTGCATCTGCAGCACGTCGCGCAGCACCCACAACAGCGGCATGTCCGGCGGCACGTCCACCGACACCGGTTTCCCGTTGATATTGAGGTCCAGCTTCATGGTGAAGGGCTCCTGTCCAA
>CAYQRM010000032.1:0-8675 GCA_964419785.1 uncultured Solibacteraceae bacterium | reverse complement strand
AGCGGATCGGAAGGCGGGCACAACGGGTTACGATCGATTGCCGAGTCGCTGGGCACGATCGAGTATGCGCGGCTCCGGATCGGTGTGGGCCGCGGAGACTTGCGGCGCGATCTGGCGGACCACGTGCTCGCCAGATTCGAGCCCGAAGAGCGGACCGGGATTGAGGACGCGGTGGCCCGGGCCGCCGACGCGTGCGAGACATGGATCTCGGACGGGTTGGCGCGTGTGATGAACACGTTCAATCGCGCGGAAGACAACACGTAACGACGCTCCTTGCCGCCCTCAATGAGGGGGCGGCCTGATGTCCAGAAGGAGGCACATGAGCACCGTTCGCCAGTACGAGCTCGTCTACATCACTCCCCCCGAGATCACCGAAGAGGCGCTCGCCGATCTGCACCAGCAGGTGTCGACGGTCGTCGATCGGTTCGGCGGGACCATCGAGAAAACCGAGAACTGGGGCCGGCGCAAGCTGGCCTACGAGATCAATCATCAACGCGAGGGTGTCTACATCCTCGAGCTCATCAACGGACCGGGCGCGATGCTCGCCGAGCTCGATCGCCGCTTGCGCGTGGTCGATCAGGTCGTCCGGCATCTGCTCGTGCGGGTCGACGAGGACCTGGCGATCGCCGATCGCGCCAAGACGCATCGCAAGACGCGGATGGCCGCCCGGCGCGTCAAGCGCGGTCTGCCGCCCGAGCCGACCGAGAGCGAGTTGAGCCGGCGGCAGCAGGAAGACGATGACATGGACGGCGACATGTTCCGCGGCGGTGAGCGCGGCGAGCGCGGAGACCGTGGGGATCATGGCGACCGCGGCGGCGATCGCGGAGAGCGGGGTGGACGATGAGCGAATTCGATCGTGATGGGGGTCGCGGCGGCGGCGGCCGCGGGGGCGAGCGCAAGGGCGCGGCCGGAGAGAAGGGCGGCGGACGCCGCACGTTCTTCCGGCGCAAGCGCGTCTGCAAGTTCTGCGCGGAGAAGATCGACTACATCAGCTACAAGGACGTGAAGCTGCTGGCGCCGTTCATTCCCGAGCGCGGCAAGATTCAGCCGCGCCGCATCTCCGGCGTGTGCGCGACGCACCAGCGCGCGCTCCAGACGGCGATCAAGCGCGCCAGACAAATCGCGCTGGTCCCGTACGTGACTGATTGAGAGGGGGCCTGGCCCCGATTGGCGCGAGCCGGGGCCTGTCCCCACGCGCGGTCGAGGCGATCCCCCGCAGATGAGGAACGCTATGTCCATTGAAGTCATTCTCAAAGAACACGTCGAGCATCTCGGGAGCCGGGGCGAGATCGTCAAGGTCGCCGACGGTTACGCGCGCAACTATCTCCTGCCGCGCAAGCTCGCCTTGGCGGTGACCGAGCAGAACAAGCGGCAGATCGAGCGCGAGCGCGCGAAGGCTGAAGCGCGCGAGGCGGCCGAGCTATCGGAGGTCCAGGGGCTTGCGGCGAAGCTCGCCTCGGCGGACGTCTCGATTGCCCGCCGCGTCGGCGAGCACGACGCGCTTTACGGCTCGGTGACCTCCGCGGATATCGCCGAGGCGCTCGCGCAGCGCGGGTTCACGATCGATCGGCGTAAGATTCAGCTCGCCGAGCCGCTGAAGACCCTGGGCGAGCACGACGTGCCGGTCAAGCTCCATCGCGACGTGACCGTGCCGATCAAGGTGAAGATCGTTGCCGCGACGGCGTAGGGTCCGGGCACAATATGGATCGCACTCTGCCCCACAATCTCGAAGCCGAGAAGTGCGTGCTGGGTGCGATTCTCATCAACAACCACGCGTTCAACCAGGCCGCCGAGGTCATTGACGCGCAGGATTTCTTCCGCGACGCGCACAAACGCATTTTCGACAAGATGGTGACGCTGACGGATCGGCGCGAGCCGGTCGATTTCGTCACGCTCAAGGATGAACTCTCGCGCGCGAACGAGCTCGAAGAAGTCGGCGGGCCCGCGTACATCTCATCGCTCACCGACGGCGTGCCGCGATCGGCCAACGTCGAGTACTACGCCAAGATCGTCAAAGAGAAGTCCACGCTGCGCCGGCTCATTCAGTCGGCCAACGACGTCCTGGGACGCGCGTACGACGCGGAAGAGAACGCCGACGATCTGCTCGACGAAGCCGAAAAATCGATTTTTCAGATCGCGGAACATCGGCTGCGTACCGGGTTCGTCCACGTGGGCGAGCTCGCGGCCGGCGGCTACCAGCTCATCGAGCAGCTGCAGGCGCATCGCGGCCTGGTCACCGGCGTGCCGAGCGGGTTCGCCGATCTCGACGCGCTCACCTCCGGCTTCCAGAAATCCGACCTCGTGATCATCGCGGCCCGCCCGTCGATGGGCAAGACGAGCTTCGTGCTCAACATCGCGTTGCACTGCGGCGCGGAAGCCGGCAAGACCGTCGGCATCTTCAGCCTCGAGATGGCGAAAGAGCAGTTGTTCCTGCGCATGCTCACGTCCGAGGCGCGGGTCGATGCGCATCGTTTCCGCGGCGGCTACCTCGGCGAGCAGGATTACGCACGGCTGGTCGACGCGTTCGGGCGGTTGCATGACGCGAAGGTGTTCATCGACGACACGCCGTCGCTCGGCATTCTCGAGATGCGCGCCAAGGCGCGGCGCCTCAAGCTCGAGCACGGGCTCGACATGCTGGTCATCGATTACCTGCAGCTGATGCAGGGGCGCGGCAGGTTCGAGAATCGGCAGCAGGAGCTGGCGTCGATCTCGCGCGCGCTGAAGATTTTGGCGAAAGAGCTCGAGGTGCCGATCCTCGCGCTCAGCCAGCTGAGCCGCGCGCCGGAAGCCCGCGGCGACCATCGTCCGCAGCTCTCCGACCTGCGCGAGTCCGGCGCCCTCGAGCAGGACGCCGACGTCGTCCTGTTCATCTTCCGCGAGGAGATGTACTCGAACGACGGCGAGCCCAAGCCGGAGATGGAGGGCATCGCCGAGATCATCATCGGCAAGCAGCGCAACGGGCCCACCGGTACCGTGCGGCTCGCGTTCCTCAAGCAGTTCACGCGCTTCGAGAATCTGGCCCGCGGCTCGGGCTACTCCGACGAGGCGTTGTGATCCGGCCGACGGTCGCCACCGTCAGCCTCGACGCGATCCAGGCGAACTTTCGTGCGGTGCGCGATCTCCTCGCGCGCGAAGCGCAAGCCTCGCGCGGCAGCACGCCGGGTCTCATTGCGGTCGTGAAAGCGAGCGCCTACGGCCACGGCGCGACGCGTGTGGGCCGCGCGCTCGAGTCCGCCGGCGCGTCGATGCTCGCGTGCGCTGACATCGAAGAGGGCGTGCTGCTGCGCGAATCGGGCATCACGATCCCGATTCTCGTCTTCGGCGCGCTGAGCGTCAGCGATCTCGACGGCGTGTTCGCGCATCGCCTCACGCCGACGGTCTCAACGCCGGCGGCCGCTCGCGCGCTCGAGGCCGCGGCCGCGCGCGCCGGCGTGCGCCTCGGCTGTCACCTCAAGATCGATACCGGCATGAACCGGCTGGGCTTCCGCCACGACAACTTGCGGCGGACGATGGCCGACGTGCTGTCCAGCGCGCATCTCAATATCGAGGCGGTGTACACGCACTTCGCGACGGCCGACGTGCCCGAGTCGGCCTTTCTCGACGAGCAGCGGACGCGGTTCGATCGCGCGCTCGCCGCACTCGGCGCGATGGGACTGCGCGGGGTCGGCCGCCACGCCGCGAATTCCGCCGCGCTGCTTCGGGACACGCGGACCTGGTACGACTGGGTCCGGCCCGGTCTGTTGCTTTATGGCATCGTGCCGCCGCCGCTCGCCGCCGCCGATCTCAACCTGCGACCTGCCCTGTCACTGGTCAGCCGTATCGTAGCGGTGAAGGGCGTTCGTCCCGGCGAGGGCGTCGGGTACGGGTTGCGTTGGCACGCGGACGAGCCGCGCACGGTCGCGATCGTGCCGGCCGGCTACGCCGACGGGCTCGACACCCGCCTGGGCGGCCGCGGTGTCGTCCTCGTCCGGGGCCAGCGCGTGCCGATCGTCGGTGCGGTGTCGATGGACATGATCACGGTCGACGTCACCGGCCTCGACGTCTCGCCCGGCGACGACGTCGTGCTCATCGGCCCGCAGGGCGACGACGAGATCACGGCGCGCGAAGTGGCCGCGACGATCGGGACGATTCCGTGGGAGATCGTGTGCAGGCTCGGCGCCAGAATCGAGCGCCGGTACGGATCAAGTTAGAAGTTAGAAGCCAGAAGTTAGAAGTGAAGAGGAGCTAAGAAAAGAAACACGAGATCGACCCGGCAGTCAGCGCCAACAGCACGAGCAGTGCCACCGTCGTGATGCGGAGCTTTCGGACTGCCGTTGTGAGCACAGCGATGAGTTGGCTGTAGCCTTCGAGGAGCTCGTCGATTGGAGTCGCAAGCTGAGGCTGATCCGCTCTGATGAGACGCAACCAGTAGCAGCACTCGCGCGCCTCGCGCAGGCCGATGGCATATTTGGCGGCCAGGTCACGCCTCGAGTACGCAGATCTTGCCTCCTCGACGTTCGCACCTGTTGCAGTTCCTGCACGCAGCACCTGGTTCGCGAAGTGGTGCGGGACGTCTGTGGTCCGGAGGAGCACGCGATAGAACTTGAGCAATTCGAGCGCGAGACGAAAGCTGCGGTCTTGGAAGGATTCCGGCACGGCCATCGCAATAGTGCGAGAGTGCAAACTGGAGACCACGCAACGGCGTGACAAGCTGGCGCGATTCCATGATCCTCCGAACTTCTAACTTCTGGCTTCTAACTTCTAACTTCTGGCTTCTAACTTCTAACTTGATCCGATGAAACCCCCCAAGCCCGTCTTCAGTTGCCAGCAGTGCGGCTCGCAATCGCCCAAGTGGCTCGGGCGTTGTCCAGACTGCAACGCGTGGAACTCGTTCGTGGAAGAAATTGCCACGCCGCTCGAGTCGCGCGGTGCGGAACCCGCGCTCGGCGGCGGCAAGGCACATCTCTACGCTGACGTCGACACCGTTGTCGCCGAACGGTTGGGCACCGGCGTGAGCGAGTTCGATCGCGTCCTCGGAGGCGGCATCGTCCCGGGATCGCTCGTGCTGCTCGGCGGCGAGCCGGGCATCGGCAAGTCGACACTCCTTTTACAAGCGGCGGCGCACTTCGCCTTGAACGTTGGGCCGGTTCTGTACTGCTCGGGCGAAGAATCCGAACATCAGATCAAACTGCGCGGTGAGCGACTGGGCGTCGGACGGGTGCCGCTGTATCTGCTTGCCGAGACGTGCGTGGAACGGCTGATGGACGAGGTCTCGCGCGTCAAGCCCGCGCTGCTCATCGTCGATTCGATTCAGACCGTGTTCTCGCTGAAGCTGCCCTCGGCGCCGGGGAGCGTCGGGCAGGTCCGACAAGCCGCAACCGACCTCCTGTTTGCGGCAAAGGGACGAACCCTGCCGACGATCCTGGTCGGTCATGTCACGAAGGATGGCAGCCTCGCCGGCCCGAAGGTGCTCGAGCACGTCGTCGACACCGTGCTGTACTTCGAAGGCGGGCAGCAGCACGCGCATCGCGTCGTGCGCGCCGTGAAGAACCGCTTCGGCGCGGCCAACGAACTGGGCGTGTTCGAGATGACCGGCGCCGGACTGAAGCCCGTCGCCAACCCCTCCGCGCTCTTTCTGGCCGAGCGTCCGAAGAATGTGCCGGGCTCGTCGGTGCTCTGCACGGTGGAAGGCTCGCGTCCGATCCTCGTCGAGGTCCAGGCGCTCGTTGGCACCTCGACCTTCGGCAACGCCCGGCGGACGGCGAGCGGTCTCGATCACAACCGGCTGTCGCTGCTCCTCGCCGTACTCGACAAGCGCGCCGGCCTCAACCTTGCGAGCGACGATGTGTACGTGAACGTTGCGGGCGGGATGACGATTGCCGAACCGGCCGCGGACCTTGCGGTCGTCGCGGCGGTAGCCTCGAGCCTGCGCAATCGCGCGATTCCTTCCGACGTGGTCGTCTTCGGCGAGGTCGGACTCGCCGGCGAGGTGCGCGCCGCGGCGCAGGCGGCCCAGCGCGTGCGTGAAGCGGCCCAGCTCGGATTTACCCGCTGTGTCGTGCCCGACGGTAATCTGGCGCCGGCCGACGTGCCGCCGGACGTTTCGGTCATCGGCGTGCGCACGGTCGGCGAGGCCCTTGACGCGCTGATGTAGCGGCGCACGCGGCCAAGCCGATACAATTGAGCCATGCACGGCTACGTGCTCCTTCGAGTGCTGTTCGTCGCGGCCTTTGTGTACATCGCGACGCTGATTCGCCCGATCGACGGGCATTTCGCGTTCAACGTCGCGCTGGGCCTGGGGCTCGGCCTGCTGATCGTGCTGATCGAGGCGCGGATGCGCGACGCGGCGGTGACGAGCGTCCTCGGCGGCCTCATCGGCGGCGCGCTCGGCCTGTGGATCGCGAACAGCATCCACCTCGGCCTGTCCTGGACCGACACGAGCGACACCAAGGTCAAGTTCGTGCACATGCTGATTCTCGTCGTGCTGCCGTACCTCGGGGTCGTGCTGGGGGCGCGGAAGGGCGAGTGGCTCGAGCCGGCGAAGTTCGTGTCCCTCTTTCAGGACGCGCGTCCGACCAAGCGTTACAAGATTCTCGATACGAGCGTGATCATCGACGGACGCGTCGCCGACATCGTCGAGACCGGATTTCTCGACGGCACGCTCGTCATCGCGCAGTTCGTCTTGAAGGAACTGCAGTTCGTCGCAGACTCGTCCGATCCGTTGAAGCGCAATCGCGGGCGACGCGGACTCGACATCCTGCACCGCATTCAGAAGATGGGCGGCGTCGAAGTTCTGATTTCGGATGTCGACTTTCCCGCGGTCAAGGAAGTCGACCTCAAGCTCATCGAGCTCGCGCGAACGCTCACTGGCCGCATCGTGACGAACGACTTCAACCTGAACAAGGTCGCGCAGCTGCGCGGCGTGGACGTGCTCAACATCAACGAGCTGGCAAACGCGCTCAAGCCGGTCGTGCTGCCGGGCGAGCAGATGAGCGTGTTCATCACGAAGGAAGGCAAGGAATACAACCAGGGCGTGGCGTATCTCGATGACGGCACGATGGTGGTCGTCGACAACGCGCGCAGCAAGATCGGCCGCAACCTCGACATCATCGTCACCAGCGTGCTGCAAACGACGGCCGGGCGCATGATTTTCGGCCGCCATGCCGAGGCCGGCGCCGCTGCGGCGCCGTCGGGCAACGCCGAGCGCGAGGATCCCGGACGTCGTCCGCGTTCGGCCGCGCAGGCGTGAACCTCCCGCCGTATCACTGGTGGCGGACGGTCTTCTATCTCATTCCCGTCATCGGCATCTGCACGATCGTCTTGGGGCTGATGTCGCTGCTGTCCCGACCGTTCGACCGCTCAGGCGTCTTCGCCCATCGGTGCGCGCAGTGGTGGGGCCGAGCGATTCTGCGCACGACCGGCGTCATCGTTGACGTGCGCGGGACGCTGCCTCCGGTCACGGCGAGCTGCATCTTCGTCGCCAACCACTCGAGCTTCTATGACATCCCGGTAATCTTCGCGACGCTGCCGCATCAGCTGCGGCTGATGGCGAAGGCGGCGCTTGGGTACGTGCCGTTCATCGGCTGGCACCTGCGATGGTCCGGGCATCTGCTCGTCGATCGCAAGAATCCCGGCGCCTCAATCTTCAAGCGCATGCAGCGACTGACGACGCAGGGGGCGTCGCTGCTCGTGTTTCCGGAAGCCTCGCGCACGCGCGACGGGCGCGTGAAGAAGTTCAAGGGCGGAGTCTTTCTGCTCGCGATAGAAAACGGCTGGCCGGTCGTGCCGTTGAGCCTCGTCGGCACTCGCGACGTGATGCCCGCCGGCCGGCTCATGACGTGTCCCGCCACGGTGCAGCTCGTCGTGCACGATCCCATCGCGACCAAGGGCCTCGAGCGCGATGACGCGCGCGGGCTCGCCGAGCGAGTGCGGTCGGTGGTCGCCGCTGAGCCTGGGCTGGGAATGAGCGTGTAGCATGGACATCAACATCGCACCGGAAGTCGCGTCGATCGTTCGACCCGTCTGGGCCGCGCTCGAACCCGTGCGCGTCGTCGCGCGTGACGACCGACAGGACGCGCCGCTCGCTGGCGCCGCGGCCGCGATGCGAACGCGGCCGGAGCCGGTCGACGTCATTTCCGCCGTGAGGACGATGTACAAGCACGTCGGCATCGATCCGACCAAGACGCGCCCGTCATCGGAGGCGTTGCTGCGCCGCGTGCGCAAAGGCGATGCGCTGCCGCGCATCAACAGTCTCGTCGACATCATCAACTGGTGCTCGCTCGAATCGCAGCTGCCGTTCGGTCTGTACGATCTCGATCGCGTTGAAGGCGGCGTGACGCTGCGCCTCGGGCGCGCGGGGGAGGAATACGCGGGCATCAGAAAGGACGTCGTGCACGTGGCGGAGCGCCTGGTGCTCGCCGACGACCAGGGGCCGTTCGGCAATCCGACGTCCGATTCGGCCCGCACGATGGTCACCCCGGCGACCGTGCGTGCGCTCGTCGTGATCTTCGCGCCCGCGGGCGTGGCGCCTGCAGTGGGCGCCCGCGCGCTCGACCTCACGAAGGCGCGGGTGGGGCAGTACTGCTCATAGTCGCGCTCGCTCTCCTCGGCCCCGACGTACCCGACGTACCTGATGTACCTGATGTACCTGATGTACCTGACGTACCCGGATAGAATTTGTCTCATGTCCGTAGGCG
>CAYQRM010000031.1:0-8402 GCA_964419785.1 uncultured Solibacteraceae bacterium | reverse complement strand
GAACGGTAGGGCAGAGGGCAAACGGTAGGGCAGAGGGCAAGAACGATGGGGCAGAGGGCAAAGACCCTGAGCTGAGCGCGGGCCTGGCCCCGATGGCGCAAGCCGGGGCCTGTCCCGCGGCGCGTTCGACGCGATCGCCCGGCTCAGAGGCAGACAGGACGGCCTGTCGAAGCGATCGCTTGACTGAGAGGCAGACACAGACGATGACACTGTTGTTGAAATGCGCGCGCGTGGTCGATCCCGTCGCGAAGCGCGATGGCGCGTGCGACATTCTGATCGAAGGCGATCGCGTCGCGCGCGTCGGACAGAATCTTTCGGCCGATGGCGCGCGCGTGGTCGAGCTGCCGTCGCCGTTCGTCGTGATGCCCGGGTTGATCGACATGCACGTGCACCTGCGGGAGCCGGGACAGGAGCACAAGGAGACGATCGCCTCAGGCCTGGCCTCGGCGGTGGCTGGAGGATTCACGGCCGTCGCGTGCATGCCGAACACCGAACCAATTAACGACCAGGCGGCGGTCACACAATTCATCAAGAAGCGCGCGGCGGAAGCGAATCTTGCGCGCGTGTACCCGATTGGCGCGGTCTCGATGGGCTCGAAGGGCGAGCAGCTCGTCGAGATGGGCGATCTGCGACGGGCGGGGTGCGTCGCGGTGTCCGACGACGGCCGGCCGATTGCGACGGCGCTCTTGATGCGTCGCGCGCTCGAGTACGCGTCGATGTTCAACCTGCTCGTCATCGACCACTGCGAGGACCCGACGCTGAAGGGCGATGGCGTTGCGCACGAGGGCGCCGTCACCGCGCTGCTCGGTCTGCGCGGCATTCCCGGCGCGGCCGAATCCGTGATGGTCGAGCGCGACATCGCGATGGCCGAGCTCACGGGCTGCCGCGTTCACATCGCGCACATGAGCGCGCGGCAGTCCCTGCGCGCCGTACGCGCCGGCAAGGCCCACGGCGTGCAGGTCACCTGCGAGGTCACGCCGCACCATTTCACGCTGACCGACGACGCGCTCAAAGAGCGCGGCGGATACGACACGAACCTGAAAATGAATCCGCCGTTGCGCGAGGCGGCCGATCGGGACGCGCTCATCGAAGGTCTGCGCGACGGATCGATCGACGCCATTGCGACCGATCACGCGCCGCATCACGCCGACGAGAAGGCGCTCGAGTTCGATCGCGCGCCGTTCGGCATCGTCGGCCTCGAGACGTGCGTGTCGATCTGCCTGGACAGGCTCGTGCACCCGGGCGTGATCGATCTTCCGCGCTTCGTCGATTTGCTGTCTGCGGCGCCCGCGCGAATTCTCGGCGTGCCGGGCGGTACGATTGCCGAGGGCGGGCCCGCGGACGTGACCGTGGTCGCACCTGACGCGACCGTGACCGTCCGCGCGACCGCGCTCAAATCGAAATCGAAGAACACTCCATTCGATGGCTGGACGCTTCGCGGCGCGCCGGCGGCAACCATCGTCGGAGGCCGCATCGTCTTCGTCCATCCGGAGGCAGGTCCGTTATCACTACGATGAACAATCTACGCCGCCAGGCGCTCGCCAACCTTCAAGAGAACGAAGTGCTCATGATCGATGGGCATTTCGATTACGGCAATGGTTATCACGGGCGCGTCTACGTCAACCCGCACGGAATTTTTCGCCAGCCGTCGCTGATCTGGCGGTTCGCGCAGGATCTGATTGACCTGCTGCCCGGCGAAATCACCGAGCGCGTCGACGTCGTGTCCGGCCCGGTGATGGGCGGCGCGCTCCTGGCGCACACGGTCGCGGGACTGCTCGACGGGCGTCGAAGCCTCACGCGTCCGCGCGCGAGCTTCGCGCCGCTTTCTGTGGACGCCGGCGGCGCGCTCGTGCTGCGCCCGTTCTACCAGAAGGTCGTGTCCGGACGCCCGGTCCTTTTGTGTGACGACGTGCGGAACACTGGCAAGACCTTCGAGCGGGCGAAGGGAGTGATCGAACAGGCCGGCGGATCGGTCATCGCCACCGCCGAAATCTACGATCGCCTCGAGGCCATCGTCGACCTCGGCGTACCGAATTTCGCCCTCGCGGAGTACAAAGCGCCCGACAATGTTCTCGCGAGCGACTGTCCGCTCTGCAAGGCCGGCACGCCGATTACGCGCTTCTAGATCGTCTGCGATTGACGATGTAGGATCGGCGATGGCAAACCATCGAGGATCGATCATCGATACATCGATCGATCGGGCGATCGTCCGATGGCTTTGCGCTCGCAGATCTGACATCGCCGATCGCCAATGAAGACCGCTCTCGACACTCTGTACGCTTCCTTCAACTACCCTGAGTCGGCGGTCGATCCCATCCAGGTGGTCCGCAGGTACGAGCGTGTGGACGACCGTGAGATCGTCGCGTTCATCGCGGCCGGTCTCGCGTTTGGCCGAGTGGCCTCCGTCGTGCAGTCGGTCGAAGCGGTCTGCCGCGTGCTGGGATCAGCGCCCGCGAAGTTCGTCCGCGCGTTCGAACCGTCGCGTGACGGCGCACCGCTGCGATCGCTCGTCCATCGCTGGACGCGCGGCGACGATTTCGTCGCGCTCATGTGGACCCTGCGGCGTTATCTCGACGAGCACGGATCGCTCGAGGCGGCGTTTGCGCCCGGCCTCGACCCCGCCGCCGAAGACGTCGGCGCCGCGCTCGAGCAGTTCTCGAACGCCGCACGAGTCTTTGTTGCCAAGGGCAGACGCAGCGCGAAAAAGACACCCGGCGTCTTTTATTTCTTCGCGCGTCCGTCGACCGGCTCCGCGTGCAAGCGGCTGAATCTCTTTCTCCGCTGGATGGTGCGGCGCGACGGCGTCGATCCCGGCGGATGGACGACCGTGCCCGCGCGTCAGCTCGTCGTGCCGCTCGACACGCACACGATTCGCGTCGGACGCTGCCTCAGGCTGACGCGTCGCACGACGCCTGGTTGGAAGATGGCGATCGACATCACGCGCGCGCTGCGCGAGATCGATCCCGTCGATCCCGTCCGGTACGACTTCGCGCTGTGTCACCTGAGCATGATGGGCGCGTGCGGATTTCGGACGAAGCAGGGAAGCGCGCAGTGCCCGCTTCGCGAGCACTGCAGGCCGGTCGACGACCTCAGACCCGGCGCTCGTCGAGGAACCGCTCGTACACCGCGAGCGTCTTCGCGACCATCCGCTCGGCGCTGAACTCCGCCTCGACGCGGCGCCGGCCGGCCTCGCCGAGCGCGCGCCGCAGCGGCTCCTCGCGCAGGAGACGGATGATCGCCGTCGCAAGCGCGGCGTCGTCATGCGGCGGCACGAGCAGGCCCGTTTCGCGGTCGACAACGACCTCAGGAATTCCGCCGGCGCGCGTCGCGGCCACCGCGCGGCCGCACGCCATCGCCTCGAGAATCGCCGACCCGAGCCCCTCAGTGACCGAGCTCATCGCAAACACGTCGAACGACTTCATCAACCCGAGCGCGTCGCCGCGAAAGCCGGCGAGCAAGACGTGCCGCTCGAGGCCGAGGTCTTTGATCTGCTTCTCGAGCGGCGCACGTAGCTCGCCCTCGCCGACGATCACGACGCGCGCGTCGGGCTCCTCACGGTGCACGCGCGCGGCCGCGGCGACCAGGTGCCGTTGTCCTTTGTGCGGCACGAGCGCCGCGACGTTGCCCACAATCGGCGCGCCGTGCGGCAGCCAGAACGTCGCGCGCGCATCGACCAGCGGCTGCTTGTCGACGAAGCTCAGGTTCACGCCGTCGTGCACGGTGACGATGCGATCGACCGGGACGCCGTCGGCCGCGAGCATCTCCGCGATCACGCTCGACGCGGCAATGAACACGTCGACCTGCCGGTATTTCCAGCGAGAGAAGGCGTGGCGCTTGAGGTGAAAGTCGACGCGGCGAGCCGCGACGAGCAAGGGCGGCGGATCAGGATGCGACGGCATCTGCATCGCCATGGCCGCGAGCGCGACGCCCATGGCATCGTGCGCGTGGACGATGTCGGGCCTGACGTCGTTGATGACCTTGTTGAGCTGCCAGCCGGCGTGGACGTCGAACTCACTCTTCGGTGAGAAGCCGACGAACCGCAGGCCCTCGCGCGCGCGCCGGCGCAGCTCGCCGCCCGCATGCGCCACGAGCACTGCCGGATGCCCGAGCTCCTCGAGTCCTGTGACGGTCAGCAGGACCTGGTTCTGCCCGCCGCGCCACGTCTCCGCGGTGTCGACGTGGAGCGATCGAATCACTTGCCCTTCGCCCACAGCTTCGCGAACTTCAGAAAGACGTAGTGAGCGTTCATGACCGAGATGATGAAACCCGGCATGCCGTCGGTAAATCCTCGGCGGAGCACGTAGTTGCGAAGGAACGCCGCAGGCGGATGCAGCGCGACGTCGACGACGCCGGCGCGGCGTCCAGAGGCGTACATGTCCTCCGCCGCCAGCGTCGTATACCGGTCCATCGTCTGGTGATGATGCGTGATGTCGCGGTACGCGTAGTGCTGCAGCTCGTTCTTCAGCTGACCGACCGGGCCGTCGGCCGTGACGGACTCGTGGACGCGGCGTTCTTTCCAGGACGCGCGCCGGCGATCGTAGAGACGTAGCTGATAGTCAGGGTACCAATCGGTAGTGCGGATCCACCGGCCCAGGTGCCATGTCACGCGCGGGATTCGAAAGCCGGCGATCGTCGGTGAGGTGGCGAGCGTCGAGCGGATCTCACTCGCAAGCTCAGGTGTGACGCGCTCGTCGGCGTCGACCGAAAGAATCCAGTCGTTGGAGGCTTCGGCCGCCGCGAAATTTTTCTGCGCGCTATATCCAGGCCAGCCCGTGACGATCACGCGCGCGCCTCGCGCGCGCGCGATCTCGACCGTGCGATCCGTGCTGCCGCAATCGACGACAAGCACCTCGTCCGCCCAGGCGACGGACGCCAGACACGCATCGATGTTCGCGGCCTCGTCGCGCGTGATAACCGTGACCGAAACGGGCACCGCGGCGAATATAGCAGACCGAGGTTCCAGGAACCTCCTGGAACCCCCGAGTCGCTATTGGGCGATCTTTTGAACGGCGTTGAGCGTGATGAGCGCGAGGTTGTACGCGATCTTCGCCTGCAGGTCGTTCTGGCGCGCGAGCGCCAGGTCTCGCTGGTTCTGCTGGAGCTCGAAGCTTCCGATGAGCCCGACTTCGAACCGGCGCTGCTGCGCGTCGAGCTGCGCCTGTGTGGCGTTGAGCGCGGCCTGCGTCGCCTGCACGCGCTGGTAGCTTGTCGAGACCTCGCGTACGGCCTCCCGGACCTCGCGCACGATCTCGATCTGCAGCGACTGCAGGTTGATCTCCTGCTGGCGCTTCGTCAGCGTGTTCTGCGCAGTGGCCGCTTCCGCGCCGGACCGGCCGATGGGGTAGCCGAACAGCACGCCGACCGTCCAGCTGGGATATGCGCCGAGAAACGCGTCGCCGAGCGCGGTGCTGAAGCTCCGGTCCGTCTCGCCGAGCACCTGCGGCGGGAAGCCCGAGCCGTACGTGAACTGCGTGCCTGCGGTTCCCGTCGCGGTGTAGGACACCTGCAGATCGAGCGACGGGTGCGCCAGATTCTGGTTGACGCGCAGATTGAGATTCGTGACCTCGATCTGCTGGCGCTGCGCTTCGGCGTCGAGGCGGTTGGTGAGCGCATTCTTGATGACCGCGTCAGCGTCAATGGTTTGCTCGGTCAAGAGAATCGTCGACGTCGGTTCGAGCTTGACCGACCAGTAATCGGGCCGCGACGGATCGAGAATAAGCTCGCGCAGCTGATCCTCGGCGGTCGAGATCGCGGAGTTCGCCACGATGAGCTGCTCGCTGAAGCTCGCCGCCTGCGCCTGCGCCTGAATAACGTCGGTATTGGGAGAGACGCCCACTGCCACGCGCGCGCGCGCGGCTCGTAGCGAGTCCTGCGCGATATCCATGTTCTGCTGCGCGACCTCCTGGCCTTTGATCGCGCCGACCAGATTCAAGTAGGCGCGCTGCACGTTCGCCTGCGTCGAGACGACTCGCTGCTGCAGGTTGATGTCCGCCATCTTGTGGGAGATCTCCGACGACAACACGCTGCCGCGCGACGAATCGATCCGGAAATTCCGCCAGAGCGGCTGGGTGACGTTGAACGTGAGCGCCGATCCGAGCTGCGGGTTGAACGTATTGATGCCGCCGAGCGTCGTCACCCGGCTGGCGTTCCAGCCGATGTGGTACTTCGTGCCATTCCACGGCAAGACCTGGTCGAGCGCGCCCTGGCCGCCGTTGTTGTGCGACGAAATGTCACTGTTGCCCTGCGTGAAGTCCGTCGACTGTCGCTGCGCGGTGTTGCCGGTGAAGCCGACGGTCAGCGTCGGAATGAACGCCGACTGCGCGCCTGCGATGCCTTGCGCGGCGATGTCGACGTTCAAGCGCTCCGCCTTGAGGCCGAGGCTCATCTCGAGCCCCATGTCGACCGCCTGATCGATCGACAGCTGCAGCACAGGACCGTTCGCGGCGGGCTGCTGCGACGCGCCCTGCGGCGGCGTCACCGCAGGTGGCGTCGCCTGTGGCGGCGTGGTGGATTGCTGCGTCGCCGGCGGCTGCACGGCGTCAGCCGGCAGCTGGCGCAGCGGGGATTTCAGTTGCTGAGCAGCGAGCGGTCCGCTCGCGATAAGCATCGCGGCCGTGGTCAGGACGAGCTGCAGAGTCCGACGCGTGAACGTAGTGCGCATATGTCTCTCCGAAGACCGGTCGTCGTCCGGTGGTGATCTAAGACGGCTTCACCCCGGGCGTGGTTCGCCGGCCGACTATACTGATCGCCGGAAAATTCGCGTTTCCGGGACGCGTACGTCCCGCCCGCGACACGGCGGGCGCCGATTTCCGGCGCGAAATCGCCGATCCGACGAATTTCGCCCCAAAGAGTGCAAACCATGCGCCGAGTGCTGATCCTGACGCTTTCCCTCTCCGCAACATCCTTTGTGCTGGCCCAGCAGCGGGTCGCCGCGCCCGCGCCGGCCGGCGTCGCCATGCTGACCGTTGACGGCATCATGCGTGGTCCCAAACTCGTCGGCACCGCGCCGTCTGCCGTGCGCTGGTCGCGAGACTCGTCGAAGATCTATTTCTCGTGGCAGAAACCCGATGACGATCGCTCCTCGACGTACGTCGTCAATCGCGACGGCACGGGCCTGAAGCAATTGAGCGCCGATGAAGCGCGCTCGATCGACGTGCCTGAAGTTGGCCGGTTCGATCGCGCGCGCAAGCGGCTCCTCACCGTGGAAGGCGGCGATGTCGTCGTGTACGACGTCGCAACGCACGCGCGCCGATTGCTCACGCGGACGGCCGCGTCGGAGACGAACGCGCGCTGGGCGCGCAACGACACGGCAGTCACATTCGTGCGCGACAACAATCTCTTCATGATGACGCTCGATGCCTCGGCCCCGCCGCCCGTCGAGCAGCAATTGACGGACATCGTCGCGGGCGATCTCGGCGCGGCGTCGTCGAACAACGCGGCCGCCGGGCGCGGCGCCGCGGGCGGACGTGGCACTGGCGGCGGGCGCGGCACGCAGGCTGTGACGAGCGGCACGGACACGGACTCGCAGAAGTTTCTGCGTGAGGAAGAACGCGATCTGATCGATTACTTGCGCAAGCAGTCTGAGGGCGGCCGGCAAGGCGGCGGCGGACGTGGCGGCCGTTTCGGCGGCGCAGGCGGCAACGCGGCGGCGGAAACGCCAATCGCGCGCGTGCAGCTCGGTCCCCGCCAGTCGCTGTCCGAGCTCGAACTCTCAGGCGACGGCAAATACGCATGGGTCGGTGTCATCGAGCGGCCCGAAGGACTCGCGCGCAATCAGGACGTCCCCAACTACGTGACCGCATCGTCCTATCCGGAGATGATCACCGGCCGCACGAACGTCGGCGACGTGCAGTCGCGGCGGCTGCTCGGCTCCGTCGACCTTGCGACGGGCAAGACGACGTGGATCGACGGATCATCGTTTGCTGGCGTCGAGCGCAAAGCGAAGCCCTCGGACCCTGACGTGCCGCGGATTCTCGACTGGACCCTGCCCGACATCTCGAACGACGGCTCGCAAGCCGTCGTGACCGCGCGCGCGCAGGACAACAAGGATCGCTGGTACCTCAAGGTCGATCCCGCGACGGGCAAGTCGACCGTCATCGATCATCTGCATGATGATGCGTGGATTCGAGAGGCGGCGATTGGCGGGGGAGGCGGCGGCTTTGGCGGCGCGGGCAGCGGCCTCGCGTGGTTGCCCGACAACAAGCGCGCGCTCTTCATGTCCGAGAGGGACGGCTGGATGCACGTGTACTCGATCGACGTCAGTGCGGCGGCGCCGGCGGCGACGCAGCTGACCTCCGGCAAGTGGGAAGTCGCGAGCGCGCAGCTCTCGGCCGATCGCAAGACGCTCTTCCTGACGACGAGCGAAGTGCATCCTGGCGAGCGGCATTTCTACACGATGTCGG
>CAYQRM010000030.1:0-3186 GCA_964419785.1 uncultured Solibacteraceae bacterium | reverse complement strand
GGTCGTCACTGCGGTCAACGCCCGCTGGGCGCGCGCGGCGGCGCAGGCGTTGACTGGGTTTGCGACGTCGGTCATCGCCTGCAAGTGCGAAGCGGCCATCGAACGCGAGCTGACGCCGGCGGAGACGCCAGACGGACGCCCGGGCATCTCGGCGCTCTTCTTCGCGATGGAGCCAGTCGGTCTCGGCAAGCGACTCATCGAGCGCATCGGCCAGACGGTGCTGACGTGTCCGACGACGAGCTGCTTCGACGGGCTGCCGGATGCGGCGCAGCGCGTCACGCCCGGCCGCGCGCTGCGGGTATTCGGCGACCGGTTTCAGATCAGCAAGATTGTCGGCGGCCGGAGATACTGGCGCGTCCCCGTCATGGAAGGCGAGTTTCTCGTCGAGGAAAGCTTCGGCGTGCTGAAGAACGGCGTCGGGGGCGGCAACTTCCTGATTCTCGCGGAAGACGAAACCAGTGCTCTCGCCTCCGCCGAGGCCGCCGTTGCGGCGATTGCCACCGTGCCAGGCGTGATTCTGCCGTTTCCGGGAGGCGTCGCGCGCAGCGGCAGCAAGATCGGCGCGCGCGGGTACGCGTCGCTCATCGCATCGACCAACGATGCGTACTGTCCGACGCTTCGCGCGTCGACCGACTCGGCGCTTCCCGACGGCGTGAACTCGGTACTCGAGCTCGTCCTCGATGGCGTGGACGCCGACGCGATTCGCCGCGCGATGCGCGCCGGCATCGACGCGGCGTGCCGTCCAGGCGTGCACACGATCACCGCCGGCAACTTCGGCGGAAACCTCGGTAAACACAAGTTTCATCTGCACGCGATCATGAACGGCACATCATGAGCGAGCACGTCACGTTGACGCTGCGCGGCCCGCTCGACGGCACGCTCGAGGTCGACGGCGTCGCCGGCGATCGCTTTGCGACGCTGTCGCAGGCCGAGATCGCGGCCCTTCCTGTCTGGCTCGGCGCACGCACTGCGCAATTGGGCGACTTCTTTGATGTCGCCGGCGAGCGCTCGTCGACCGTACGTGTTGTTGGCGCGGCCACGAGCGTCAACGGACTTGGCGCAGGCATGTCGGCGGGCGCGCTGACGATCGACGGCGACGCCGGCGCGCGCGTGGGTGCGCGCATGACGGGCGGGCGCCTGGACGTACTGGGCGATGCGGGCGACGACGCGGGGATGGCGATGGGCGGCGGTGTACTGCACGTGCGAGGACGCGCAGGAGATCGACTCGGTGCGGTTGCGCCAGGTGCGTCGAAAGGCATGACCGGCGGCGAAATTGTCGTCGTCGGCTCGGCCGGCACCGATGCGGGTGCACGCGCTCGCCGCGGGCTCATCGTCGTCGGAGGCGACGCGGGACGCGACGCGGCGCGTGCGATCATCGCGGGCACGCTGGTGGTGTTCGGACGCACAGGGCCGGATCCGGGACGAGCGAGCAAACGCGGAAGTATCATCGCGCTTGGCGGAATCGTACCGCCCGCGACGTATTGGTACGCATGTACGTATCAACCGCCGCACGTGCGAGTGATGCTGACGTACCTCCGTCGGCAGTACGGGCTTTCGGTCGACGCGCGCACGATCGATGGCCGGTTCCGGCGGTACTGTGGCGATTCAGGGACGCCGGGCCGCGGCGAGATTCTCGAATGGGTGGCGTCGTGATCGATCTCCACATGAACGAGCGCGCGTGGGCGATTGCGGACGACGCCGCGGGGCGCGCATCGGAGTTGCGCCTCGCCGTGCACACGCTCGCGTCGGGTGCGCGCGTGATCGACGCGGGCATCGACGTGTCTGGCGGCTTCGCCGCCGGCGCGATGCTCGTGGAACTGTGTATGGGCGGATTTGGTCACGTCTCGTATGTGCCGATCGTCATCGCTGGCGAGACCTGGCCGGGGCTGCAGGTGTGGACCGATCATCCTGCCCACGCGTGCATGGCGTCGCAGTACGCGGGATGGGCCATCAATCCCGACGGATATTTCGCGATGGGGTCGGGTCCGCTTCGTGCCAAGGCCCGCGTCGAGCACGAGCTGTTTGGCAAGCTTGGCTACGGTGAAGACACCTCGCGCGGCGTGCTCGTGCTCGAGGGGCGGACCGCGCCAACCGACGACGTCGCGGAGTGGGTCGCGCGAAAGGCGGGCGTCGCGCCAGGCGCGCTGACGTTCGCGATCGCCCCGACGGCGAGTCTCGCCGGAGGCGTGCAGATCGTCGCGCGGATGATCGAGACGGGACTCCACAAGATGGACACGCTCGGGTTCGACGTCACGCGTGTGGTCAGCGCGATGGGCACCGCGCCGCTCGCGCCGACGGCGCGCAGCGACATGCGCGCCATCGGCCGTACGAACGACTGCGTGCTCTACGGCAGCCAGGCGCGTTATGTCGTCCGCGCTGACGACGAGGAGCTCAAACAGCTGGCCGAGCGGCTGCCGGCGTCCGCGTCAAAGGACTACGGCACGCCGTTCTACGACATCTTCAAACGCTACGACAACGACTTCTATAAGATCGATCCGATGCTGTTCAGTCCGGCGGAAGTGTGGCTCGCGAGCGCCACGAGCGGAAAGACGTTTCATGGCGGGCGCTTGAATATCGACGTGCTCCGGGCGTCGCTCTTCGAGGCATAGGGACCGCGGGTGCAGTTCGTCATTTTGAGCGCGCGTACCGGATGGCACACGGACGAGTTGTGTCGGGCGTTGGCGGCACGCGGCCACGTGGCGATCGTGCTGCGCTATGAATCGCTGGTCGCGCGGCTTGGCGGAGAACGATCTGCTGCCGGCATCACGAACGAACAGGCGGCGCTCTTTCACGCCGACGCGGTGCTCGCGCGCATTATTCCGAGCGGCTCGCTCGAGCAGATCATCTTCCGCGTCGACGCGCTGCACTGGATCGAAGATCACGGCGTGCTCGTCATGAATTCGCCTCGCGCGATCGAGCGGTCGGTCGACAAGTTCTACACCGACGCGCTGCTGCACGAGGCCGGCCTCGACACGCCAGAAACGGTCGTCTGCGAGACGACGGCCGACGCGCTCGCCGCGGTTCGGCGGTTCGGCGACGCGGTCATCAAGCCGATCTTCGGATCGATGGGGTGCGGGCTGGTTCGCGTCAGCGATCCCGACGTTGCGTTTCGAATCGTCCGGGCGCTCGATCAGACGAGACCGGTCTTCTACGTGCAGCGCTACATCGAACACGACGGCCGCGACA
>CAYQRM010000029.1:0-63586 GCA_964419785.1 uncultured Solibacteraceae bacterium | reverse complement strand
AATCGAAGCTGCCGACCAGCGTTGGTCCCAGTTGCGCAGCACAGCGATCTGCTCGGCCGTCTTGGCGCGCAGCGGATTCGATGCGGGCGTCTCATCCCACGCCTTGATCAGCGCCGGCAGAGGCTTGTCGAACCACGTGAGGTAGCTGTCGAACGCCGCCGCAATGAGCGAGTCGAGCGTGAAATCCTTCTTGTCCTGCAGCACGCGCACCGCGTGGAGACCGCGCGCCGATTCCGTGCCGTTGTCGACGTACTTCGGATAGTCGCTCTGTTTCGGGCTGCTCGGTCCCGACGCCGACCACGGCCAGTTGTTGGAGTTGTAGAGCCAGCCGCTCGCCGGATTCAGCAGGTGCGGCGTTTCGTCGATCGAGAGCAGCCCCTGGTAATCGGTCTTGGGATCGCTGCCGTCGACCGGCTTCGTCCAGTCGAAGCTCGGATCGCGCCTCGGGATGTAGTTGCCGTGGAAGTACGCGATGTCGCCGTCCGCGTCGGCAAAGATCGTGTTGTTCGACGAGTTGGTGTGCAGCTCCATCGACTGGCGGAACGACTTGTAGTCGGTCGCTTTGGTGCGCGTGTAGGACTGCGTCAGCGCCTTGACCGGCTCGTTCATCAGCGCGAAGGCGACCCACTTGCCGTTCAGGTCGCGGACGATCGGGCCGTGCGGCGTCGCGTACGTCGTGAACGTCTTCTTCGCCATGCCGGCGTCGGTCTTGTACGGCACGGTGATCTCGCTCGTCCTCACCGGCAGCCAGTTGTCGCCGTGTTTGTAGAAGAACTTCCCGCTGTGATTTTCGACGGTCTCGAGGAATTCGTCGGTGTTGTCCACGGCGCTCGATGTGTGCATCCATCCGGCGCGCGGATTGAAGCCCTGATAAATGAAGAACTGTCCCCACGTCGCCGCCCCGTACGCGTTGAGACCTTCTTCGCTGGTCATCTGGAGCTCGGACCGGAAGAAGAACGACGTGTGCGGGTTGATCAGGAGCAGCGCGTGATGCGCCGTCGTGTTCGAGGGCGCGATCGCCGCGCCGTTCGATCCGCGCGGCTCATCGTCAATCGGCTCAACCGCCGCCGTGTCGGCCGCAAGCTCGCTCGCGGGCGTCTTGCCGTAAAACGCCTGGAGCTGATTGAGGTTCACGCGCTCGATGTCGCCGCCGATGCTGCCCTCGGTGAACGACAGCGCCATCCATGGCTCGAAGCGTGTGATGACGCGCGGCTTCACGGTCGGATGCGTCGCGAGATAGAAATTGAGGCCGTCCGCCCACGCGTTCATCAAGCTCTTCAGCCACGCCGGGCTCGACGCGTAGTCCGTCTTGAGGACCTCCGGGTCGATGTAGAGCTTCATGCGCAGGTCCTGGTAGACCTTCGACTCGCCCTCGGCCTCCGCGAGCCGGCCCATCGCGTTGAGGTAGTTCGTCTCGACGCGATTGAAGTCGTCTTCGGCCTGCGCGTAGACCATGCCGAAGACCGCATCGGCGTCGGTCTTGCCGGTGACGTGCGCGATGCCCCAGTCGTCGCGCACGATCGTGATGCGGCCCGCTTGCTGCTGCCAGCGCGACATGTCCGCGCTCTGCAGCGCCGACGGCACGGTGACGGGCACGGAGAGGATGACGAAGAGCAGGATGAGCTTTTTCATGACGGATCCTGCGTAAACATAGCACCAGCCACCTGCCGAAGCGCTGCGAGGCAAGCGAGCCGCCAGTGTTAGCTGTCCTTGGCGACTCTCGCGCCGGACCCTGAAGATCCGATACACGGCCTGGTGCGCATCCGCGCCGGGCGCGCAGTTTGTCGTCCAGCGAGCCACAAGAACACAGCACGGACCTGGGCGATGCCATGCCCAGGTCCGTGCTGTCGTTCGCCGCGGGGGTCGGCGCGTGGGACCGTTCAGTCGTTCGTCATCAGAACACCAGCTGGGCGCCGATGCGGAAGACGCGCGGCGGCACGATCGAGGACGGCGCGGCGAAGCGCGAGCTCGAAATCGTGTCACTGGTGTAGCCGAGAATCGTGTTCACGTTGAAGATGTTGAAGGCGTCGAACATCAGCTTCACACGGTTCTTGCCACCTCTGAACGTGAAGACCTTCTGCAATCCCAGGTCGAGCAGCTTCGTTGGTTGGAGCCGAGTGCTGCCGTCATTCTGGAAGCGCAGTGTGTTGTACGGACCGATCGTCGTCGCCGCGCCGGTGCTGCTGACACCGCCGTAGACGTTGCCGGGACCGCTGATCGAGATGACGCGCGTGTCACCCTCGTTCACGTTGAGGTTGCCGGAGGCGTTGATTCCGTACGGCAGCGCGTACGTCCCGCTGATCTTGATCAGGTACCGGGCCGTGGTGTTGGTGCCGTCCTGGAACGAGATGCCGGTCGGATTCACGTACGACCCGAACGGGTTGTAGCCCGGGTTGGTCTGGAGCGTGGCCGACGCGTTCATCTGCCATTTGTTGCTGAACCGTTTGGTCAGCGTGGGGACGACCGCCTGATAGGTCGAGTAGCTCAGGTTCGTGATCGTGATCGTGCCGACGCCCGATGGCCGCGAGCAGCCGTTGCAGATCTGGTAGTACGGTGCCGAAATGCCGACCACCGGATCGGTGTAGTAGAGCGGGCCCGTGTAGATCTGCGAGAGCGGGAACCCCGGCGCGCCCGGCTGGAAGCCGGCCGTGTACGACGCCGTGCCGTCGTCGTACTTGCGATAGACGTAGTCGACGCCGACGGCGAGATTGGGCATCAGCTCGTGCTGCACGCCGGTGATGAACTCTTTTGTGCGCGCGAGCTTCGCGTTCGGATCGACGGAGTTGCCGGCCGGCGTCAGCTTGCCGGTCGTGATGTCGAAGCGGCTGCTGCTCGGCGTCGGCGTGCCGATGAGCTCGTTGGGCTGGATGATGCCGTCGAGGTTCGTATCGGTCCAGCATGAGGCGCCGGCGGTGGTGCTGCAGGCGCCATTCGTGAGGTTGTTGCCCCACGTGAGCTGCAGCGAGCCGAGGCCGCTCAGGCTGTTGGCGAGCGTGATCTTCGTCTGGTAGTAGAGCGAGTAGCTCGCGTGCACGGACGTCTTGCCGTTGCCGAAGACGTCGTAGGTCGCCGACACGCGAGGCGCGAAGACGCTGAACGACGGAATCGGCTCAAGGATCGGGTTGCCGTTGGCATCGAGCTGGGGCAGCCCGGTCGCGGGATCGAGCACCGTGGACAAGTTCGTCTCGGCGTCGCACTGTGCCGGCAGCAAGTCCGGCCGCACGACGTTGGCGGCGATGCAGCCGCCGAGGTACTTCGACGTCTGCCAGTCGTACCGCAGGCCGCCCTGAATGCGCCACTTGCCGCGGCTGTAGCCGTCCTGGATGTAGCCGTTGTACGTCCACCAGTCGTTGTTCTGCGACAACCGATCGCGGCCGAGCGTGGCGGACCGGGCGACGAAGCCCGAGGCCGAACCGGGGGCGGCGAAGTTGCCGGCGCCGCACAGGCTCGCGTTGTTGCCCACGCACTGCACCTGGGCGCGCGCGCCGCCGCTGTAGTGCGAGTAGGTCATGATCGGATTGCGACGCCAGCCGGCGCCGAACTTCAAGCTGTGGTCGCCACCGAGCTTGTTGGTGAGGAAGTACGTGCCATCGGTCTTGATTTCCCACGACTTGCGGACGGTCTGATAGGTCCTGGCGAGCGACCTGCTCGAGAGGCTCGTCGTGTTGTTGCTGAGCGATTGCACGTTCCACAGGCAATTCCCGCTCGCGCGCGTGCCTGTCTGGTAGTCCGCCGAGTTTGACGTGTTCAGGTACCGGCTCTGGAGACAGTCGCCCTGCGGCGGCACGTCCTGATAATCCAGGAAGAACCCGCCGCCGACGTACGTGAACTGGTTATTGAACACGAGCTTGTCGGTGAGGATGAGCGTGTGCGTCAGTGAGTGCGTCGGCAGCGGGAAGCCCCACGGCATGTCACTTGTCTGCTGCGTCGTCGCTTCCTGCGCCGTGTTCGAGCTGGCGCCGCGGTGGTTGCGGTACTTGTTGTCGCTCGTGAACAAATACTGGATCTTGTTCGCCGCGTTGAGCTGGTAGTTGAACTTCCACTCCACGTCTTTGATCACCGTCTTGTCGTTGGTCAGGCAGTTCACGACATCGTTGAGCTTGTCGTACGTCGCCGTGCCCGAGAGGTTGCCGGCCTTCTGCGCCGCGACGAGCTGGCTGCAGAACTGGCCCTTGCTCTGGTCGAAGAAGTTGACGACGCCGACGTTGATGTCCTGCTTGTCGGCCGCGGCCCAGAACCAGAGCCGGTTGCGCTTGATCGGCCCGCCGTATTCCACCGAGAAATTGGTGATCTTCTGCAGCGGATTGCCCGAGAGCAGTCCGCTCGTGCCTGAGTAGAACAGCTCGGGCGTGACGTTGTTGGCCTGCATCGCGTCGTTTTCGAAGGTGGCGACCGCCGTGCCCTTGAACACGTTGCTGCCGCTCTTGCTCACGAGGTTGATGCTGAGGCCGCTCGACTGCACGGACACGTCGCCGCCGCCGGTGGTCACTTGGATCTGTTCGAACGAGTCGAAGTTGAAGTACGACGGCGAGCTGTTCGATGAGAGGTCCGTGATCGAGCCGCCCTCGAGGTTCCACTGCACGTTGGAGCCCGTGCCGTACACCGAGAGGCCGACTTGCTGGCCCGACGAGGAGCCGCCGACGTTCAAGCCCGCCTGAACACCCGGCGTCATGTTGATGATCTGCCACGGGTCACGCGCCGTCGGGATGTTCTCGAGGATCTCCTTGTTGAACGTCGCGCCGGTGGTCGTCTTCTTGGTGTCGACGACCGGTGCGGCCGCGGTGATCGTCATTTCCTCCGAGACCTGCCCGATCTCCATCTTCTGATCGATGGGTGCGTTGAAGTTCGTTTCGATGACCACGCCCGGCCGCGAGGCTTTTTTGAAGCCGTTCAGCTCGAACGTCACCGTATACGTGCCAATCGGCACGGTGGGGAACTGATACGTTCCGCTCGCGCCCGTGACCGCCACCAGCGGCCGCTGCAGCCCGCTGCCTGTGACAGTCACGGTCACGCCCGGCAGGATTCCGCCTGACGGATCAGTGACCTTGCCGAAGATTGATCCCTTGCCTTGTGCATGAGCCGAGCCGGCGCACAGTGCCAGGATGCCTGTCGTGAGCAGGATCCCTCGGAAGACTCGCGTCATCTTTCCTCCTTGGCCCTCCTCCGTTCCGATCGCGCTTCTCGGGGCGCCAATGACCCATGACCGCAAGCGCCGGCAGCGCCTCTGGTCCCCCCGCGATACGTGACGTTGGATGCTGAGGTAGGGTATGCAGTCGGTCTCCCTGGTAGTATCCTGTCGACACTGTATTTCTGATTCCGCAAGCCGGGATTCCAGCCCTCGCCCCAGCGGGCTGTCCTGAATCGGTCGCGACGGAGGACGTGGGCCATGGCGCCTGGCTCGGCCGTAACGCGTGTTGACCGTCTGTCTGGGGAACCGCCTCGTCTGGCCGCCGGCCCCCGCCTGCGCGTCCTGCTCCTTCTCGGGTTTGGCGGTGTCTTCACGCTCTGGCTGCTGTTCGGTTACGCGGTCGCGGATGGCACCGTCGAGACCGACGAACGCAGCGCGCTGCTGCGCGCGCGTTTCCTCAGAAACGAAGAGCTCCTGTCGACCGTGCGCGTGCAGTCGCTCTTGAGCTCGATCTATCTCCGCGATGCGCTGGCCGATCCCGATCCGTCGCAAGCCGACTTCTATCGCGCCGAGCTCGCGCGCCTTCGGCAGACGATCGAGCAGGCGATGGCCGATTACGCGCCGCGCGCAGGCGTGGAGCGGGCCGACGTCGATCGGCTGCGCCAGCAGCTCCGCGACTACTGGAGTGCCATCGAGCCGGTCCTGACGATGGTCGGCGGCGCCACGCCGGCCGAATCGCGGGCGTACCTGCGCGATGAGATGCTGCCGCGGCGCGAAACCGTCATCAGAATCTCCGACGAAATTCACGCGCTCAACCAGGACGCGTTCGAGGCCGAGCAAAAAGAGCTGGCGCAGATTCGGGGTGCGCTGCACACGCGCATCTGGCTCACGAGCCTCACGACGATTGGTCTCGCGCTCGTCGTCGCCCTGCTCGCGGCTCGCGCGGTCGCCCGGCTCAACGCACGCGTACGCGAGACGCACCTCCACGAGGTCGACCAGACGCGCGAGCTCGCGCGGCTGTCGACGCGCCTCCTGCAAGCACAGGAGGACGAGCGGCGCCGCATCGCCCGCGAGCTCCATGACGAAATCGGCCAGTCGCTCGGCGCGCTCAAGCTCGAGCTCGCCGTCGCCGGCCGGACCGCGCACGCCGCCTCACTCGACGCGGCGCTCGCCGAGGCTCGATCGATCACGGACAGCACGATCACGACGGTGCGCGATCTGTCGCAGCTGCTGCATCCCGCCATGCTCGATCACCTTGGTCTCTCCGACACCGCGGACTGGTATCTGCGCGCGTTCTCGCGCCGGACGGGCATCACGAGCGAGCTTCGCATCGATCGGCTCGACGAGCGCCTGCCGCACGACGTCGAGGTCTGCACCTACCGCGTGATTCAGGAGGCGACGACCAACGTCGCGCGCCATGCGGGCGCGACGTCCTGCCGCGTCGAGATCGCGCGCGACGCTGCGGCGCTGCACGTGATCGTCGAAGACAACGGCCACGGCTTCACGCCTCAACCGCCGCGCATGACCGACGGCCACGGGCTGGGACTGATCGGCGTGCGCGAGCGCGTCGTCAGTCTCGGCGGCAGCCTGCGGCTCGAGAGCGCCGACGGCGCGGGCACGCGCCTCACTGTCGATCTGCCGCTCTCCGCGTGAGGCCAATCATGAGCAACCTTCGCATCCTCGTGGCCGACGATCACACGCTGGTGCGCCAAGGATTGCGCAAGATTCTCGAGAGCCAGCCCGGCTGGATCGTCGTCGCCGAGGCAGGGGATGGTCGCGACGCCGTGCAGCATGCCCTCGATCTCCAACCCGACGTCGTCATCATGGATATCGCGATGCCGCGGCTGAACGGGATCGAGGCGCTGCAACAGATCGAGCGCCGCGCGCCGAACGCCCGCTTGCTCGCGTTGAGCATGTACGCCGATGAGGCGTACGTCACGCGCGCGGTGCGTGCCGGCGCACACGGCTATCTCTTGAAGGATTCGGCGGACGCGGATTTGATTCAGGCCGTGACCGCCGTCTCCGAAGGGAAGTCGTTCTTCAGCCCGGCGGTCGCCAAAGTGTTGCTCGACGAGTACGTCCGGCAGCTTGCGGAGCGTGGGATTGCCGATCGCTACGACACGCTCTCCGAGCGCGAGCGTGAGGTCTTTCAGCTCATCGCCGAAGGTCACAGCAACAAGCAGGTCGCCGCGCTGCTCCACATCAGTCCGACCACCACCGAGACCCACCGCGCGCACATCATGGAGAAACTTGATCTCCACAGCACGGCCGACATCGTCCTCTGCGCCGTTCGCAAGGGCATCGTTCACTAGCACTCGCGGCAGGTCGCGGTCATCGCGGCGGAGGACGATCGCCGGATGCGGCACCCGCCCGGATGCGTGCGCGGGGGCCCGCCCGTGACAGAAGTGATCAGAAGTGATCATTGGGGCAACGCGAAGATCACAGATTTGATCGGGTGCAATTACTGCCGGTAGTAGTACATTTTTCGATGCACGGGCCGCGCTATCATTGACGGCCATGCGAGGCCAGGGCGCCACAGCCGAAATGACCGAGGTCGGTTCTCCGACCGTGTTTATTGTGGACGATGACCCGTCCGTCCGGACGGCCGTCCAGCGTCTGCTCGAATCGGTCGGGCTGCCGTGCGAAATGTTTTCGAACGCGGCGGACTTTCTCAAGCGCGTCGAGCATGCCGTCGTCGACGGATGTCTCGTGCTCGACGTCCGCATGCCCGGCCCGAGCGGACTCGATCTCCAACGCTCGCTCGTGTCGATGGGACACGACCTGCCGATCGTGTTCGTGACGGCCTACGCCGACGTGCCGCTGACGGTGCGCGCGATGAAGGCCGGCGCGATGGAAGTGCTGACCAAGCCGTTCGACGACCAGGCCCTGCTCGACGTGATCAACGCCGCACTCGCGAAAGCGCGCGTGCAGCGCCACGACCGGGAGGAGACCGGGCGGTTGCGCGCGCTTCACGACAAGCTCACGCCGCGCGAGCGCGAAGTGATGGGGCTGGTCGTGTCGGGTTTACCGAACAAGCAGATCGCGACGCAGCTCGGCACCACCGAGCGCACCGTCAAAGCGCATCGTGCGCAAGTCATGCACAAGATGCGCGCCGACTCGCTCGCTGAGCTCGTCCGCATGGCCGATCGGCTGAGCCCCGCCAAACTCGAATAGCGCCCGAAAGGCCGGGCGTCATTGGCCGGTTGGCCAAGGGCGCCGCGTGTCAGGAAGGTTGGCCGGCGTCGACCGGCAGCAGTACCTCGAAGACCGCACCGAGACGTTCCTGATTGGCGGCGTGGATCGTTCCGCCGTGCGCTTCGACAATCGATCGCACGATGGACAGACCCATGCCCATGCCGGTCGGCTTCGTGGTGTAGAACGGCTCGAACACGAGGTCCTCGCCGCCGGCGGGCAGGCCCGGGCCGGTGTCGTACATGCTCACGCGGACGGCCTCTCCGTCGACGGCGCGGCACCGCAGCGTGACGATGCGTGAGCCCGATGGCTGATCGCCGACCGCTTCCATCGCGTTCTGCAGGAGATTGAGGACGACCTGCTGCAGCTGCACGCTGTCGCCGCGGACGAAGACGGGATGATGGTCGACGTCGAGCGAGACCGTGACGCCGCGCACGATCGCATCGCCGATGACGAGATCGGCGACTTCGCGAATCAGCTTCGTGAGATTGACCCGCGTCATCGCGAGCTCGCCGCGCCGCAAGAGCTCGCGCAGGCGCTTGATGATGTCGCTCGCGCGCCGGTCGTCTTTGACGATGTCCACGAGAATCGCGTGGAGCTTCACGAAATCCGGATTCGGCGAATCGAGCACGCGCCGCGCCGCTTGCGCGTTGGTCATGATCGCCGAGAGCGGCTGGTTGAGCTGGTGCGCGATCGACGCCGTGAGCTCGCCGACGGTCGAGACTCGCGCGACGTGCGCCAGCTCCTGGCGGCTCCGCTGCGCTTCGAGCTCCGCGCGCCGGACAGCGGTCACGTCCGACTGCGCAATCACCGCACCGCCTTCCGGTGACCCGAGCGGCAAGACCTGCAGCGTCCACCATTGTGGAGACGGTCCCAAATCGGATCGATGATCGAGCGAGAACTCCGGCTGCACTCCGCTCAGCACGGCCGCGATGCCCGGGGCGAGCGCGCGCGCCAGCGGTTCGCCCATTCGCGCCGCGGCCTCACAGCTCATGAGCAAGTTGCCGCCGACCGCGACGTCCATCGCGCCGCTCTGACGCGCGACGGTCGTCCACGCTTCGTTCAAGGCGACGACGCTGCCCAGACGATCGACGACGGCGACGCCGGTCTGCAGCGATTGCAGGATCGCCGACTTCATCAGCTCGCTCGTGCGGAGCGCGTCTTCGCTGCGCTTGCGTGAGAGCGCGTTGGCGAGCACTTCGCTCACGAGCCGCAGGTTCGCTTTGAGCTCATCCGGCCAGCGGCGCTCGGCGAACGACCCGCACGCGAGCACGCCGAGAAACGTGTCCTTGCCGGCGAGCGGCATCGCGAGCGCGGCGTTCAGCCCCAGTCGCTTCAGCGATTTCTGATCCGCGGCCGCGTTTTCCGGCAGCGCGTCGAGATTCGGTAGGTTCAGCACCCGGCGCTCGAGCAGCATGTCGAACGTCCACGGGAAATCGCGCGCCGGGACGATCTCCGGCGAGGACCCAATGCGCCGCTCGGACCACCAGTAGGTCGCGCGAAACGCGCACGGCTCGTCGCCGGCGACGAAGAGCGCCAGAAGATCGACGCGCAGCACCGCGCCGATCTGCCCGAGCCACTTGTCGAGCGCGGCGTCCATCTGATCGCTCGGCAGCTGCACGAACGCGCCCGAGAGCCTCGAAAGCAGCTCCTCGAACTCGAGCCGCGCGGCGAGCGCGTGCTGCGTGTGACGGCGCTCTTCGATCAGCGTCGACAAGTACATCAGCGTCGTCGCCACGACGATGAGCGAGATGATGAGCGCCGGAACCGTCGTGTCCGGATCGAGCGCGGAAAACGGACCGATGCCATGCACGAGCGCCCACGCGCTCAAGAGCGCCGTGGCGAGCAACGTCACGCCGGCGCCGACCGGTCCAAAGCGCACGCCGGCCCACAGCAGGAACGGCAGCTGCAGCGCGAGCGGCGTCTGCGTCGTGACCATGCGCAGCGCCGGCAGCTGCGCCAGCTCCGTGTCAAGGCCGCTCACCCAGACGACGCCGAACCCGGTGGCCAGCACGAGCGCTTCCGTCGTGCGCGACGTCCAGCGACTTTCCCGCCAATGCGGCAGCGCGCCGACGATGCCGACGATGGCGGGGAGGAAGGTGAGCTCGGCCAGCGCATTGCTGAACGTGCGTGTGATGAACACCGTCCAGTACGACTCGCCACGGAAGATGGTCACCGCCGCGGCGTCAGCGAACGACGACAGCAGGGGCGCCGCGATCACGGCCGAGACGATGAACGCCGTCAGCCGCGGGAACGTGTCGAAGTCGCGCGGCGAATCGCTGAAGAGCCAGATGCCGCCGGCCGCGATCACCGCCTCGAGGCAGTTGGTCACGAAGAGCGACAGGATGAGCGGCATTGGCCATCCGGTCGACTGCTCGACGAACAAGTGGATCGGCAGGGCCGCGAGCAAAAGGAGCGGCCAGCGCTTCGGCGGCGCCAGGACGAGCGCCGACGCGAGGATCGCGTTGGGCGGCCAGAGGATCGACGGCGTGGCCCCAGGCAGTCGGAGGCCGAGCCCGACCTGGCATGCGGCGTAATAGCCAACAGCCACGCCAAGCGCGCCGCCAATCACTGCGAGGCGCGAGCTCGCCGGGCGCGTGGGTGTCATCGACGCGCGGCTATTTTACGGCTCTCCAGGCCGCGCCGCGAATGGCATGATCGACCCGGAGGGAGTACCAATATGCGTCGTCTCGTCTGGTTGGGGTGTGCCGCGCTGGCGCTGGTTCCGGTTACCGCGCGCACCGCGGCAACTGTGCCTTCAATTGACGATTTGATCTCGCTCAAACGCGTCGCCGGCGTGCCGGCGATCTCGCCCGACGGCAAGCGCGTGGCCTACGGCGTGCGCGAAACCAACTGGGAGGATGACCGATATCAAACACAGATCTGGATCGCGGACGCGACGACCGGCGTCGTCAAACAGCTGACCAACGCGCCCAAGTCCAGCACGGCGCCGGCCTGGTCGCCAGACGGCAGACGCCTCGCATTTGGATCGGATCGCACCGACAAGCGGCAGATCTACGTGATCGATCCGAGCGGCGGCGAGGCCGAGCGGATGACGTCGGGCGAGGAAGGCGCCGGCTCGTTCAAGTGGTCGCCCGACGGCCGGACGATCGCGTTTACGGCGACTGATCCCGCCCCCGACCGGTTGAAGGCGCAAGAAAAGACATTCGGCCAGTTCGAGATCATCGGCCTCGAGCACCGCATGACGCATCTGTGGCTGCTCGAGGTTGCGACGAAGAAGGTCAAGCGCCTGACCTCAGGCGACTTCACGGTCGGCGGATTCGATTGGTCGCCCGACGGGCGGCAGATCGCGTTCGATCACCAGATCAATGGCGACAACGCGAACGGCGGCACGGCGGACATCTCGATTGTGAACGTCGCGGACGGCACAGTGCGGCCGCTCGTCACGCAGGCCGGTCCCGACAGGGCGCCGGTGTGGTCGCCCGACGGCACGCGCATCGCGTTCGAGACTCACATGGCGAATCCGTCGTTCTTTTACTCGAACACGCTCATCGCGATCATTCCTGCGGCGGGCGGCACGATCGAGCCCGTGTCGGGTTCGTTCGATGAAGACGCGGCGATCGTCGCGTGGAAGCCGAGCGGCCTGTACTTTGCCGGCGCCGAGCGCACGAGCAACCGCTTGTTTCGTCTCGACCCCGCGACGCGCACGTTCACGAAGGTGCTGCCGGCCGACGGCGAGATCGGATCGGCATTTGCGATGAGCGCGAGCGCCGACGCGGTGGCGTACATCAACGCGACGCCGACGTCGATGCCGGAAATATTCGTCTCGTCGGGCGGCACCGCGAAGAAACTGACGACGTTCGACGCGCAGACGGCGGGCTGGGCGCATCCGACGCACGAGGTCATCAGCTGGAAGAGCCAGGACGGCGCGACGATCGAGGGCGTGCTCGACAAGCCCGCGGATTTTCACGCCGGCGTCCGCTACCCGCTGCTCGTCGTCATTCACGGCGGGCCGACGGGCGTCTCGCGGCCGATTCCGTTTTCGAGCACGAGCACCTATCCGATCGACATCTGGCTCGGGAAGGGCGCGCTGGTGCTCGAACCCAACTACCGGGGCAGCGCGGGCTACGGCGAAAAATTCCGATCGCTCAACGTGCGCAACCTCGGCGTCGGCGACGCGTGGGACGTGCTCTCGGGCATCGACGCGCTCGTCGCGCAGGGGCTCGTCGATCCGGCGCGCGTCGGCGCGATGGGCTGGAGCCAGGGCGGCTACATCTCCGCGTATCTCACGACGCACGACAGCGCCCGGTTCAAGGCGATCTCGGTCGGCGCCGGCATCTCCGACTGGATGACGTACTACGTGAGCACGGACATCACGCCGTTCACGCCGCAATACCTCAAAGCGACACCTTGGGACGACCCGGAGGTCTACGCGAAGACGTCGCCGATGACGTACATCAAGGGCGCCAAAACGCCGACGCTCATCCAGCACGGCGCGACCGACCAGCGCGTGCCGCCGCCCAACGCGTTCGAGCTCTACCGGGGCCTCCAGGACGAGCACGTGCCGACCGAGCTCATCATTTACCGCGGATTCGAGGGCGTGGGGCACGGGCCGTCGAAGCCGAAGTCGAGCCGCGCCGTGATGACCCATAACCTGGAGTGGTTCGACAAGTACTTTTTTTTGGTTAGCCCCACACGCTGACCCTCATTCAGCCGATACAATAATGATGGGCGACGGTGTACTATCTCTCGCCCGCGTCCGGCGGTGGGCGCCGGACGTCCGTCCTTGAGTTACTGGCTGTCACATGAATGATGAGATCGAAGTGACCGGGTCCGCACGGCCTGCGGCCGCGGTGAACTGGAAAGAAGTCGTCGCCCGCTATCAGACCCCGTCCGTGGCCCGCGGCACCTATCAGGTCTTGAACACCCTGATCCCGTACGTCGCGATCTGGGCGTTGATGTACTTCGCGATGGAAGTGTCGTGGTGGCTCGTCGCGCCGCTGGCCGTGCTCGCGGCGGGTTTCCTCGTGCGGCTCTTCATCATTCATCACGATTGCGGTCACGGATCGTTCTTCAAGTCGCGCCGCGCGAACGACACGCTCGGGTTCATCACCGGCGTGCTCACGTTCACGCCGTACGACCACTGGCGCTGGGAGCACGCGCTCCATCACGCGACGTCGAGCGACCTCGATCGGCGCGGCACCGGCGACATCTGGACGCTGACGGTGCAGGAGTACCTCGAGTCCTCGCGCTGGCGCCGCTTCGCGTACCGCCTCGCGCGCAATCCGATCATTCTGTTCGTCATCGCGCCGCTCTACCTCTTCCTCATTCAACATCGCTTCGCCCGTGACGGCGCGAACCGCCGCGAGCGCGAATCGGTCTACTGGACGAACCTCGGCGTTTGCGGCGTGGCCGCCGGCCTGAGCTGGATCTTCGGGCTCAAGGCGTACGTGCTCATTCAGCTCATGATCATGACCGTCTCCGGGGCCGCTGGCGTCTGGTTGTTCTACGTCCAGCACCAGTTCGAGGGCGTCTACTGGGAGCGCACCGACGAGTGGGACTACGTGCGGGCGGCGCTGCAAGGCAGCTCGTTCTACAAGCTGCCGAAAGTCCTGCAGTGGTTCTCCGGCAACATCGGCTTCCACCACATTCATCACTTGAGCTCGCGGATTCCGAACTACCACCTCGAGCGCTGCCACCAAGCCGAGCCGCTGTTCCAGACGGTACCACCGGTGACGCTGATGGAGAGCCTCCGCTCGTTCACATTCCGGCTCTGGGACGAGCAGCGCCGCCGCCTCGTCGGCTACGATCATCTGCGCGCCATCCGCCGCGCGCAGCGCCAAGCGCGCCGTCAGCAAGTGGCGTAGATCGCCGTCAGTACTTCGGCAGTGTCGGATCGATCTTCGCGATCCATTCCAGAATTCCGCCAGCGAGGTTACTCGCGCGCGTGATGCCGTGCTGGCGCAGCAGCGCGACGGCCTTCGCACTCCTGCCGCCCATCTTGCAGTGGACGACGATCTCCGGCGCGTCCGGCCCGGAGGGAATCTCTGCGAGGCGTCTCGGCAGCTCGCCGAGCGGAATCAACGTCGATCCGGGAATCCGGCAGATGTCGAATTCGCGCGGCTCTCGCACATCCAGAATCCACGTCGGCGTGCCGCGATCGATTCGCGTCTTGAGCTGCTCGACCGTCATCTCCGGGACCGTCGACGTCGTCGTGACTGTCGGCGCCGCGGCCACTCCGCAGAACTGCTCGTAGTCGATGAGCGCTTTGATCGTCGCCCGATCACCGCAGATCGGGCACGCCGGGTCGCGACGCAGCTTCACCGTCCTGAACTCCATCGTCAGCGCGTCGAGCAGGAGAAGCCTGCCGGCGAGCGTCTGGCCCACGCCGGTGATGATCTTGATCGCCTCGGTCGCTTGAATCGTTCCGACAAGGCCCGGCAGCACGCCGAGCACGCCGCCCTCGGCGCAGCTCGGCACGAGGCCCGGAGGTGGCGGCTCAGGATACAGGCAGCGATAGCACGGGCCATCCTTCGTCGCAAAGACCGACGCCTGTCCGTCGAACCGGAAGATGCTTCCGTACGCGTTCGGCTTGCCGAGCAGCACGCACGCGTCGTTCACGAGATAGCGCGTCGGAAAGTTGTCCGCGCCGTCGACGATCACGTCGTACTGCGAGAGGATGTCGAGGGCGTTGGCCGACGTGAGTCGCGCTTCGTGCTCGACGACCCGCACGTTCGGATTGATCGACGTGAGCCGCTCGGCCGCCGCGGCGAGCTTGCGGCGTCCCACGTCGGTCGTCGAGTACAGGATCTGCCGCTGCAGGTTGCTGAAGTCGACCGTGTCGAAATCGACGAGCCCAAGAGTGCCGACGCCCGCGGCCGCGAGGTAGAGCGACGCCGGCGAACCGAGGCCGCCCGCGCCGACGCACAGCACGCGCGCGGCTTTGAGCCGCTTCTGCCCCTCGACACCGATCTCCGGCATGATGAGGTGCCGGCTGTAGCGCCGCACCTCTTCGTGCGAGAGCGCCGGCGGCTCCGCGGCGACGACGTCCGTGCCGCCCGCGACCGACGGGACGATGCTCACCGTGTCCGCCGCGCCGACCGCCGTCCGCTCGCGGTCGAGATAGCGCACGTCCTCATCGTTCAGGTACACGTTGACGAAGCTGCGCAGCGATCCGTCCGACGCGAACAGGTGCGGCTTGAGATCGACGAACTCGCTCGTCAGACGATCGAGCACCTGTCCGACCGTGGCGCCTTCGACGTGGACGACGGCCTGCTGGGCCGTGAACGGCCGGAGCGGAGTAGGAATGCGAACGGTTACGGGCATAACGGGCTCCTTCGAGTCGAGATGGTCACACTCTCTTCATCGTACGCGCTGCGGTCCGGCCGCAGACGCCAGGATCTCAGCTCGGCGCCGCGTCCGGCGCGCACCGAGACGATCGCGTAGGTGAGATTCGGCCAGGCGTGCTCCAGATCGAACGCGGAGGGCACGGCTGGATGGTCGGGATGCGAATGGTAAAAGCCGACGAGCTCGCGCCCGGTGTCGCTGGCGTGACGCTCGGCGCGACGGTAGTCGTCGGGCGTCACGGCAAATCGGCGCCGGCGCTCGCCGTCGAACTGGTTGTCGAGCGGGAGCGTCTCGTCGACCCTCTCCGCACGCGGACCCAAGAGCGCGCCACAGCACTCGTCTGGATACGTGGCGACGCCGTGCCGTCGGATCGCGTCTTCGACGTCTGGCGTCAGCTCGAGCGACGGCCGCGCGTCGCTCCAGAATCGCTCCGTCAGATATCGTTCTCCGCCGTCGGGAAAAATCGTGACGATGACGGCGTGCGCGAGATCGCGCGCGACGTCGAGGCTCGCGTGGAGCGCGGCGCCACTCGACGGCCCGACGAGCAAGCCGGCCTCGCGCGCGAGCCGGCGCGTCAGGTTGTAAGCGTCCTCGGTTGACACGCGGAGATCCTCATCGGCGATCGACGCGTCGTAGATACCCGGCACCATCGCGGTGGCCATGTGCTTGAGGCCCTCGAGGCCGTGGAGCGGGGAATCCGGCTGAACCGAAACCAGCCGCACCGACGCGCGCCATTCACGCAGCCGTCGCGAGGTGCCAACGAATGTGCCGCTCGTGCCGAGTCCGGCGACGAAATGCGTGAGGCGGCCGCTCGTCTGCTCGATCAGCTCTGGCGCGGTCGTCTCGTAGTGCGCCCGCCAGTTCGCCGGATTGTTGTACTGGTCGGGATAGAAGTACCGGTCGGGGTCCTCGGCGTGGAGGCGGCGCGCCTCGCGAATCGCGCCATCGGTGCCCTCCATCGGATCGGTCAGCACGAGATCGGCGCCGTACGCCCGAAGCAGCGCGAGCCGCTCGGCCGTGACGTTCGCGGGCACGCACAATCGCACACGGTACCCGCGCGTCGCCGCGATCATCGCGTAGGCGATGCCGGTGTTGCCGGACGTGGCGTCGAGCAGGACGCGATTGGGCGTGAGCTCGCCGCGACGCTCGCCGTCCTCGATCATCGCGAGCGCGGCGCGATCCTTCACCGAGCCGCCAGGATTTTGCGACTCGAGCTTCGCGTAGAGCTCGACGCCCGCGCGTGGCTCGAATGCTGTGAGGCGCACGAGCGGCGTCCGTCCTACGAGCGACGCGACCGGCGTGCGGTCGAGCGACGCGATCCCACCAGACGACTCGAAGGGCATTACTTCTCCACCTCAAAACACAAAGGCCCGGAACGTGGGTCCCGGGCCTGGGGAAATTGGCGACGTGTCTGTCGATCTACTCAGTCGATCACTCGCGCGCACACCCTCCCCGGCCGGACCCGATGGGTCTACAGGGGCAGGCCTCAGCGGCGCGCAGGTGCATTGCAACCAGTGTGTACCGAGGACAGGCCTGTCGTCAAAAGCCCTTGCGGCAAGCCGGGGCGGAGAAGCCAGTTACAAAATCACCGTTTTGGAAGCGGTTCAGGCGTGTTTTCCTCGAAAAACGCTCGGTCCGGAGGCGTTGCGCGCTGGCATGTCGCTTGCTCTAAAAGAAGGCCGTATGCCGAGACGTACCGCATCCTCCGCGGTGGCCGTTCAGAGTCAGGCCGGGCTGTCGCCCGCCGTGCAGCGTCGCCGGTCACCCCGGCTGCAACTGCTGGGCGAGGTGCACGGCCAGATCGTCGGCATCGCGTTGCCGATTGTCGTCCGCGACCTCAGCGACGGCGGATTCTCGATCGTGACCTCGATTGACTTCCCGGCAGACGCCGTCCATCGGTTCGAGCTCGCGCTCGAGTCGGATTCGCGTCCGCCGATTCAGGTACAGGCGCGCGTGGTTCATGGCCGGCTGCTCGCCGGCGATCCCGAAGCGCTCTTTGTCACGGGTTTTGCGTTTACCGACGATCAGCCGAATGCCTCCAAGGCCGACATTCGCGCGCTGGTGACGGAGCTCGTCCGCGAGACGGGCGCGCGCAAGGAAGTCTCCCCGGATGCCAGCGGCAGCGAGCGGCGGCAGGATGTCCGCCTCGATGTGCTCGGCGAGCTGCATGGCGAGTTCGAGTCGATCGGGATTCCGCTCGTCGTTCGCGATCTCAGCCTTGGCGGCTGCGCGATCGAAACGCACGCGCCGCTCGAGGCGGGTTCCACGCAGTTCATCCGCATCGACGTCTACGATTCGGTCAGCGTCACGCTCCAGGTTCGCGTCGTGCACTCGCGGCGCGTCTCTGGGTCGCTGCGTCCGCCGCGCTACGTGAGCGGCCTGCAGTTCATCGACGCCGATCGCAATCAGATCAGCGAGATGCTCGAGCTCCTGATCTCTTCGTTCAAGCCCCACTAGTCGCGACGCCCCGCGAACGGCGGACGTGCGATCATGTCCGTAGGGAGCGCGCCGTGGATCTCGAGGCCGAGTTCGGCTCCATCGACATCTATTTGTTCGACCAGCTGTTGCGCGGGCGCATCAGCGCGCGCGACCGCGTCTTCGATGCGGGCTGCGGATGGGGCCGCAACCTCGTCTATCTCTTGCGCTCGGGCTTCGACGTCTCCGGCGTGGACGCCGACGCCGACGCCGTCGCGCACGTGCGCGGCCTCGCGGCGCAGCTCGCGCCCCATCTTCCCGCCGATCGTTTTCGCGTCGAGTCGATCGAACAGTCGTCGTTTCCCGAGCGCTCGGCGACCGTCGTCATCAGCAGCGCGGTGCTGCACTTTGCGCGCGATGACGGGGAGTTCGATCGGATGCTCGCCGGCAGCTGGCGCGTGCTCGCGCCCGGCGGCCTCTGGTTCTGCCGGCTCGCGTCCACGATCGGCATCGAGGCTCTCGTGCGCCGCCTCGGCGCGGCGGGACGCCGCTACCATCTGCCCGACGGCACCGATCGCTATCTGGTCGACGAAGCGTTTCTGATGGATCGCACGCGCGCGCTCGGCGGCCAGCTGCTCGATCCGCTCAAGACCACGGTCGTGCAGGATCAACGCGCGATGACGACCTGGGTGGTGAGAAAGACGTAGTGCCGGTCGCTTGCCGGCGGCCGGGCGCGCGATCTATCATTCCCCTTACCGTGGAAGGGGAACAATCATTTCCAAAGATTCGTTAGATCTTCTGCACGGCACGCTCGACGTGCTCGTGCTGCGCGCGCTCTCGGACGGTCCGCGCCACGGCTACGCGGTCTCGCGGTGGGTGCGGGATCGGACGAGCGGGACGCTCACGATCGAGGACGCACCGCTGTACAAGGCCCTGCGCCGGTTGGAAGCGGCCGGCTGCGTGTCAGCCGAGTGGGGCGCCTCGGAACACAACCGACGGGCGCGGTACTACCGGCTCACACAGAAAGGCCGCCGGCGCCTGCGGGCCGAGGAGTCCGCGTGGCGCAGGTACGCGGCGGCGGTCTTTGACGTGCTGTCGTGATGGACGATCCCTCGCGCCCGCGATCCACGCCTCCGATGGGCGCCGACGATGTCGACGCGGAGCTGCAGTTTCATCTCGAGACACGCGCCCGGGACTTGATCGCGGCAGGCTCGACCGACGAGGCGGGCCGCGCTCAAGCCGAGCGCGAGTTCGGCGACGTCGAGGACGCCCGCCGGTATCTCCGCCGGGTCGACGAGCAAGTGCGCGCGGCGAGCCGAAGGGAGCGCTACATGCAGGATTTCCGCAACGACCTGGCCTACGCCGTCCGGCGCCTTCGCGCCGCCCCGGCCTTCGCGGTCACGGCCGTACTCACGATGGCGCTGGGCATTGGCGCGAACACCGCGATCTTTTCGATCGTCAACGGCGTGTTGCTGCGGCCGTTGCCGTTCCCCAATCCTGCCCATCTCTACGCGCTGTACTCCGCGAATCGTACGGGCAATCTGCTCCAGGCGTCCGTCTCGGCCGTCGATCTCGACGATTGGCGCGCCCAGCGGCACGCGATCGAAGACCTCGGCGGCTACTGGTACGGCGAAGGCTCGACCGGCGTCGATTTGACCGGTCGTGGCCTGCCGCGGCGCCTGTCCGCCGTGTTCGTCACGCCGGGATTTTTCTCCACGCTCGGCGTCCAGCCGCGCGCCGGCCGCCTGCCTCGTGAGGACGAGATGGTTCGCGGCGGGCACGACACCGTCGTCGTCCTCAGCTCTGGCTTCTGGGCGCGCGAGTTCGGCGAGTCGCCATCGGTCCTCGGCTCGACGATCACGCTGGACGGCGTGCCGTATGACGTGCTCGGCGTGCTCCCAGCCGACATGCGATTCCCGACGGGCGACGTGGATGTCTTCGTGCCGTTCTCGACGATTCCAGACAGCGGCATCCCGCGGATTCGTCCCGTGCGCGTTCTGAACGTCGTCGGCCGCGCTGCGCCTGGCGTCTCGCGTGAGGGCGTGCTCGCCGAGATGATGGCGATCACCGGACGGCTGGCGACGCAATACCCCGCGGATCGCGCCTGGGACGCGGCGACCGTCGTGCCGCTCGCGGAAGTGGTGAGCGGGTCAGTTCGCGCGGCGCTCCTCGTGCTTGCCGGCGCCGTTGGGCTCGTGCTGCTCATCGCGAGTGTCAACGTCGCGGTGCTTCAGCTCGCGCGCGCGATGGGCCGCGGCCGCGAAATCGCCGTCCGCCTGGCGCTCGGCGCGAGGCGCGGACGTCTCATTCGCCAGCTCCTGACTGAGAGCCTGCTCGTCTCGATCGTTGGTGGTGCGCTCGGCCTGGGCCTCGCCAAGCTCGGGACGGCGGGGCTCCTCGCGCTTGGCGCGGGCCAGCTGCCGCGCGCTCAGGAGGTGACGATCGACGCGACGGTCGTGCTGTTCGCGGCGGCCGTGTCCATTCTCACCGGCCTGATATTCGGCATCGTGCCGGCGCTCGGCGCGTCACGCGGCGACGCGCGGTTGCTGTTGCACGACACACGACGAAGCGTCGCGGGGGCGGCCAATCACCGGGTCCGCACCGCACTCGTTGTCGCCGAAGTCGCCGTCGCGATGGCGCTCGTTGTCGGGGCCGGCCTCATGAGCCGCAGCTTCCTCGCGCTCGTCGAGACCGACGCTGGATTCCGGCCGGATCATCTGATCGCCGTCCAGTTCACGATCGATGCGAATCGTCATGGCGCGCCGAATCCACCCGCGGTCACGCCCGCGTCACCACGATCGCCCTACACGACGTACTACACCCAGGTCATCGAACGGGTGCGCTCGCTGCCCGGCGTCGTGTCCGCGGCTGCCGTCAAAGACGCGCCGTTTCGAGGCAATGGCGAGCGCAACGGCTTCAACCTGCCCGGCCATCCGGTGCCGCCTGGCGAGGATCCGCCGAGCGCGACCGCGATCCACATCAGCGACGGGTACTTCAAGACGATCGGTGCGCGGATGGTCGATGGCCGCGAGTTCACTCCGGAGGATCGCCTGGGCACGCGGCCGGTGGTGATCGTCAACGAGGCGTTCGCACGGCAGTACTTTCCTGGCGAACGAGCCGTGGGCAAGACCCTCGTGGCCGGGGCTGAATCGATCGAAGTCATCGGCGTCGTCAACGACATCCGCCAGGTGGCGATGTCCGAGCCCGCGCGAGCGACGATGTATTGGGACAACCTGCAGAACGCGCGTGTGAAGACGACAATCGTCGCGCGGACCGCCGGCGATCCGTTGGCGATGACCGCGGCGATCCGGCAGGCGATCTGGTCGATCGATCCCGACCAACCCATCACGTCCGTCTTCACGTTCGACGATGCGGTGAGCAACGCCCTGGCGCGACCGCGGCTCCTGACAGTGCTGCTTGGTGCATTCGGGTTCGTCGGTCTTGCCCTCGGCGCCATCGGCATCTACGGCATGCTCGTCGCGCTCGTGAACGAGCGGCGACGAGAGATTGGCGTGCGGCTCGCACTTGGCGCGCAGCGCGGAGAGATTCTGCGGATGGTCATTGGCCGCGGCCTGGTACTGGCGCTGGTAGGGGTCGTCGCTGGGCTCGCGGCGGCGTTTGCGCTGAGTCGTCTGCTCGTCGCGGTGCTCTACGGCGTACGGCCGGCTGATCCGTTGACGTTTGCCGGCATGGCGCTCGTGCTCGTCCTGACGGCCGCGCTCGCGAGCTGGCTGCCCGCGAGGCGTGCGGCGGCGCTCGATCCAGTGGAGACGCTTCGCGCGGACTAGGCACCTTTCAAAACTGCGCGCGGATCCTGGTGCAATGACGGCCGCTAGTCCGGCGTGCCGCTCCAGTAATCCACCGTCACATCTTCGCTGCGGCGCTCGGCCTTCGTGGCGGCGCGCACTGGCAGCAACGCGCAACGAGAAAAGTGCACTTCGAGCACCGCGCGCCGTCCTGGCTCGCCGGACATGCGAAGCTCTCCGCCGCATCGCCGCGCCAGGACTTCGACGGCCTGCGCCTGTTGCACCGCCTGCACGCCGTAGCCCGCGGCGGTGATGGAGAGCACCACGCCCGGTCCGGGCCGATTGTCCGCATCTTCCACGGTGTGATCGAAGTCCGATCGCTTCGTCGTCAGGACGAGCGAGCCGCCGACCGGCAGCAGGTCGCGTCCCGAGACGACGAGGGTCGTGAGCAGCTGATCGAGATCGTCGAGGTTCGCTGCGACACCTTCCGCGCGGCCAAGATCGATCTCGAAGTGCACGTGCGCGCCGATCAGCCGATTGAGCATCGGCTCGGCGCGGCCAATGGCTTCGTTGAGGTCGATGGGCGCCGGTGATTGGACCTGCCGGCGGCTGAACGCGAGGAGCTGCCGAACGAGATTGATCGCCTGTGTCGCGCGCGCGCGGATCCTGTCGGCGCGCGCTTGCTGCGCCTGGTGCCCGTCGAGCTCAGCGGCGAGCTGCGCGCCCATCTCGTCGATCGACGCCAGGAGCTTCCCGATGTCCGGCGCCATCGCCGTCGCGAGCGTGCCGACTTCTTCGATGCGCTGCGCCTGGCGCAGCCGATCTTCGAGTGCGGCCGGTCCGCTCGTGTCGACCACGACGCGCTCGACCAGCTCGGCGTCGGCTCCAGTCGCCAGCCCCTCAGGGGCCGGGACGATGGTGGCGGATTCCGAGAGCGTGATCGTGGTGCCATCGAGCCGCTCGAGACACGATTCGAATCGAGGAAGCGCGCGGTCGGCCAGAAGCCGCGCGTCGAGCGCGTCCCGGCCGGCCATCGGCGGGAACGGGCCGCCGGCGGTCCGTCCGACCGCATCGCGGCTGTCGCGGTACCCGAACAGTCGCGCGAATGCGTCGTTACAACGCACCAGACGTCCGTCCACGGTCGTGAGCGCATAGCCGAACAGCGGGCTGGTTTCGAGGCGCCGCCGACTGTCGGCGAGCGCCGTCATCTGTGACTCGAGCCGGTGCATGGCGGTGTGGCTGTCGGCTGAGATCGCCGCCGCCCGTCTCTCTGCCTCGTCGAGCCGCGCTTCGAGCGCGCGGCGTCCGGCGGCGAATTCGATTTCGAGCGCCGCGGCCCTGCCGTCGGCCTCCGTCCGTACGGCCGTGACTTCATCGTCGAGCTGGATGCGGCGAGCGCGCTCCTCGTCGAGCTGGGCGCGGAGGGCGTCGAGCTCGGCGCGTTCCCGCTGGCGCGTCGCGCGGTCGACCGATTGCGCCTCGACATATGCCGCGTGCTCGGCCTCGAGCGCGCGCAAGGCCTCGGCGAGCTGCACGCGTTCGCGCTCGGCGCTGCCGGCCGTGGAGATCTGGCGCTCCATCTGGTCGCGGGTCTTCGTCCACGTGTCGCGATCGGATTGATGCGCTTCGCGCGCGTCCTGCAGCTGCTGTTCCAATGCGCGGCGCGTGGTCTCGGCGAGGGCGCGATCGCGCGCGGACGTCTCGCCGAGGTAGCGCAGCTCGACGCGCGCTGCGTCCAGGCTCGCCTCGAGCTCGCCGCGATCCCCGGCGGCGGCCTGGGTTTCGTGCAGCCGCGTTTCGAGTTGCCGCCTCGTGGCGTCCCAGCCGGCGCGCTCGGCGCTGAACGTGTCGTTGACTTGTCGAAGGTCGGCGCGCGCGGCCTCGAGCCGCGCCTCGACTTCGACGCGCGCGATCGCCGACGACTGCGCTTCGGACAACCGCGTTTCGAACTGGAACCGCGACGCCTCCCACGCTGCGCGCTCGGCCAGATGCTCGTCGGCGAGACGCTGTTGAGCGTGGCGCGCCGCCTCGAGGTCCGCCGCCAGGCGGTCGCGCTCGGTGCTGGCCCGATCGCGGTCGGCGTGGGCGCCGTCAAGCGCGGACCGCAAGTGATCGCGGTCCGCGCGCATGTTGTCGAGCTCCGATCGTGCGTGGTCTCGCTCCGAGCGGACGCCGTCGAGCTCGGCACGAAGGGCCTCGCTCTCCGCGCGCGTCCGGGTCAGATGTTCGTCCCGCTCGCGCGTCTGGCCCTCATGAGCGCGCTCGAATTCCCGTGTAACGGTCGCCAGCTGGTCGCGCACGCGATTGGAATCAGCGCGGGCCACGTCCACGTCGGCGCGCGCGGTCTCGAGCTGGAGTCGAGCCTTCTCGGCGGCCTCGCGGGCGGCGGTGCGCTCGTTGGCGAGTCCTTCGAGCGCGTCGCGCAACTCTGCGCGGATCGAGTCGATGTCGGCCGCGAGCTGCTCGCGCGATTCGAGCGACGTCAGCAGTTCGATGCGCGCGGCTTCGAGATCGAGTTCGAGCTGCTGTTTGGCGGCGTTGGCGTCACGCAGCTCGGCCTCGGTGGACGCGACGCGCGTGTCGCGTGCCTTTCGCGTCTCCACTTCAGCCGTCAGCTCCTGGAGCCGTTGTTCGAGCTGACCTCGCGCGGCGTCCCACGCGGACCGCTCGGCGCGATGAGATTCAGTGGCGCGCTGCAGCTGCGCGGTCGCCATCTGCACGCGCTCGGCGGCCTCGGCTGTCGCCGCGGCGATCCTCGCGTGCATCGCATCGGCGTCCTGGCCGCTGGCCGGTCTGGGCGGTCGCACGAGCGCGATGACGCCTCGTGCGCCACGCGCGTCACGTTCGAGCACAACGCCGTCGATCTGCACCTGGCGTCGCACCTGATCGAGCGGCTCGAGCTCGACCGCGAGCGTGCCAGCCTGCCCGCCAATCACGCGCTCGAGAAATCTCCGCGCCTCGTCGCGCTGTTCAGCCTTGATCAGGGTTGTCACGTTTCGACCGACCACGTCGGCCGGCCGCAGGGCACCAAAGAGCGGCAGCGCCGTTGTGTTCATCGCCAGCACGGTGCCGTCGCCGCTGATGATCGCGAGCGCCTGCGGCATGTTCTCCACGATCTGGCGCAGTCGCGCTTCACGTCCCTTGATTGCGATGTGCTGCACGGTGAGCTCGTGACGTTGGTGCACGCGATTGAGCGTCGCAATTAGCCGGCGGCGATAAATGCCTGTCTTGGGAATACAGTCGTCGACGCCAAGATCGAGCACGCCGGCCGCGCTTTCTCCCGCAGTCGGCGAGGTGAGCACGACGATCGGCAGATCAGCGGCGGCGCCTCGGACGAACTTCACGACCTGAAGCGAGGGTCCCTCGCCGGGCGCATCGTCGATGACGACCGTGTCGGCGCGCAGCGGATCAGGGCCCGGCGTCACTTCACGCCCGGCGATCGTGCCGTCGGCAAGCGACGTCGAACGCTCGGCTTTGACAAACGGGACTTGCTCGAGCAGATGCCAGACCAGCGTGTCCTTGCCGACGTAGAGCACGCGGAGACGACGCTCTTCGGCTGGCACGAGGTGCGGGCTCTGTTTGATTCGCAGGAGCGTTTCCGACGCGTGCACGGCCGTTTCGCCGCGCACGAGCAACACATCGTCGGCGCCGGCCGCGACGGCGCTCGAGAAGAATTCCTGCCGCCACTCGACGACGACCGGAACAATCGCAATCGGCATGCGATCGTGGCGCAGCTTGGTGACGAGCGCGAGCGTATCCGCTTCGCTCATCGCCGGCGAGGTCAGCAATCCCATCCAGCCGCCCTTGCGAATTTCCGCGACGGCTTCGTCAAGGCTCCCGATGCTGCTGATTTGGAGCTGAGGTGCGACGCGCGCGAGTTGCTGGGCGGTGACGCTCGCCGCGCCTGTCGGCCCGGCGCTGAGGTACAGGACCTTCATCGCCACCCTACGCGATCCGTTGCGTGCAGCCGGCTACCAGTCATTGCCGTTGAAGATCTCCCGCAGCTCGTCGCTCGATTGCGTGACCGTCGCGGTCACGGTAGTGATCACGTCCGGCCACTGGTCCGCATCGCTCGCTGGGGCGTCCGTCTCCACCGCAGGTGCGGTTCCCTCGGCCGGCGAAGCATCGGCCGCAACCGGGGCGGCGTCGTCGCCATCGTCAGCGAGTGTGCTGAGTGTTTCGTTGAACGCCGCCGCGACCTCGTACACGAGCCCGTTTTGATCGATTTTGGCGATGCGCGATCGCACAACACGGCCGCGCACGACGACGGTGCCGTCGGGGGTGACCAGGCGGAGCGCGACGGTCGACCCCGGCAGCAGCCGGCGCTCGCATTCGAAGCGCGCGCCTCCGCGCGAGAGGTCGACGAGCCGGACGTCGGGTCCGGGCGCAAACGCCGCCGTGACGGGCAACTGATCGGCGGCCAATCGCCGGAAAACCCGGCGTTCGCGACCGGACGCCGCGGGTTCTGGGGTCTCGTTCGTCTTGGACACGTCTTCCGACACGGCACCTGAATTAAGGCAAGGGCGGTGCCAGCAGCGTGTCCACCCGCATGGTGGTGGCTGCCCAAAATTGGCGCATCCGCCCACATCTGGAGGGAATTAGTGGTCGAAGCGCGGCATTTTGACTGACAGTTCTGTACGCGACTTACAGGAAGCGGCGGGGCCTGCCGTCGGGCCCCAGCCGCTTTCCGTCATCCGGCGACTGGCGCGCGCCGCCGGAAAGGAAGTGCCTCCCGCATCCGGCCGGCCGGCGCGTGAGCAATGACGAGGCGGATGAGCTCGCTGATGTGTTCGGAGTCCGCGAGCCGCCGCGGGACCACCGCGCGCCAGTGGCGATAGACGCCGCGCGCCGTGATTGGCACCGCACGCAAGCCACGGCCGGCCTCGACATGCGGCTGAACCGCCCATCGCGCGAGCACGGCGACGCCAAGTCCGGCGCGCACGAGCTCGATCAGCGCCTCGGTGATCTGCACCGGCTGCACGGCGGCGGGCGTGACCCCTGCCTGACGCAGCGTCTCGTTGATGAACGAGCTCTCCTCGCGCGGCGAGTACGTGAACATCGTCAGATCGCGGAACTCGGCGAGTCGCACGGTCGGCTGCGAGGCGAGTGGATGCGTCGACGCCACGAGCAGCATGAGCTCGTCCTCGAAGAGATCGAACGACACCAGATGACGGTTGCGCACCGGCGTGCTCATGATCGCGAGGTCGAGATTGCCGGCGAGCAGCGAGCTGAGCGGGTTCTTCGTGGCCTCGGCGTCGATGCGCAACTCGACGTTCGGGTACCGTTCACGCAGCGTTTTCAGCACCGGCGGCAGCCAGTGGTACACGGTGTAACACTCGGTCGTGATGCGCAGCGGCACGTGGGGCGGCTGCAGTCCGGCGCGAATCGCGTCTTCGGCGGCGCCCAGCTCGGTGAGCACCGAGCGCGCCGAGGCGAGGAGCCGATCGCCGGCCGGCGTGGGAATCATCTTGCGTCCCAGGCGATGAAACAGCCGGGCGCCGAGCCGGTCCTCGATGTCGAGGAGCTGATGACTGAGCGCGGATTGTGTCAGGTGCAGCACGGCGCCGGCGCGCGTGAGGCTGCCGCACTCAGCCACCGCGGAAACCAGACGGAGGTGTCGCAGCTCGAGATCCATGGCAATTGGTCCTTCTTGCGTGTTCTTTCCCGACGTTCGATCCTGCCATGTTAAACGATGCATGTATCGACAGCAAGACATGCAATTTTTTCATCTCTTCCATGTTGGCGCCGAATGGCTTGGGACAAAGCGGAGGCTAGCGGGGGCGGGTCATATCCGTGGCCCAATCTATTTCTTCGAAACTTCTTGGTGCACCGCGCGTTCCGCCCGCACGGCAGCTTCTGACTCGAGGTGTCTGCCGGTCGAGTCGATCCCGATGCACGTGTAAAGGCGCTGCAAATCCCGCTCGCTGGCGACCGGCGGAGCGGTGGCGGCGATCTCGACGGCGTGTTCGAGCTCGTGCGCAAGCACGGCCACGCGATCTGTCACGTTCTGGCGCGTGCACACGCGGATCAACAAGTACGTCACGCCTGACGCGCGGCTCACGAACACGATCGATCCGCGGCGGTCCGGATCCGGCGAGGTCGTCACATAGACGACGAATCCGGCCGACCCATCGAGGCCGGTCAGCAAGCCGGCAAAAGTGGACGAGCTCCGCGATCCGGTCGAGAGAAGGGTGGACGCGAGCGGATCGAGCGGACGGACGTGGGGGAGCGGCGCGAGCGGCGCCTGCGTTTGTGCGGCATGACCGCCGAGCGCGAGAAGGGCGAGCAGGATGGCGTGCATGGCATCGATCGTTCCAGCCCCCGCCCGCCCCGGCCACCGCAGCGTCGTATTGAAGCGCATGACCCGCCGTCATAGCGTTGCGATCTCGGCCGGATTTGTGGTGCTATGCAGCGGCACGCATGATTGGCATGACGAAATCGATGGGGCCGGGATGACGTCCCGCGATCCGCGCGTGGAGGAGCTCTCGTGAAACGGGTCGGGCTTGGGATGATTGGCGTCCTGTTGGTGACGGGCGGCTGCGGCGGCGGTAACAACGGATCGACGCCACCGCCGATTGCGCCGTCGGGCACCGTCGTGTCCATCGCGGTCAGTTCGAGCGGATCGTCCGTGTATCTCGGCGGCGTCGAGACCTTCACGGCCACGGCCACGCTCTCGACCGGCGGGACGCAAAGTCTGTTGGTGGGCACCTGGAGCACGAGCTCGGCCGCCATCGCGACGGTCGATAGCACGACAGGAAAAGTGACCGGCGTCGCGAACGGCACCGTCACGATCTCGCTCGACTATCAGGGCGTGCGCGGATCGAAATCGGTGCGCGTCGTGCCGTTCTATGCGGGCAACTGGGCCGGGTCCTACATCGTGTCTGGCTGCACGCAGGCCCAGGGATTTTCCGACACGAACCAATGCTCGAATTTTCCGATCGGCAAATCACTGCAGTACGGATTGCAGCTCGCCCAGGCGTTCGACGTGGTCTCGGGCACCACCAACATCGGCCTCATCGGTATGTCGGGGGATACCGAGACGATCCAGCCGGATGGCTCTCTGAATCTGACCACGAACGCCTTTGCCGGAACGACCACGATCGTGGCCAGCTGGACGCTGATTTCGCAGTCCGCCGGCGTCCTCGGCGGCACGCTGAGCCAGCACTGGACCGACTCAGTGCTCGCCGGCTCGATGGACATCACGGCCACGCTGAATCCGCCGACGAGGCTGTCGGCGGTCGGGCGTGCGTTGGACGGACGACGCGAACCTCCGCGATCGCTCGCGGAGGTCCTCGCCGCGGTTCGCACGTCGCTTACTTCTGGATATGGATCTGATTGAGCCGCACGGGCTCGCTGGAGTAGTTCTCGATCTCGACGACGTTGTCCTTCTTGTTGAGCGTGATCTTCGTCGCGACTGACAGCTTGCCTTCGCCAGTGCCGTCCTTCTTGAGGTGGATCTCGATCAGCGTGAAGGGATAATCCATCGTGCGGGGCTGGTTCATCGCTTCCCACTGCGTGATGTAGCGATCGGTCACGATCACGATGCGCCGCCCGCCATCGTCGGTCGGTGTCTCACGCGCGAATCGCAAGTCGTACCCCAGCGTGTTCGGCAGCTTGATGTAGCCGACCGGTTTCTGGTCTTGCAACGCATCTAGGAGCTTGCTCGGCCCCTTTTCTACGAAGGTGTTGATGAGCTTCGTGCGCGTGGCCTCGGTGGACCACTGGTTGATCTTGATGTCGACCATGGCGCTCGTGCCAGGGGCGATGTTGCTCATGTTCACGGCGAACGCCGTCAGTTGCAGAGGGACCGCGTCGAGCTGAGCCTGGGCCTGGCCGTGCACGGCGGGCACTGCAGTCCAGCACAGCAAGCCGGCAGCCGCGAGCAGTCGAACCGAACGCATGGGATAGCCTCCTGACGCCCATTGTGTCGCACGCGGCCCGGCTGGCGCGTGGCTTTTTGCTGGGAAGGGCGTTGCCCATGGTGGGAAATGCGGGATGTAAGTCCGACCCGCCCCGCAGGGCAGCCGATCGCCCAATTCATCGATCTCCGCCTGTTTTCGCCGAATTGGGGTCTGGCGGCCTCCTTGCATCCGGCTCCCGATCAGCGGCGGTGACACCTTCGCGTGTCCGCGGCGCTACTATAGGCGGTCCTGCTGCGGCTCCACAGCAGGCGTCACACGCGGGAATCAGGAGAGGCTCCATGAGCACGACCCCTCCGGTAGTGTTTGTTGTCGACGACGATCCGGCCGTTCGCGGCTTTTTGAGCAAACTCGTGGAATCAGTCGGCTTGGGCTGCGAATCGTACGCCTCGGCCGACGATTTCATGCATCACGTCGATCGCGATCAGTGCGGTTGTGCGATCCTCGACGTGCGTCTGCCGGGCTCGAGCGGGCTCGACGCACAGCAGTTCATGACCGAGCACGGAATTCCGCTGCCGGTGATCTTCGTGACCGGTTACGCGGACGTGGCCATGACGGTCCGCGCCATGAAAGCCGGCGCCGTCGACGTCTTCGTCAAGCCCATCAACAGCCAGGATCTGCTCGACAGCGTGCACCGCGCCATCGAGATCGACCTGCGCCGGCTCGAGACGAGTCAGGATCGCCGGCGGCTGGAGCGGCTGCAGAGCACGCTCACGCCGCGCGAGCGCGAGGTCATGGCGCTGGTCGTCACCGGCCTGCCGAACAAGCACGTGGCCGAAAAGCTCGGCACGACGCTCAAGACGATCAAGACGCATCGCGCGCGCGTGATGCGCAAAATGCAGGCCGAGTCGCTCGCCGAGCTCGTGCGAATGGCGGATCGGCTCGCCTAGAACGACCAGCCGAGCGCCATCGAGAGCGTCAAGTCGTTCTTCTTGTTGTTGTTCGGCGGCGCCGCGTTGAAGCTTTCGAGCAGATTCACGCTCCAGTACAGGTCTTTCACGATCTCCTGTTTGTAGGTCGTGGTGAGCTCGACGCGCACGTGGCTCGCCGCCGTGACGTCGAAGTACGTCTGCTCCTGGAAAATGAGATCCGTCTGGTAGTCGCCGAACGTGAACCAGTCGAGCCGCAGGCCGGCCGCGGCCTCCGCGCGGTTTCGCACGGGCTGATCCACGTAGCTCTCCTGGGTGTACGTCAGGCCCGCGTAGGGCGAGAGCAGCACGCGATTTGATTGCACGAGGGTGCGCCCGATCGCGCCGCCGCCCAGGCCGCGGAAGTCGAGGTCCAGCTGCTCGTTGTGATCGGTCTGGGCAAACACGGCCGCAAACCACCGCCTGCCGAGCTCGCGCTGCACGCCGGCGCTCACGGTATTGCGGTTCTGGCGCGTGCCTTCGTTTTCAATCGTCAGGAGCGAGTTCGCGTTGATCGTCGTCAGGTAGTGGTGCGTTCGGCGGCTGACGACGCCGGTGAACGACCATTGCGATCGCTGGTCGGCTTGCGTGAACGTGTAGCCGACGTCGATCGATCCGTCGAGCGCGCTCCAGAAACTTTGATCGATCGGCGTCAGCCTCACGATCGTGTCGAGGTCGAAGGTCGTGCCCACGGGCGCGCCGCCCACGGCGAGCTTGCCAGGCGCGGGTGCGGTCAACGTGCCGAAATAGCGGAGGCCCGACGCCAGCTCGACCTCGAAGATGGCCGGGCTCGTGATCAGCGACACCTTGTTCCACTCGATCGTGATCGTGCCCATCCCATCGGTCTTCACTTTGAGCACACCGCGGATGAGGCTCAAGACCTCGCAGGTGACGATGTCGCCGTTGGTTTTCTGGATGCGATCGACCTTTCCATGTCCCGCTTCGGCCCGAGTGGGGCAGACGACGAGCCCGACCAAGAACAGCGCAGCGATTCGTAGAAAGATCGATCGAAAGATCGATGGCTGGCCGAAACCGAACATGAGACAGTATGTCCGCCCGTATACTACCGGACTGCATGAATTTGGGCGATTTTCCACGCTCCGCATCTTGACTCGCTTCCCCCAGGCGGGTCACTCTTGCTGTCGGGAACTTACACAATGAAAGGTCCACTGGATGCCTAGAGCGATCGACCGTGCCGTTTCCACGCTGTCCACCGTTACCGCCACCCTCGCTTCCTTCGCCATCACCGCCACGCTCTCTGCCGCTCCCGCGTTTGCGCAGGACCGCGAGAACGCCGCCGCCGCTCAGACGACGCCAAAGCCAGCCACGCAAACGGTGCCGGCAAACACGACGTCGCTGCAGGAGCTGCTCGGGCGGGACAACCTGTTTGGCGACTGGGGCGGCGCGCGAACGAAGATGCAGAACGCCGGCACGAAATTCGATGTCACGTTCACGCAGTTCTTCCAGTGGGCGCCGCAAAGCGACACGCCGCCGCTCGGCGACGTGACCCAGCACTATCTCTACGGCGGCAAGTTCGATGTGATGGACACGAGCGATCTCAGCAAGATCGCGTGGAAGGGGCTGTCGGTCACGGGGCATTTGGAAGTTCGCTACGGCGACGTGCCTCTGCTCACCGGCGGCACGCTCATTCCGACCAACGCGGCCTTACTGTTTCCCGAGAGCCAGGACACGAAGGCGCGTTTGAGCGCGCTCAACTTTACCCAGGTGCTCAACTCGCACGCCTCGGTGTCGGTCGGTCGCTTCAACATGGTTGACCTCTATGACCGCGCGTATACCGGCGGCCGCGGCATCGACAAGTTCATGAACTTGTCGTTCGTGATGCCGCCGATTTCGATTCGCACGGTGCCGCCGGTCGCTGAGGGCGTGATCTTCTCCATCCTGAACGGCTCAGACGTCGTCGCGACGGCGGGTCTCATCGAATCGACCGACGAAGGCTTCTTCAAGAATGGCGCGACCGTGCTGTGGAACGTGGCGCTGCCCGTGCATCTGTTCACGATGCCCGGTCACTACTCGGTCGGAGGCCAGTTCAGTTCGACGGTCGCGACGTCGCTCGATCAGAGCGCGTGGCTGCTCCTGCCTCCGTTCAACACGACGCCGGCGACAGTGCAGGGCGCCTGGACGCTCAACGTGTCGTTCGATCAGGCGATCGCGGTCGATCCGAACGATTCGAAGAAGAACTTCGGCGTGTTCGGCGTGCTCGGCGTGTCGGACGCGAACCCGACGCCGATCCAGCCATTCTTCACGATCGGCGTGGGCGGGCACAGTTTGCTGCGCGGCCGGCCGAACGACACGTTCGGCGTCGCCTATGCGCTCAACGGGCTGTCGAGCGATTTCGTCACGTTCGTGCAGCCGGCGCGCGTTCGCAACGAGCAGGGCGGCGAGCTGTACTACAACGTCGCCCTCGCGCCGTGGAGCCTCGTCACCGCCGACCTGCAGTTCGTCGATCCGTACGCGCTCGGGTCGTCGACCAGGACGTTCTTCGCGGTTCGCTGGAAGCTGGTTTTCTGAGGTCTCCCCGGAAGACGGAGCGAACATGCGGGCAATCGGAGTACTACTCCTGACAGCCGTCGTCGCGATGGCGCCGGCGGCTGCTCAGGCGCAAGACCGCAAGTGGATCGCCGAAGCCGCGATCGGACCCACGATGTTGTTCGGCGCGGCCGGTGACAACCTCGGCACGGGCTTCAACTTCCAGGCCGGCGCCACCTACAAGGTGACGCCGAAGTATGGCTTCAAGATCGATACGCTCGTCAGCAAGCACGATGTGAACGATTCGATCACCCAGGCGCTCGGCGTCGGCGACGGCAACGGGTGGCTCTGGCATCTTTCAGGAAACGCGGTGATGTCGATGGACATGAACGCGCGGACGTCCGTGTACGGCGTCGCCGGGCTCGGCGTCTACTACCGCAAGGTCGAGCTCACCAATCCCAGCGCGGCGTTCATCACCGTGTGCGACCCGTGGATCGGCATCTGCTTCCCGACGGTCGTGCCGGCGGATCAAATCGTCGGCTCATACACTTCGACGAATTTCGGCATCAATTTCGGCGGCGGCGTGAATTTTCAACTGAGCCACGACGTCGCGGTGTTCGTCGAGGCACGCTACCACTACCTCTGGGGCAAGGCGCCAGCGCCGACGGTCAACCCGCTCACGGGCGGTCCGACCCAGAATTCCAGCGGCAACGGCAACACGCAGTTTCTGCCCATCGTCTTCGGCGTAAGATTCTGAAGGCTCAGAGAGGAGCCCACTAAATGAAGTTGCGACCTGCACACCTGCTGATCTGTATGGCCGCCGCCACCCTCGTGGCGTGCGGGACGTCCACCAAGCTGACGGCGGTGTGGAAGGCACCCGACGCCGCCGGTACCCGTTTCAAGAAGATTCTCGTCGCTGCTCAGACGAAAGAACAAACCACGCGTCGCAGCATGGAATCGCATCTGGTGTCCCGCATCGCGAACTCGCAGGCCTCCTACGAGTTGATGACCGAGGAGGAGACGCGCGATACAGCGCGCGCCAAGGCGAAGATCGCCGCGGCGGGATTCGACGGCGCGGTCGTCGTGCGGTTCGTCGGCAAGGACACGCAGACGACGTACGTGCCGGGCACGACGTGGTACGGTCCGGCGCCGTATGGGTCGTTTTCGGGCTACTGGGGATACGGCTGGGGCGCGGTCTACGATCCGGGATACCTCGTGACCGACACGATTATTAGCCTTGAAACGCACGTCTACGACATCGGCAAGGACAAGCTCATCTGGGCGAGCAAAAGCGACACCATCAGCCCGTCGTCCATGAATGATCTCGTGAACTCCCTCGTCGACGCGACCGTCGCGGAGATGAAGAAACAGAAAGTGCTCTGATCAAGCTAAAAGTAAGAAGCCAAACGTTAGAAGTTCGGAGCGCACGCTCACACTCTGAAAACTTCGAACTTTTGGCTTCTAACTTCTAACTTGCTTCCATCCCCACGTCATCACGAAGCTGCCGAGCCATCGGCCCAGCCCTGATTTTTCCCACAGCCAGTCCGCGCGGTTGTAGAGCGGCAGCAGCCGATCGAGCGACCCCACGGCCACCTGTCGATATGCGATGTCGGACGCGCAGCGCTGGCCGATGCCGACGAGGCCCGCCGCCGCGAAGTCCGCGCGCAGCGTCGCCGGACTGAGCGGCCGCTCGGTGGGGCTGACGCCCGCCGACCGATACAGCGGGCTTGAGGGGTGGCGGAAGAGCGCCATTGCCGGGTGTCGGACATTTGGATCGAACGCAAAGACCAGCCCGCCCGGCCGAAGCACGCGCAGCGCTTCTGCAAGCGCGCGCTCGCGATCGTCCACGTGGTGCAGCACGCTGCTGAACGCGACCCCGTCGACGCTGCCATCGCGGACCGGGACGTGCAGCGCATCAGCCTGCAGAAAGCTCGCCGACGGATGCTGCCGGCGCGCGCTGGCCACCGCCTCGCGCGAGAGATCGATGCCCAAGTACCAATCGAGGTGCGACGCGTACACGCGCCGCGACTGACCGGTCCCGCAGCCGATATCGATCAGCCGCAGCCGCGCGCCCGCCGGCACGATCGCGTCGAACCGTCGTGCGATGGTCTGCCAGCCGCGATCGGTGAATGGGTTGAAATCGCCCGCGTCCCTGACGAGCGCGTCAAAGTAGTCCTGATCAGACATCCGCGCTACCGCGACCAGACCTGCAACTGCGAGTCTTTGAGATCGCCCCGGTTTCGATAGTCCTCTCTCGACAGCAGCTTCTCGAGATAGCAGTAGAAAACGATGAAGAGATAGCGCGAGCCCATCTCCTTGATTTTGAACTTCGACGTGCCGTGCGTGCGTCCGCGCCAGTCGCTCGGCACGACGGCGTACCGATATCCGCGGACAATCGCTTTGAGCGGCAGTTCGACCGTGAGGTTGAAGTGATACGCGAGAATCGGTTGAACGCCGGCAATCACGCTGCGCCGGAACATCTTGAAGGCATTCGTGACGTCGTTGTACGAGAGCCAGAAGAGCAGCCGGATAAACGCGTTGGCCGCCCGATTGAGCGTCAGCTTGAGCCACGGATAGCCCGTGACGCGCGCGCCGCGAACGAAGCGCGACCCGAACGCGCAGTCGCAGCCCTCCTCGATCTTCCGGTAGTACTTGACGATGTCGTCGGGATTGTCCGAGCCGTCGGCCATGACAATGACGACGGCCTCACCCCGAAACGCCGTGAGACCGAGCCGGACGGCATATCCGTAGCCGTGCGGCGGTGGGTTGTCGAGGACGCGCAGCGCGGGCAGCTCGGCGCCAAGCCGCGCGAGCACCGCGCCCGTTCCGTCGCGGCTGTTGTCGTTGACGACGACGATCTCGTGCGAAATCCTGGCGGCCGCAAGCGTCGTCGCGATTCCGCGCACGGTCGCTTCGATTTGACCCTCCTCGTCGTGCGCGGGAATGACGACCGAAAGGAGCCCGGGCACCCCTTCCGCGACCCATTCGGCGAGTGTCCGAACTTCAATGGGCATGGCTAGCGCACCCGCTCGCGCTGCGCCTCGAGAATTTCGGTCACGGTGGCCTCGAGCGGCCGTGTGATTGTCCAGCCAGGGTAGTGCGCCATCAACTTGCGCAGGTCGCTAATCCACCAGAGGTGATCGCCGACGCGGTTGGTTGCGTCATATTTCCACCGCATCGGCTTGCCCGTGAGGCGCTCGACGAGTGCAATCGCTTCGAGCATGGAGCAGTTGGCCAAACGCCCGCCGCCGACGTTGTACACCTCACCCGCGCGCGGCGCCTGAAAGAATCGCCAGAAGGCCTGAATCAAGTCCCAGGAATGGATGTTGTCGCGGACCTGCTTGGCCTTGTAACCGAACACCGTGTACTCGGTACCGCGAACGCCGCACGCCACGAGATACGCGAGGAACCCGTGCAACTCGGCGCCCGAGTGTGCGGGACCGGTGAGGCAGCCGCCGCGAAAGACGGCCGTCTTCATTCCAAAGTACCGGCCGTACTCCTGGACCATCACGTCAGCCGCGACTTTCGACGCGCCGAACACGCTGTGGAGCGTCGCGTCGAGGCTCATCGATTCGTCGATGCCGTGCGCGGCGTACGGATGAGACGGATCGACGTCCCACCGCGTCTCGTGCTCCACGAGCGGCAGGCGATTCGGCGTATCGCCGTACACCTTGTTCGTGCTCGTAAAGATGAACACAGCGTCGGGCGCATGACGCCGTGTCGCTTCGAGCAGAATGACCGTGCCCGTGGCGTTGACTGAAAAATCTGTGAGCGGCTCGCGCGCCGCCCAGTCGTGCGACGGCTGCGCCGCGGCATGGATGATGACCGCGATGTCGCGTCCGTACTCCGCGAACAAACGCGACACGCCGGGCTCATCGCGAATGTCGAGATCGGCGTGGCGGTAGCCGCGGACGGTCGATTCGAGACGCTGGCGGTTCCATCGCGTGCTGCTCGCCGGGCCGAAGAAATACCCGCGCAAGTCGTTGTCGACGCCGACGACGTCGAGCCCCTGACTCGCGAGGAACGTGACCGCCTCCGACCCGACCAGGCCGGACGCGCCGGTGACAATGGCGACGGCCATCAGGCGTCGCGCCTCGTCGCGGCGGCCGCAGCAGTGACGGTGCGAGACTCGGTAGGAAGCAGCGCGACCACGGACTCGAGCGCCGCCCGATTCGCCCGCAGCCACGCAAATACATCGTCGAGCACGACATCGACGGTGCGCGACGGCGCCCATCCGGTCTTGGCGGTCACGAAGGCGTTGTCAGTGATGAACCAGGGGATGTCGAATTCACGCGTGTCTGGCACGCGACCCATTGGAATGGCGCGGGTGGCGCGCGCGCGGCACTTCTCGGTGAGCTCGACGAGCGAGACGCTGTTGGCGGCGCCGCCGCCGGCGTTGAAGACGCCGCCCGACAGTCGCGTCAGGTGCGTCATTTGCACGCGAATCAGATCGTAGAGATCGAGCACGTGCAGGACGTCTCGCACTTGCAGGCCGTCGCCGCCAAATCCGGTGAATGCGAGCGGTCCGCCGTACTCGTGACGCGCCGCCCAGAACGCGACGAGGCCTTGATCGGCCTTGCCCATCTGCCAGGGCCCCGCGATGAGGCCGCAGCGATTGATGATTGTCGGCAGACCGTACATCGCGTGAAATTCTTCGACGAGTAACTCCGCCGCCAGCTTGCTCGTTCCGTAGAGCGACCGCGGTCCGGCCGTCGAGAAGCCTTCGCTGATGCCGCGCGCGGACCAGCCGGGCCCGGTCGCGCTCGCATCGATCGCCAGGCGGCTGCCGCGACGTTCGAGCGGCAGCGCCCGAAGTGCCGGAATCGAATACACCCGGCTCGTCGACAGGAAGATGACCGTCGCATCATGGCGCCGGGCTGCGTCAAGGCAACGTGCGGCGCCCATCAGATTCGTGTCGAGGATGTACGCGGTCTGACCGTCATAGCCGCCGTGCACGGACGGCTCGGCCGAGCACTCGATGAGCACATCGAAGCGGCCCGCGGCCGCCAGATCATCGGCCGACCTCACATCGCCGTGCAGAAACTCGACGCCGCCCGCCCGCAGCCGATCGATCGCCAGCTCACTGCCGCGCCTTCGCAGGTTGTCGAGCGCGACGACGTCGATCCCGTCGAGATCGCGCTTGAGGAGCAGCGCCAGGGTCGATCCCACGAACCCGGCGCCGCCGGTGACGAGACACTTCACGCCAGCGAAGGTACACCAACTGCACGGGCGGCGTCAGCCTTCGGCCGGACGACACGACGGGGGCAGGAGCGCTACAATCTGGTCATGGCTCGATTCGTGCTCCAGGTGAATGGACGCACGCACGAGGTGGAGGGCGACGCCGGCGACAGCCTGCTGTCGGTCCTCCGCTACGAGCTGGGCCTCACCGGCAGCAAGTTCGGCTGCGGCGAGGGCTTCTGCGGCGCCTGCACGGTCCTCATTGACGATCAAGCTACGCGATCCTGCGTCGCAAAGATCGGCACGCTCGCCGGCAAGAAGATCACGACCATCGAAGCGATCGGCCAGCCCGACAAGCTGCATCCCGTCCAGCAGGCGTTTCTCGATCACGAAGCGTTTCAGTGCGGCTACTGCACGCCGGGCATGGTCATGGCGGCGATCAGTCTGCTGCGCGCGAATCCCAATCCGTCGGACGCGGACATCGCGCGCGTGATGGATCGCAACGTCTGCCGGTGCGGCACCTTCCCGCGCATCGTCGACGCGATCAAAGCGGCCGCGTCGCAATCGGCGAGCCGCGCGCGAGGTGACGGCCATGAGTGAAGGGCCGATCTTCGAACCGGAGCGCTACGAGCTTCACCAAGGACCCGCGTACCGATTCGAGCTCGAGCGCCGTGATTTTCTCCGCGTGCTGGCCGCGATGGGCGGCGGACTGCTGGTCGTCGCGAGGCTGCCGGCCAGCGCGCAGGAATCAGGTCAAGGACGGCGCGGCGGAGATGCGGCGCCTGGCGATCTTGCGTCGTGGCTGCACATCGACGGGCAAGGGCACGTGACCGTCTACACGGGCAAGGTCGAGATCGGACAGAACATCCGGACGTCGCTCACGCAAGCGGTGGCCGACGAGCTTCGCGCGCCAATGGCGACGATTGCGCTCGTGATGGCCGACACCGCGCTGACGCCGTTCGATCAGGGCACGTTCGGCTCGCGCACGACGCCAACGATGGCGCCGATCCTGTCGAAAGTCGCGGCCGCTGCGAGAGCGATCCTGATCGACCAGGCGGCTTCGACGTGGCATGTCGACAAATCCACGGTCGACGCACGCGACGGACGCGTCGTCGGCGCCGGCGGACGATCGATTTCGTACGGCGAGCTCGCGAACGGCAAGGCCCTTACTGGAATGGTCGACGCCGCTCCGGCGCCGATGCCGCGCGACGCGTGGGTCGAACGCGACAAGCCCGCGCGCAAAGTCGATGGCCGCGCGTTCGTCACCGGCCAGCACGCGTACGCGCCGGACATCCAGCGGCCGAATCTGCGCTTCGGCAAGGTGATCCGCCCGATCGCGACGGGCGCGACGCTGAAAACGGTCGACGACTCCAAGGCGCGCGCGATCTCGGGTGTCACCGTCGTCCGCGACGGCGATTTCCTCGGTGTCGTGGCGCCGCACGAACGCGCGGCGAAGGCCGCCGCGGCCGCGGTCGGCGTCGAGTGGAATCGCGCGACCGGCCAGCCATCATCCGAAACGATCTACGACTATCTGAAGAAGACGATGCGCACGGGCGAAGGCGGCAATCAACGCGCGACGGGCAATGTCGCCAGCGCGCGGGCCGGCGCCGCACACGTCGTCGAGGCCAGCTACCACATTCCGTACATCGCGCACGTGCCGCTCGAGCCGCGATCGGCGGTTGCCGAGTGGACCGACGGTAAGGTCACGGTGTGGTGCGGCACGCAGCGGCCGTTCGGCGTCCGGTCCGAGGTCGCGCAAGCGTTTCATCTCACCGAGGATCAGGTGCGCGTGATCGTGCCGGATATGGGCTCGGCGTACGGCGGCAAGCACACGGGCGAACACGCGATTGAAGCGGCGCGGCTCGCGAAGGCCACCGGCGCGCCGGTGAAGGTCGTCTACACGCGCGCCGAAGAGTTCATGTGGGGCTACCTGCGGCCCGTCGGTGTGATCGATGTGCATGCGACCGTCGACGCAAGCGGACACCTGACGTCGTGGGAGTTCGAGAACTACAACTCCGGCACGGCGGGCTTGCAGACGCCGTACGCCGTGGCGAACAAGCGCGAGATGTTCTACGCGACGGACTCGCCGTTCCGCCAGGGCTCGTATCGCGGCCTGGCGGCGACCGCCAACAACTACGTGCGCGAGATGCACATGGACGCGCTCGCGCGCGCGGCCGGGATCGACGCCGTGAAGTTCCGCCTGGCGCACATCACCGACGACCGGCTGCGCGCGGTCCTCACGAAGGCGGCCGAGCGCTGCGGTTGGCCCAACGCGTCGGCGCCCGGACGGGCGCTCGGCATCGCGTGCGGCGTCGAGAAGGGCAGCTACATCGCCACCGCGGCCGAGGTTTCGAAGTCCGCGAACGGCTTTCGCGTCGAGAAGCTCGTGGTCGTCTTCGAATGCGGCGCGATCGTCAATCCCGACGGCTTGCGCAATCAGACGGAGGGCGCGGTCATCATGGGCCTCGGCGGCGCGCTCTTCGAAGCGCTCGAGTTCGCCGACGGCCAGATGCTCAACGGCACGATGGCGGACTACCGCGTCCCGCGATTCAAGGACGTGCCGCCGATCGAAGTCGAACTCATCGATCGGCGCGATCTTCCGTCGGCCGGCGCCGGCGAGACGCCAATCATCTGCGTCGCGCCCGCGATTGGTTCGGCGGCACGCACGTTCGGGACGGTCGCCGACAAACTTCCGGTCACACTGCTCTAATCCGGTTCAGGTTCCTTACGGGGGTGCCTCACGGTGGTTCCTCACGAGGGTTCCTCACGGAGGTTACAGCTCGCGAGCAGAACCATCGTAAGGAACCCCCGTAAGGAACCATCGTAAGGAACCATCCTGAGGAACCCCCGTGAGGAACCCTCGTGAGGAACCCGGGTGTGCCCACAGTCACCGTAGCGTGAACGTCACGGTCACCATCATGACGATCGCAATCGGCTGCCCGTTGAGCCGCGTGGGCGCGTAGCGCCACCTCGACACGGCCTCGATCGCGGACTTGTCGAGGAGCGGGACGGATTGTCGAACGGTCACGTTCTTCACGGCCCCCCACTCGTCGATCGTCGCTTCGAGGACGACTTTGCCTTCGACGTGCGCCGCGCGTGCGATGTCGGGATAGACGGGCGCAACGTACGTGACGCGCTCCGGCGGACGGATGTCGCCGCCGACGCGCTGCGGCCCGCTCGGGCGAGTCGCGGTTTCCTGGGTCGGAGTCGACACACGCGGGGGCGGCGCAGAGATGGTCGCGGCACCGCCTGAGAGTAGCGCCCCCGGCACCGCGTCACCAGCGGAGACCGCCAATGTCGGAAGCTCCGGTTCGATCTTCTCGGGCGGAACAGCCGGCGCCGCGTTCGGATTCACGTCCGGGGTCTGCGTCGCGTGCGCGGGCGCGGCCGCGACCGGCGGCGGCTTGGGCAGATCGGGCTCGGCCACAAACGCGCGGAGTCGCGTGATCACCGGCGGGCCGCCCAGCCCGGTTGTCAGCTGCAGCGTGGCGTAGGTCGCGAGCGCGGCGGCGTGCAACGCGATCGAGATCGCGACCGTGCCGAACGGTCTCCGGTTCTTCCGCCTCTGAGCGAACGTCTGATCGAACAGCGTCGACGGCATGGGACCCTCCACGGGCCGCGCGCGAGCGGCCTCGGCGAAAGAATTTCGACGGGTGGGCCCTTTCGTTGTACGAGCTTAGACACCGTGCCGGGCGGATCGGCGCTCGATCGCGGTATCATCCCGGGACCTTCTCATGACCACATCCGCCCCGGCCGCGCCTCGTCGCGGCTTGTCGCTGACGCAGCAGATCTTCATCGGCCTCGGCCTCGGAATTGTGATCGGTCTGTACCTGCACAACAGCGCGCCGCAGGCGATCAACTGGTTCAAGCCGTTCAGTCAGATCTTTCTGAACTTGATCAAAGTGATCATCGCGCCGCTGATCTTTGCGACGCTCGTCGCGGGCATTGCCGGCGCCGGCCACTTCAAGACCGTGGGCCGGATGGGCCTGCGCGCGATGATCTACTTCGAGATCATCACGACGCTGGCGCTGCTCATCGGACTGGTCGCCGTTAACGTGCTCAAGCCTGGCGTGGGCGTCGTGTTGTCGGCGACGAAATCCGACATGGCGGTGAGCGCACAGACGTGGGATCAGATCCTGCTGCACACCTTCCCGACGTCGGTCGTCGATGCGATGGCCCGAGGCGACGTGCTGCAGATCGTCGTCTTCAGCATCATCTTTGCGATCGCGCTCGGCATGATTGGGCCGAAGGGGCAGCCGGTGATCACGCTCTGCGAGTCGATCGCCGAGACGATGTTCAAGTTCACCGGCATCATCATGCTGTACGCGCCGATCGGCGTCGCCGCGGCGATTGCGGTCGCCGTCGGTCAGGGCGGCGTGGCGACGCTCCTCAGCCTCGGCCGGCTGGTCGGCACGCTGTACATCGCGCTTGCGGTGTTCTACCTGGCGGTGTTCGTGCCGGTCATCCTGCTATTCAGGATTCCGCTCGCGAAGTTCGTCAAAGCGGTGCGCGAGCCGGCGGTGATCGCGTTCTCGACGACGTCGAGCGAGGCTGCGCTGCCGCGCGCGATGGAGGTCATGGAGCGGCTCGGCTGCCCGCGGCGCATCGTGTCCTTCGTTCTGCCGCTCGGGTACACGTTCAACCTCGACGGCACCACGCTCTATCTTTCGCTCGCGTCGGTCTTCGTCGCGCAGGCCGCGGGCGTCCCGCTCACGATCGGCCAGCAGATCACGATGGTCGTGACGCTGATGCTGACGAGCAAAGGCGTTGCCGGCGTGCCGCGCGCCTCGCTCGTCATCCTCGCGGGCACGCTCGCCAGCTACAACCTGCCGGTCGAAGGCGTCACGACGATTCTCGGCGTCGACGCGATCATGGACATGGCGCGCACGATGACCAACGTCATCGGCAATTGCCTCGCCACCGTCGTCGTTTCGAAGTGGGAAGGGGAATTCCGCGAAGCGTCGGACGCGGACCTCGCGCTCGCGACGGCGAAGGGTCAAATGTAGAAGATCCGGACTTTCCATGACCGGCTTTCATCGCTCATGACATAGAATCCCGCACATGCGTGCGGCGTACATCGTCCTGCCGGCTCTGGCGTGCCTGATCCTCGCGTATCGCTACTACAGCGCATTTCTCGCCGCGAAGGTGATGGCGCTCGACGACCGGCACATCACGCCGGCGCACACGCAGGCTGACGGCCACAACTATCACGTCACGTCGAAGTGGGTGCTGTTCGGCCACCATTTCGCGGCGATCGCCGGTCCGGGTCCGCTCATCGGACCGGTACTCGCCGCGCAGTTCGGGTTCCTGCCCGGACTGCTCTGGCTCGTGGCAGGCGTCTGCCTCGCCGGCGCCGTGCACGACATGATCTCACTCTGGGGATCGACGCGGCGCAAAGGCGCGTCGCTTGCGACGATCGCGCGCATGGAGATCAGCCCGCTCGCCGGGCTGATTGCCGCGATCGCGATCCTGTTCATCATCGTCATCGCGCTCGCCGGCGTCGGCGTGCCGTTCGTCAACGCGCTCAACAGCAGTCCGTGGGGGCTCTTCACAATCACGGCGACCATTCCGCTGGCGCTGTTGATGAGCCTGTACATGTACAAGATCCGGCCCGGTAAGATCGGCGAGGCGACGGTCATCGGCATCATCGGCCTCACGGTCGCGGTCATCATCGGCCGGCCCATCGCGGCGTCGTCGTGGGCGCCGATGCTGACGCTCACGAAGCATCAGCTCGTCATCGCGCTCGGCATCTACGGATTTCTCGCGTCGGTGCTGCCGGTGTGGGTGCTGCTCACGCCGCGCGACTACCTGAGCGCATTCATGAAGATCGGGATGATTCTTTTTCTCGTCGTCGGAGTGATCATCGTCAACCCGGTCGTGCACATGCCCGCGATCACGCAGTACGTGGCCGGCGGCGGCCCGATCGTTCCGGGTCCACTATTTCCGTTTGCGTTCATCACGATCGCGTGCGGCGCAATCTCTGGTTTCCATTCGCTCATCGCCACAGGCACGACGCCGAAGATGATCGACAAGGACTGCGACATCCGGCCGATCGGCTACGGGGCGATGCTGATGGAAGGACTGGTCGGCATCATGGCGCTCGTCGCCGTCTGCACGCTCAATCAGGGCGACTATTTCGCGATCAACACGCCACCGGCGGTGTACGCGACGCTCGATCAGCACACGGTCGAGCTGCCGAACCTCGAGGCGCAGGTGCGCGAGCACGTCGCCGGCCGCGCCGACGGCGCCGTGTCACTCGCGATCGGCATGGCGCAGGTGCTGAGCCGCCTGCCGGGCATGAGCGGGCTGATGGACTACTGGTACCACTTCGCCATCATGTTCGAGGCGCTCTTCATCCTCACGGTGATCGACGCCGGCACACGCGTCGGCCGGTTCCTCATAGGCGAGCTGCTGGGCCGGAGCTTCCCCGCGCTCGCTCGGCCAGACTGGATTCCTGGCGCGGCGTTGACGACGACGCTCCTGGTCTTCGCGTGGGGCTACTTTATCTGGACGGGCAGCATCAGCACGATCTGGCCGATGTTCGGCGTGGCCAATCAGCTGCTCGCGTGCGTCGCGCTCTCGGTCGGCACAACGATCCTCGTCAACAAAGGCAAAGTGAGGTACGTCTGGGCCACGCTGACGCCCCTCATGTTCCTGGCGACCACCACGCTCACCGCCGGCTGGATGAGCGTGAAGAATCAGTTCTGGGTCATGGCGACGGGCCCGAACGAAGCTCAGCACGTCACCGGCTACATCCAGACGATCCTCACGCTCACGATGATGGTGCTCGTCGTGATCATCCTCGGCACGGCCGTGCACAAGTGGGTGGCCGTCGGGAGGACAGGCCGCGATACCGAAGCGCTCGGCGAGCTGGCGTGAAGGCCCGATGCAAGAACACAATCATTCTCACCGGAGGACCACTCATGACTCGACGTCTGCTGCTCACGTTCGGCATCTTCGCCATCTCGGCATGCGCGTCCGCGCCTGAGGCGAACGCGCCGCAGGACATCGCCGCGCTCGGGGCCATCCGCGACGGGTTCGTCAAGGCGTTCAATGCCGCTGACGCCAACGCCATCGGCGCGCTCTACACCAGCGACGCCATCGCGATGCCGGGTCACAATGCCACCCTCACGGGCCAGGCCGCCATCGTCGCGTACAACCAGGGCCTCTTCGACCACATGACGGCGAGGATCGAAATCACGCCGGACGAGACTCGCACCATGGGCAACTTCGGCTTCGATCGCGGGCGCTACAAACTGACCATGACGCCGAAGGCCGGCGGGCCCGCCGTGAGCGATGAAGGCCGCTACATCGTGATGCTCGAGAAGGGCGGGAACGGATCGTGGAAAGTCACGCGCGATATCGACAATTCGTCCGTGGCGATGCCGGCCCCCGCACCGCCTCCGCCGGCGCCCGCGAAGGGCAAGCCAAAGCCGAAGGGCAAGGGCAAAGGTAAGTAGCCGCGCGCCCGCGCAATTCATAGGAGACTCGCTCAGCTAGATCAGCAACGCACCGCGTCAGGACGCGGGAGTTATGCGCGACGAGTGTCGGCGGACACGCGGATGGATGCCTCGGGAGATCGCGATCGCCGCCGTGGCGGTGGTTAACGTCGCGTGTGGCGGATCTTCGCAGGCGCCGGCGACGCCAACGGTGGCCGCGCTCTCTTCCGTGACGCTGAACGGGCTCGGTGTGACGCTGGCGGTCGGACAGACCAGTCAGCTCACGGTCACTGGCGCGTATTCCGACGGCAGCCGCAAGGATCTGACCACACAATCGAAATTTGCATCGTCGAACCAAGCGGTGGCATCGGTGAGCTTCACCGGGCTTCTAACCGGCTGGGCCGATGGCACCGCGACGATCACCGCGGAGCCGATTAATCCCGCAGTACTGAACTTTCAGAATCAGTCTGCGGTTGTGACGGTCGCCGGCGGCCCGGCCTCGAGTCCAGATATGATCCCGGTGCTTCTGAGTCCGGCCAGCGGAGCCTCCCTCCCGAATAATTGTCCGAAGGACCCTTGTAATGTCGTCTGGACGTTTAGCTGGTCACCGATCGCCAATGCGACGGCATACCATCTGAACGTAATCCATGAAGGCGCGTCGTTTCCTATCGTGGATGTGGCAGAGATTCCGGGCGCCTCGTATCAGTTCAATCTCTCGGCGCTCGGAGGTGGAATCACCAATTCCAATCTGCAGGACTGGCACTGGATGGTTCAGGCGAAGGTGAATGGCATGTATCAAGCCTGGAGTCCGCCGAACTCTTTCAGCGTGCTGCCGCAGGGCTCGTCGACGCTCGCTGTCGCGTTCGCGGCGCCGAGACCCGAAACGCGATCACGGTAGACGCAGTCGTCATTCGGCCACGCGCTAATCGAGAAACGACAGCAACCAGATTTCCGCAGCCGGCGGCATCGCGTGCTATTCTCCGTCGCCGATGACCCGTGCTGCGCCTGCCGTCGCTGTCGTCTCCGACATCGAGCGACGGACGATGTGGAAGGTTTCGGTGCGGCTGCTGCCGCTCCTGTTTCTTCTTTACATCGCGTCGTACCTCGATCGCACGAACCTCGCGATGGCCGCGCTGCAGATGAACGCGGCGATCGGGCTCAGTCCCGCGGCGTATGGCTTCGGCGCGAGCATCTTCTTCATCGGGTACGCGCTGTTCGAAGTGCCGAGCAATGTCATCCTGGCGCGCGTCGGCGCGCGGCGCTGGATCGCGCGCATCGCGATTACGTGGGGACTCGTCTCCTGCGCGATGATGCTCGCGCAAGGGCAATGGAGTTTCTATGCGCTCCGGTTCGGTCTCGGGCTCGCCGAAGCCGGCTACTTTCCGGGCATCATCTTTTATCTCAGCCACTGGTATCCGGAGCGGCTGCGCGCGCGTGCGATTTCACGCTTCATGATCGGCATTCCGATCGCGAGCATCGTTGGCGCGCCGCTCGGCGGATTGCTCCTCGGTCTCAATGGCCGGATTGGCCTGGCAGGGTGGCAGTGGCTCTTCCTCGTCGAAGGGCTGCCGGCGGTCCTCTTCGGCATCGTCGTGCTGTTGACGCTGACCGAGCATCCCTCCGAAGCCGCCTGGCTGACCGCAGACGAAAAGGCGTGGCTCGCGACCGAGCTTTCGACCGAACGCAAGCGTACCGGCACGCACGAGCGAGGCATCGTCGAAACGTTGAGCCATCCGACCGTCTGGTGGATCGCCATCCCATACTTCGTCACGCTGCTCTGCGGCCTGGGCATCAACTTCTGGGCCCCGACGATCATGAAGGGCCAGATGCACCTCACCAATCAGCAGGTCGGCTTGGTGATGGGCTTCATCGGGCTCGTCGCGATGGCGGGCATGCTGACCAACGGCTGGCACTCGGATCGCACGGGCGAGCGACTCGTCCACGTCGCGATTCCCATCTTCATCGCGTCGCTCGGCATGCTCCTCGCCGCCGTCACGGGCAGTCCGCTCTTGGTCGTCATCGGCATGGGCATGGTGGTCTTCGGGCACAACTCGATGCTGCCGGTGTTCTGGTGCCTGCCCTCGTCGTTTCTCCGCGGTGTCGGCGCCGCGGCCGGCATCGCGCTGATCAACTCCCTTGGAAATCTCGGCGGTTTTTTTGGCCCGAATCTCTTCGGCAGCGTGAAGGACCTGACGGGCACCTACGCGCTGGCGTTCTACACGCTCTCGGCGCTGGCACTCGCGGCGTCGATCGTCGCACTGAGCTTGCGTCGCGCCCGAGCCTTGGCAGGTGAGGCGCTCGCTCGGCTGCGGTAGGTTGTCCGTAGGCTCGCTCGATGCCGCTGATCACGCTCGACCACATCTCCACCGCGTTCGGCCATCTGCCGCTGCTCGCCGATGCCGCCCTCCAGGTCGAGGCGGGCGAGCGGATCGCGATCATCGGAAGAAACGGCACGGGCAAATCGACGCTGCTGCGCATCCTCTCGGGGGAGCTCGAACCTGACGCCGGATCGGTGTGGCGAGCGCCGGACTTTCGAGCCGCGCGGTTGGTGCAGGACGTGGCGCTCGACAGCCCGGAATCCGTCTTTGACGTGGTCGCCAGCGGGTTGGGTGATCTTGCAGACGTGGTCACCGCCTATCACCACGCGGCGCTGGCGGTGGCCGACGCCAGCTCGCCGGCCCGGCTTGCGGCGCTCGGCGACCTGCAGCACGCCCTCGACGAACGCGACGGATGGCGGCTGGAGCAACGCGTCGAAGTGGTGATCTCGAAGCTCAGCTTGCCGGCCGATGCGGTCGTTCATACGTTGTCCGGCGGCTGGCGGCGGCGGGTGCTGCTCGCCCGCGCGCTCGTGTCCGAGCCGTCGCTCCTGCTGCTCGACGAGCCGACGAATCACCTCGACGTCGAAGCGATCGAATGGCTCGAGGCTTATCTCACGAGCTACCCGGGAGCCGTGGTGTTTGTCACGCACGATCGAACGTTCCTCCAGCGTCTCGCGACTCGCATCGTCGAGCTGGATCGCGGACGTTTGACATCCTGGCCTGGCGATTACGCGACGTTCCTCGAGAAGAAAGATGCATGGCTGGCGAACGAGACACTCGCGGAGGCGCGCTTCGACAAGAAGCTCGCCCAGGAGGAAGTGTGGCTGCGTCGTGGTGTGAAGGCGAGACGCACGCGCGACGAAGGTCGCGTCCGGGCGCTGATGAAGATGCGTGCGGAGCGAGCGGCGCGCCGAAGCCAGGTCGGCAGCGTGCGCCTCGCCGTCGACGTCGCGGAACGATCCGGCAAGGTCGTCTTCGACGTCGAACGTCTGACGAAAGCCTACGATGGGACGATCGTCGTCCGCGAGTTCTCCGCGCGCATCATGCGCGGCGATCGCATCGGCCTGATCGGCCCGAACGGCGTCGGAAAGACGACGCTGCTAAGAATGCTGGTGGGCGAGGTCGCACCGGATAGCGGGGAAGTCCATCGCGGTGCCGGCGTCGAAATCGCCTACTTCGATCAGCAACGCGAGCAGCTCGATCCCGATCGAACGGTTGTCGACACGGTCGCCGACGGCAATGACACGGTCACCGTCGGCGGCGTCGCGCGTCACGTCCATGGCTATCTCGAGGACTTTCTCTTTCCTCCGGAACGGGCCCGATCGCCGGTGAAGGCGCTCTCGGGTGGCGAGCGGAACCGCCTGCTGCTCGCGCGATTACTCACGCGTCCGGCGAACGTGCTGGTGCTCGACGAGCCGACCAACGATCTCGACCTCGAGACGCTCGAGATCCTCGAGGCGCAGCTCGTCGAGTTCCCCGGAACGATCTTGCTCGTGAGCCACGACCGGACCTTTCTCGACCACGTCATCACGAGCACGTTCGCCTTCGAAGGCGGAGGCCGCGTGGTCGAGTACGTCGGCGGGTACGAGGATTGGTTGCGTCAGCGCCCGGCTGTTCCATCGCCGGCCGGAGACGCGCCAGCGCGCGGGGAAACCGAGCGCTCGCGCCCGACGGTCGGGCCTTCGCGCCGGAAGCTGTCCTATAACGAGCGTCGCGAGTTCGAGGCCCTGCCAGATCGCATCAGCGATCTGGAGCAGGAGGACGCGCGCCTTCGCGAGGCGATCGCGGCGCCGGACTTCTACAAGGAAACGAAGACCGAGATCGACCGCGTCCTGGCTCGCGTCGAATCGCTGCGCGTCGAACTCGACGCAGCCTACGCGCGTTGGGACGAGCTGGACTCGCGGGCTCGGTGAATCTCAGTGCGTTTTCGGGACGACCACCGCGGATTTTTCAGTGGCGCGGGTGGGTTTTCCCTCAGCCAGTGGCGCCTTTCGTTTGACGGGCCAGGTAATTCTGCAGGCCCAGTTGCTCAATCTGCAGACGCTGACGCTCGGCCCAGTCCATATGCTCCTCTTCCATTCTGAGGATCTTTCCCAGCCGATGGGCGGTGCTTTCGTCAGCGAACTCCCGGGCCAGCACGATCGCGCTGTTGTACGCCTTGACGGCGCGCAGCTCGTCGTCCTCGCTGGCGCTCAGCATCTCGGGCACGTTCTGGCCGATTTTCATTGGCTTGACCTTTGACACGACGGGCGTACCTTCGAGAAACAGAATCCGCTCGACCAGCCATTCGGCGTGGTGCATCTCGTCCTTGGCGTGGTGCTTCAACGCCTTGTGCAGCTTGCCGTATCCCCATTCCTCGCACAGTTCCGCTTCCAGCATGTAACCGCTGATGGCGGTCAGCTCGTCTGCCAAGAGGTCGTTCAAGGCATCGAGCAGCTTCTTGTTCGTTTTCATGACTCGGCTCCTGGGACGTGATTACGCATGCCTCGTGCCAACTCGCGGCCGAGTTGGAGTAGAGTCGGCCGGGCGCTTCCTATGTGCGGCATCGTCGCGTTCTTTTCACGAACTTCGTCCCTCACCCCCGACGTCGTTGAGCGGGCAACCAGGCGCCTCTATCACCGTGGCCCTGACGGCCAGCGCCAGTGGCTGTCGTCCGATCGGCGAGTCGCGCTGGGACACGCGCGGCTCAGCATCATCGATCTCGCGACCGGCGATCAGCCGATCGCCAGCGAAGACGAGCGCACGCGCATCATCGTCAACGGCGAGTTCTACGACTACGAAGCGACGCAGCGCCGGCTCGAGCAGGCCGGGCATCGGCTGCGCACGCGATCGGACAGCGAGATCGCGCTTCACCTCTACGAGGACCTTGGCACGCAGTGCCTGCATCAGCTGCGCGGAGAGTTTGCCTTCGTCCTCTGGGATGAGCACCATCGCCGAATGTTCGCCGCGCGCGACCGGTTTGGCATCAAGCCGCTGTTCTACGCGATGCACAATGACACGCTGTACTTCGCGTCGGAAGTGAAGGCGCTCTTCGCCGCGGGCGTGCCGGCGCGCTGGGACGCGGAGTCCGTGTATCACGCGGTGGAGTTTGGCAGCCACCAGGTCCGCACCTTTTACGACGGTGTGTTCCAGGTGCCGCCGGGACACTACGTGATCGCAACCGACAAGCACGTTCAACTCCATCGCTACTGGGATTTCAATTACCCGACGGCCGACGTTCACTTGAACCCGCGGCCGGACGCCGAGTACGCCGCGGAGTTCCGGCAGGCGCTGGACGATGCGGTGCGGCTGAGACTGCGGGCGGATGTACCGGTCGGCTGCTATCTCAGTGGTGGCCTCGACTCCTGCTCGGTGCTCGGGCTCGCGGCACGGCATCATCCCGAGCCCATTCGGGCGTTCACGCTGACGTTCGATCGCGGCGATTACAACGAGGAAGCGGAAGCGAAGGAGATGGCGGCGCGCGTCGGCGCCGAATTCCATCCGATTCCCATCCGGCAGGACGACCTTGCCGATCATTTCGCGGACGCGATCGTTCAGTCGGAAGTGTTCAGCGTCAACGCGCATGGCGTCGCAAAGTACCTGTTGAGCAAAGCCGTTCGTGACGCGGGCTACAAGGTCGTGATCACGGGCGAGGGATCGGATGAGCTGCTCGGCGGATACGCGCACTTCCGTCGAGACATGCTGCTCTACAACCAGGAAGGGCAGGACCCGGAGGTCATCACGAAGCTATTGCGCGACCTGGAGCAGGCCAATCCAGTGTCGCGCGGCTTGCTCCTGCCGCATGGCGAAGTCCCGCCGCTCGATCACGTCAAACGCGTGCTCGGTTTCGTGCCGTCATGGATCGAGACGTTTTCGGCGCGTTCGGTCAAGATGCGCCAGCTCATGGCGCCGGCATTTGTCTCGGACTTCGCGTCGCGCGCGCGGTATCACCCGCTGCTGAGCGACCTCGACGTTCGCCAGCAGCTCGCTCGTCGCGACCCCGTGCACCAGTCGCTCTACTTATGGTCGAAGACGCTGCTGCCCACCTACATCCTGACGGTCCTCGGCGACCGCATGGAAATGGCGCACTCGATCGAAGGGCGCGTGCCATTCCTGGATCACCATCTCGTCGAGGTGATCCGCTCGCAACCAGTGCGCCAGAAGATCAACGGCATGACGGAGAAGTTCGTGCTGCGGGAAGCCGTGCGCGACGTGATCACGGACACCGTCTACCGCCGGCAAAAGCATCCGTTCCTCAGCCCGCCCGCCACGCTCAATCGCCAAGAGAAGCTGTACGGGTTTGTGCAGGACACGCTGCGCGGAACCGCGCTCAGGGAGATGCCATTCTTCGACCAGCAGGCCGTCATCGCGCTGCTGGACCGGCTGACGACGATGGACGAGAGCGCGCAGGTGGCCTACGACCAGGTGTTGATGACGCTTGTGAGCGCGTGCGTGCTGCAGTCGAGATTCAGGCTCGCGGCCTGACGCGACGTGATCGGCAAGGCGATCGAGTTCACGTTCCCGTGAACTCCGCGTAGTGCGCGGTGACATACTTTGCTCCATCCGGGTCCGGTCGGACCCGCGGTGGCCTCTATGAGACTCGTCCTCGTTCTGTTGTGTGTCCCGACAATCGCTCTGGCGCAAGTGCCCGCAGCTCAACCGGCGGCGCCGCAGGTCTTCACGCTCGAGCAGGCGATTCAGTACGCCGTCGATCACTACCCGTCGGTGCGGGCGGCCCTCGAGCAGGTGAACGGATCGCTCGCCAACGTCGATGCCGCGCACGCGGCGGTGCTGCCGCGGCTCGACGCGCTGTGGCAGTCGAACCGCGCGACGGCGAACAACATCTTCGGCCAGGTGCTGCCGCAGTCCGTGTTGCCGTCGCTCACTGGTCCCGTGCTGTCGTCGGCGTCGGGCGACAGCGTGTGGGGCAGCGCAACCGGTGCGCTGCTGTCGTGGGAACCCTTCGATTTCGGATTGCGGAGTGCGACCGTGGCCGGCGCCGACGCCGCGGTGGCGCAAGCCAAGGCCAGCGAGGCGCTCACGCGTCTCGAGGTGGCGCGCATCGTTGGCGCGGCCTTTCTCGATGTCGTGGCGACCGAGCGGGCGGTTTCTACGGCGCAAGCCGATCTCGACCGACGCGATCAACTGGCTCGCGTCGTCCACGCGCTCGTCGACAACGAGCTTCGTCCGGGCGCGGACGCATCGCGCGTCGATGCCGAGCGTGCGGCGGCGACGACGAGGGTGATCCGATCGCAGGAGGCGGTCGCGCTCGCGCGGGCCGCGCTGGCGCGCGCGCTCGGCCTGTCGAACGCCGCGGTGCGCGTCGACGCGGCCGATCTCATGATCCGCGTGCCGACCGCCACGCCTGCGGTCGACGCCCCGGCGGGCCATCCATTTGCGAAGGTCCGTCAGGCCGCTGTCGGCTCAGCCGAAGCGCAGGAGCAGGTGTTGGCGCGGACGAATCTGCCGCGCTTCTTTGTGCAATCGAGCGTGTTCGCGCGTGGCAGCGGCGCGAACCCGGACGGCACGCTCGACGGGAGCGCGAGCGGCCTCGGCCTGCAACGCGTGAACTGGGCGGCCGGCGTGCAGGTCGTGTTTCCGAATCTCTTCGACTTCACGAGCCTGCACGCGCGCGAAGCCGCCGCCGCGGCGTCCACGCGATCGGCCTCCGCGCTCTACGACGAAGCGCTCCTCACGATCGCGAGTGAGCAACAAGCGGCCGCGGCCGTTGTCGAAGCCGCACGCGCGATCGCTGCGGCGACGCCGCAACAGCTCGCCGCAGCGCAGCAGGGCGAGACGCAGGCTCGCGCGCGATATCAAGCGGGTCTCGCGAACATCGTCGAGATCGCCGATGCGCAGAGCCTGTTGGCCGCCGCGGAAGTCGAAGATCAACTCGCGCGCGTCGATATCTGGCGCGCGCTCCTGGCGGAAGCCGCGGCAAACGGCGACCTGTCGCCGTTCGTCAGTCTGCTTCATCAGTAAGACGGGAGAGCCATCATGTGGCTGATTCGCCTGGCGCTTCGGCGTCCCATCTCGATTGTGGTCGCGGTCATCGCGCTGGGACTGGCCGCCGTGTTCGCGGTCAGCCGGACGCGCGCCGACATCCTCCCGGATCTGGATCTGCCGGTGATCTATGTCGCGCAGCCGTATGGCGGCATGAGTCCCGCGCAGATGGAAGGCTATCTCGTGTACTACTACGAGTACCACTTCCTGTACATCAACGGCATCGAGAGCGTCGAATCGAAGTCGATCCAGAACACCGGTCTCCTCAAGCTCACGTTTCATCCCGGCACCAACATGGCGGAGGCCATGGCGCAGACGGTCGGCTACGTGAATCGTGCGCGATCGTTCATGCCGCCGGGCACGATCGGTCCATTCATCATGCGGTTCGATACCGGCACCGTGCCCGTGGGGTATCTCGTGTTTTCGAGCGACAGTCGAAGCCTGGGCGAGATTCAGGATCTGGCGCTCAACCGCGTGCGGCCGCAATTCGCCACGCTCGACGGGCTGACGTCGCCGCCGCCGTTCGGCGGCAGCCAGCGCACGATCGTCATCCGCGCCGATCCGGCGCGCCTGCGCGCCTACGGCATGGCGCCCGACGAGCTGATTCGCGCGGTCACCTCCGGCAACACGATCATGCCGTCGGGCAGCGTGAACATCGGCGACGAGACGCGCATCTCGCCGGTGAACTCGGTCGTGTCGAACATCAACGACCTGCTCGAGCTGCCGATTCGTCTCGGGGCGGGACCGACGGTGTTTCTGCGCGACGTCGCGTCAGTCGGCGACAGCACGGACATTCCGACCGCGTACGCGCTCGTCAACGGCCGTCGCGCGGTGTACATCCCGGTCACCAAGCGGCCCGACGCGTCGACGTTGACCGTCGTGGCGGAAGTGAAAGCGAATCTTCCGCGATTCCAGGCGCTCGTCCCCGATGACATCAAGGTCTCCTACGAGCTGGATCAGTCCGGCAACGTCGCCGGCGCGCTGCAATCGGTCGCGCGCGAAGCGGCGCTCGGCGCGATCCTCACCGGCCTGATGGTGCTGTTGTTTCTGGGCAGCTGGCGGACGGCCGCCGTCGTGGTCCTGACGATTCCGTTCGCGCTCCTGGCGTCGGTCGTCGCGCTCTGGATGGCGGGGCAGACGATCAACATCATGACGCTCGGCGGGCTGGCCCTCGCCGTCGGGATCCTGGTCGACGAAGCGACCGTCGCCGTCGAGAACATTCACTCCCACCTCGCGCGCGGCACGCCGATCGCACGCGCGGTCGTCGACGCGAGCCGGGAAGTGATCGGACCGCGTTGGCTGGCCATGCTCGCCGTCGTCGCGGTCTTCGCGCCGTCGTTTTTCATGACGGGCGTCTCGCGCGCGCTTTTCGTGCCGTTGTCGCTCGCGGTCGGCTTCGCGATGATCGCGAGTTTCCTCTTGTCCAGCTCGCTCGTGCCGGTGCTCTCGGTCTGGTGGCTGCGATCACATCCGCACGCCGTACCAACCCGCCAGGCGGGCGTCGTCGATCGGCTGCGCGACCGACTGACGCGCGCGCTGCGCTCGCTCGCGCCCGCGCGCGTCCTGCTCGCGGCGGCCTACGTGGTCGTCACCGTCGCAATCGTGGTCATCGTTGGCGCGAGCCTCGGGCGCGAGATCTTCCCGGCCACCGGCACGCCGCTCTTCCAATTGCGATTCCAGGCGCCGGCCGGGACGAAGTTCGAAACGACCGAGCGAATTGCCGATGATGTGCTGGACGAGATCCAACGAGCCGCGGGTCCGGGCAATGTCGAGATCACGCTCGGCTACGTCGGCGTCCAGCCCTCGTCCTATCCGATCAACACGATCTTTCTCTGGACGGGCGGATCGCACGAAGGCGTGCTGCAGGTGGCGCTGAGGCCCGGCGCGGGCCTGAATCTTGATGCGTTCCGAGAGCAGCTCCGCGATCGGTTCCGGCAGCGCTTTCCGGCGGTGCAGTTCTCCTTCGAGCCCGGCGACATCGTCGGCCGCATCATGAACTTCGGGGCGCCGACGCCGGTGGAAGTCGCCGTCGCGGGACCGGATTTTGCGGCCAGTCGAGCGTTCGCCGCAACGCTGCGCGATCAACTCGCGGCGATTCCGACGCTCCGCGACCTTCACGTTGAGCAGGCCCTGGATTATCCAGCGACCAAGGTCACCGTCGACCGTCAGCTCGCCGGCCAGCTGGGCGTTACGATGGAGCAAGTCGGCCGCTCGTTTGCCGCGGCGACGTCGTCGAGCCGCTTCGTCGCGCCAAATTACTGGACCGATCCGCGCACGGGCATTGCGTTTCAAGTGCAGGTCGAGGTGCCGCAGCCCCAGATGAAGAGCCTCGATGATCTGCGCGTCGTGCCGGTGTCTGCCAACGGGACAGCGCATCCACTGCTCGGCGACGTCGCGCGGATCGAAAACGGCACCATCGTTGGCGAGTACGATCGGTTCAACGGACAACGCATGGTCACGCTCTCGGCCAATGTCGCCGGCGAGGACCTCGGGCGCGCGGCCGCCCACGTCGACGAAGCGATCGCGAGGGCCGGGGCGCCGCCGCGTGGCACGACCGTTGCCGTTCGCGGCCAGATCGCGCCGATGCGCGAAACGTTCCGGAACATCGGCGCCGGCCTGGCTGTCGCGATCGTCGTGATCTTCCTCCTGCTCGCGGCGAACTTTCAGTCGCTCCGCCTGGCCTTTGTCGTCGTCTCGACCGTGCCGGCCGCGCTTGCCGGCGTCGTGCTCATGCTCGCCGCGACGGGCACGACGGTGAACGTGCAGTCGTTCATGGGCGCCATCATGGCGATCGGCGTGGCGGTCGCCAACGCCATCTTGCTGGTCACGTTCGCCGAGCAGGTCAGGCGTCAGGCCCCCACGGCGATCGCCGCCGCGATTGAAGCCGCGCGCGCGCGAATGCGGCCCGTCTTGATGACGAGCGCGGCGATGATTGCGGGGATGATCCCGATGGCTCTGGCTTGGGGCGAGGGCGGAGCCGCAACGGCGCCACTCGGCCGTGCGGTCATTGGAGGACTGGCGGCGGCGACCGTCGCGACCCTCCTTGTCCTGCCGTCGATCTACTCGCTTGTGCAAGGATCGGCGTCGGCCGAGTCCCCGTCGCTCGATCCCGACGATCCCCTCAGCCGCTATCGGACTCCGGCCATCTTATGAGCACCGACGCCGCAATTCGAAGAGTGACGACGGCCGCCGCGATTGCGGTTCTCGTGGCTGCGAGCGCCTGTTCGCGACAGGCCTCGCCGGCGAGCGCACAGGCGCCCCCGGCTGGGCCGTCGATCGTTGAGACCGTACGGGTCGTCGAGCAGCCCGTGGCGGTGACGCTCGAAATGCCCGGCGAGCTCGATCCGTACGAAACCGTCGCGATCGTTCCGCGGGTCACCGGTTTCGTGAAGGCGATTCGCGTGGATCGCGGATCGCATGTGCGAAGTGGGGACGTGCTCGCTGAGCTCGAGGCCCCGGAGCTCGCGGCCCAGCGCGCCGAGGCGCAGTCGAAGCTGCAGGGGGCCGTCGCGCAGTTGGCGGTGTCGCATGCGAAATCGGACGCTGACGCGAGCACCGCCGACAAGCTCAAGGCCGCGTCAGCCACCCCTGGCGTCGTCGCGGGCAATGATCTGGTACTCGCGCAGAAGGCGGTCGAGGTCGATCAGAGCCAGGTCGCGGCCGCGCAGCAGAACGTCGAAGCGGCGAAGCAGGCCCTGCAATCGGTCACCGATATGGAGGCGTACCTCAAGATTACGGCGCCGTTCGACGGCGTGATCACCGAGCGCAACGTGCATCCGGGGGCGCTCGTGGGACCGTCGAGTGGTGCCGCGTCGACGCCGATGTTGCGTCTCGTGCGGAACGACCGCCTGCGGCTGGTCGTGCCCGTCCCGCAAGCGTATGTGGGCAGCCTGCAAGAAGGTGCGGCGGTCCAATTCACGGTGCCGGAATATCCGGCGCAGACTTTTACGGGGACGATCGCCCGAATCGCGCACACGGTGGACACCAAGACGCGAACGATGGCGGTCGAGCTCGAGGTCGTGAACGCCGACTTACGCCTCGCATCCGGCACGTTCTGTCAGGTTCGCTGGCCGGTCAGACGATCGACGCCGTCACTCTTCGTTCCGAGCCGCAGCGTCGCGAGCACGACCGACCGCACGTTCGTCGTCCGCGTGCGTGGTGGACGGGCCGAATGGGTCGACGTGCAGACCGGCCTCACGTCCGGTGCGTTGATCGAAGTCTTCGGGCAGCTCGCCGCGGGCGACCAGGTGCTCGCGCGCGGAACAGACGAGATCAGGCCGGGCGCCGAAGTGCGCGCCAAGGACGTCAAACCCGGGAGCTAGCGACTCGGAAGAGAAGAATTGACGGGAGGCTTACGCCGTATGGAGATCAACCTTCTCACGCAGCAGGCGATCGCGACACTGACGGCTGTCGCCTGGAAAATCCTTGGCGCGCTGGTGCTTTGGCTGGTCGGACGATGGCTGATCGCCGTCGCCCTGCGCGTGCTGTCCCGAGCGATGTCACGGCAGAGCTTCGACCAGACGCTCGTGCGCTATCTGCGGACCGGCGTCAGCGCGTTGCTCAACGTCGTGCTGATCGTCGCCATCCTCGGCTATTTCGGTGTCGAGACGACGAGCTTTGCCGCGTTGCTCGCGGCGGGCGGCGTGGCCATCGGCGTCGCCTGGGGCGGCCTGCTCGCGAATTTCACCGCAGGGGCGTTTCTGGTGTTCCTCCGGCCGTTCAAAGTCGGCGACGTCGTTACCGCCGGCGGCGTGACCGGAACCGTGGACACGATCAGCTTGTTCGGCACGACAATCAACACGCCGGACAACTATTCTGCGAATCCGTATCGACGCGTCGATCTGACCGCGACGATTAGCCATGCCGTCGATCACCGCGAAGCGATTCGGCTGCTCAAAGAGCGGATCGCCTCCATTCCGAATGTGTGTACGACGCCGGTCCCGGAGGTCGATGTGCTGCAGTTCACGCCGGCCGGTCCGCTCCTCTGCGTCCGACCCTACTGCAGCAATGACGACTGCTGGCAGGTGTACTTCGACGCCAACCGGACGATCCGCGAAGCCTTCGACGCGGCGGGCTATCCGGCGCCGGTGCCGACGTACGCGCTCGCGGGTCGACCCGGAGAGGTCGCTGCCCGCTGAATGAGCCGCCGGTGGCGCCGGCTTATCGTTCCACCGACTCCCTCGTCCGCGTGATATGATGCTGACCATCGGATTTCCGCACCCGCTCTGCCTTCTGTAGGCGCGGCGAGCTTCGCGCCCGCCGCCTCTCACAATCAGCTTAGCTAACGAGAAGAATCCGTTCGGAGTGCTTTCACGTGGAAACCACTCCATGCCATGAAAGGGCACGTCTGAAGATGTCGTTTTCGAAGTTGGGGCTGGGCCCCGCTCTCTATTCACCACTGGCGCGCTTGGGCTACGAGCAGCCGACGCCGATCCAAGAAAAGGCCATTCCCGTCGTCTTGCGCGGCGTCGATCTGCTGGCACGCGCGCAAACGGGCACGGGCAAGACCGCGGCGTTCGGGCTGCCGATGATCGAGCGCCTGGTGGCGTCGTCCGCTCACGGCCAGCGGCGGCTTCCGCGTGCGCTCGTGCTCGTGCCGACGCGCGAGCTTGCGCTGCAAGTGCACCGCTCGCTCTCGACGTACGGCGCGCCGGCCCAGATGCGCGTGACCGCGATCTTTGGCGGCGTCTCGATCGGCGCGCAGATTCAGGCGCTCCGACACGGCGCCGACATCGTTGTCGCGACCCCCGGCCGTCTGATCGATCACATCGACCGGCGCACGATCGATCTCTCGAGGATCGAAATCCTCACCCTCGACGAGGCCGATCGCATGCTCGACCTCGGCTTCATGCCGGCGCTTCGCCGCGTGAACGCGACGCTGCCGCGTCAGCGGCAGACGCTGTTGTTCTCGGCGACGTTGTCTGACGATGTCGGCCGACTGTCAGCGGAATTCACCCGCGACGCCGTTCGCGTGGATGTCTCCGGCGGCCAGGCCGCGGCGGCAACCGTGACGCATCAGGTGCACCCCGTCGTCGCCGATGCCAAGCGCGAAGCGCTCGCGCACGTGCTGACGCGAGATGGCGCGCATCCCGCGCTCGTGTTCTGTCGGACGAAACGCGGCGCCAATCGCGTCGGCGAGTACCTCGAGCGTCGCGGACTTCGGGCAGGCGTCATTCATGGCAACAAGAGCCAGGGTGCGCGGACGCGCGCGCTCGATCTATTCAAGACCGGTCGCTTGCAGGTCCTGGTGGCGACGGACATCGCGGCGCGTGGCCTGGACATCGCGCAGCTGCCGCTCGTGGTCAACTTCGATCTGCCGCTGGTTGCGGAGGACTACATCCATCGCATCGGCCGCACGGGGCGGGCAGGGAGAAGCGGACGCGCGGTGTCGCTCGTGTCGTCGTCGGAGTCATCGCTGCTGCGCGACATCCAGCGACTGCTGAAGTCGCCGCTCGAGCACGTGTCGCTGCCGGGCTTCGAGTCGGCCGACATGCGGGTGACCGTCGAGCCACCGCCGCAGACCCACCGCCGGGCGCATCGACCCGACGTCGAACGTCGCAGTGAGCACCGCCGTCGCGGCGGACGAACGTTCGCGATGAGCGCCGCTAGGCGGGCAGCGTCAGTTCCGGCATAGGCTTGCCGGCGAAGAGCCGTCGGCACGGCTTGGCAATGAGTCGCGCCCACTGCGCCGAGCGATTGACGCGCGCGCTGTCGGTCGCGATACCGGTGTTCGCGTACATCTGGCGGTACAGCTTCGAGATCAACACGAAGGCGAGGCGCGCCTTGAGCGACTCGACACAACTCGATCGCGCCCAGACATTCGACCAGCTGTAAAACGTGTCCCACACGCCCTGCGTTCGCGCTCGAATCTCTTCCGCCGACATGACCGGATGCGGCGTGTAGACCTTGGGCCGGTTGGCTTGCGGGATCAGCCAGTGGCGCGTGATCGGCACGCCGGCAATCACCGTGGTGTCGTCCGCCATCGTCTTTTCCCACGCGTTGAAATCGAGCGTGCCGGGGAACGGCGTCAGCATCACGAACTGCGCGAACGTGAGATTCGCCTTCTGCGCAAGCGCGGCGGTCGTGTCGAACGTGGCGGGCCGATCGGACGGCAGTCCAAAGATGAACGATCCCAGCACGTGCACGCCGGCGCGTCTGAACGTCTGCAGCTTCTCGACGAGCTCATCTCCCGCGGCGTTGAACGGCTTATGGATGTCCTTCAGGCCCTCGGGCGTGACCGACTCGACGCCGACGAGCGCGCCCTTGATGCGCGCGCGATTCATCGCCGCCAGGAACTCGGGGTCCTCGGCCGCCTCCATTGTGATCTGCGTGTAGAAGACCATGTCGTCGGGCAGCTTCGCGAGCTGCTCCATCAGCTCGAAGCGCTCCTGACGAATCGCGAGCAATCTGTTCAACGTCGTGGGATCGGCGCGACGCCGCGCCATGCGCAGATCGTCTTGCGCGACCGGATAGAAGTTGTCGTCGGCGAGCGCGATGAATCGGAAGCCCATCTTCCGCAGCTGGACGATCTCGGCGAGGACCGCGTCACACGTACGCACGCGCGGCTTCTGCCCGTCGGTGCGCCAGACCGAGCAGAACGAGCAGTGTTTCGGACAGCCTCGCACGGTTTGCACCGACGCCCACATGTACGCGTTCGGTGGCATCAGGTCCCAGCGGGCCTGCAGAAAATCCTCGCCCTCAATGCGCCCGCCCTCGTACACGCGCTTCAACGTGCCGGCGCGGACATCGTGCAGCACCTGGCTCCAGACGACATCGCCGTCGCCCTTCGAGACGGCGTGCGCCCCGCCGATCTCATGCGGCTCGTCTGGAAAGAGCGTGGCGTGAATGCCACCGAAGATGACCGTGGCACCGCGCTCGCGCGCCGTTCGCCCGACCTCGTACCCCCGGAGCGCATTGCCGGTATGAATACCGATGCCCACGACGTCACCGGGACTGATGATCGCGGGATCGAGCGGCTCGAGGGTTTCGTCCGTGATGACTGGATCGCCGAACTCTGGGGGAGTAGCCGCGGCGATGACGTAGAGCCAACGAGGGGTGATGACGCCGACACCGAACGATACGTGACTCGGATTGATGAGATGAACCTTCACTCACACCCCTTAGTTTTCGCCGCCTCCGGCCGAAAGGCTGAGCAGTACTATAGCCGATTGCGCCTGAGGATCGCCTGAAGCGTCGACAATAAGCCGTCGTTACCGCCTCTGCGTACGCTATCGTTCTGCCACTCTGACAGTGTCTCCTAAAGGGCTCGCGGTGACCCGCGCGGCGCGGCATCGACTGCTGCTCGTGGCGCTCGCCGGGCTCTCCGCGTGCGGCGGCGGCAATGGCACGCCGACCGCGCCAACTCCGACGAGCAGCCCGACGCCCGCGACGAAGTTCGTGTTGTCTGGCACGGTCTTCAATCAGATTCAAGGCGTGCAGGCGCCGATTGCCAATGCGCGCGTCGAGGTGACGGCTGGCCTTGACATCGGACGCAGCGCCACCACCGATGCTTCAGGGCGCTATCGCCTCGACGATCTCGCCGGCAAATTGATGACGCTGCGAGTGTCGGCCGTCAGCTTCGTCGATGTCATCCGCGACGTCACGCTTTCCACCGATCAAGCGCTCGATTTCGGGATGATTCCCGTCGGCGCGGCGATCACGACAGGCCGCGTCGTCGACGCGATCAGTCAGAAGGGCGTCGGCGGTGTGACCATTAGCGGCTCGGCGATCTCGACCGCCGTGTCAGATCCCGGCGGCGCGTTTGCGGTCAGTGCGCTCTCCGCCCCGGGCGATCCGTTCACCGTCGTTTTCAACGGTGCGAGTGTCGTCGAGCGGCATACCGGATTGCGCGTGCCTGGCCGCGACGCGACCGTGTCGCTCCTGTCCGGCAGCTTCGATCTCCAGTCGTTCAATGAGATGTTCCGCGCGCCGATGCTGCTGCGCTGGACGACGGCGCCGCCGCTCGTGGTCGAGACGCGCGCGGCGCAGTTCACCACCGTCGGCGCGCCCGTGGTCACGACGGTCGCCGACCAGATGTCGGATGATGAGTTCTCCGCTCTCGTCAACGATCTGACGTGGGCGTTGCCGCAGCTCACCGGCGGCACGTTCAGCCAGTTCGCCAGCGTCACGCGCCAGACGTCGAGCCCGAGCGCGAGCGTGAGCGTGCTCAATCCCGGCCAGATCACCGTCGTTCGCGAGGTCGGACTCACGACCGGTTCAGGATATTGGGGCTACAGCCGCTGGCAGTTTCAGAGCGACGGCACGGTCACGGGCGGCATGGTGTCGATCGATCGCGACTTCGAGCGCTCGGGCAGCATCTATCGCCGTTCGTTGCGCTCGCACGAGCTCGGCCACGCGCTGGGCTACAACCACGTCGTTTCGCGGCAGTCCGTGATGAACTCGGCCGCCGTCACCGAACCAACGCCGTGGGATCGCGACGCGTGCGTCATCGCGTTCGAGCGATCGCCGGGAAATCGGACACCCGATATCGACCCGACGGGGTACTCGCCAAATCGTTTCGGTCTGACGGCCATGTGGAGCCCGCCGATTCGATAGCCGTGATAACG
>CAYQRM010000028.1:0-12740 GCA_964419785.1 uncultured Solibacteraceae bacterium | reverse complement strand
GGTCCGCATCCCGATGACATCGAAATCGGCCTCGCCGGCACGGTCGCCCGGCACACGGCGGCCGGGTTGTCGGTCGGGCTGTGCGATCTGACGGCTGGCGAACTGGGCAGCAACGGCACCCCGGCCGAACGGCGCCGCGAGGCGGACGAGGCCGCGCGCGTGCTGGGCGTCAGCTGGCGCGAGAACCTCGGGTGGCCGGACGGCGGGATCGCCGACACGGACGTCCACATCCAATCCGCCGTGGCCCAGATTCGTCGCCACCAGCCGCGTGCGATCGCTGTGCCGTTCTGGAACGATCGCCATCCGGATCATCGCGCGGCGAGCGCCGTCCTCGACGTCGCCATCTTCAAGGCCGGTCTGCGCCGCTACGGCGCGCCCGGCGACCCGTGGCGGCCCGAGTGGGTCTGCTACTACTTCATCAATGACGGCGCGACGCCTTCGTTCGTGGTGGATGTCTCCGCGTTCTACGAAACGAAGCGCCGTGCGCTCGCCTGCTACGCGAGCCAGTTCGCGCCGGCGGGGATAGGCGCGGTCGCCACGCGACTGTCATCCTCGACCTTCGCGCAGCTGATCGAAACACGCGACGGCCAGTTCGGTGCGCTCGCCGGCGTCGCCTTCGCCGAGGGCTTCGTCGTCCGCGAGCCGGTCGCTCGAGGATCGCTCTTGAAGTCGCTTCCATGAGGATCGGCATCGTCTGCTACGCGTCGGTCGGAGGCAGCGGCGTGGTGGCGACCGAGCTCGCGCACGCGCTGGCAGGACGCGGGCATGAAGTGCATCTCATCAGCAGCGATCCGCCGTTTCGATGGCGCGATGGCGTGGCGGGATTGTCGTTCGAGCGCGTCCTGGTCCCGGACTACCCGCTCTTCCGCGAGCCGCAGTACTTGTTGGCACTCACGAACACGCTCGTCCGCGTCTCGCAGGCGCGCGGGCTCGATATCATTCACGCGCACTACGCCGTACCGCATGCCACCGCCGCGTACCTCGCGCATCAAGTCCTGAGCGTGACCTGTCGCGCCGCCGCACCGCGAACCGTGACGACGCTCCACGGCACGGATATCACGCTCGTGGGCAGCGATCCGTCGTACGCCGACGTCGTCGCGTTTTCAATCGAGCAATCGCACGGCGTGACGGCCGTGTCCGAGAGTCTCAAGCGTGATACCGCGCGCGCGCTCGGCGTCGCGCGCGACGTGCGCGTCATTCCGAACTTTCTGGATTGCAGCCAGTACCGGCGTCAGCCGAACGCGACAATCCGCGCGCCCTGGCGCCCACTCGCCGCCGGCGAATCGCTCGTGCTCCACGTGTCCAACCTGCGCCCGGTCAAGCGCGTTGATCGCGTCATCCAGGTGTTCGATCGGATCCGACGGCAAGTGCCGGCTCGCCTCGTCGTGATCGGCGAAGGTCCGGAGCGCGGCGCCGCCGCGCGGCTCGCGGCCGATCTCGGCGGCGCCGATCGCGTTGATTTCGTCGGCGAACAGCTCGACCTCGTGCCGTGGCTATCGGCCGCGCATCTTCTTTTGTTGCCGTCGGCGCAGGAGAGCTTCGGCCTCGCCGCGCTCGAGGCGATGGCGTGCGAGGTGCCGGTCGTGGCCTCTCGCGTCGGCGGGCTCGCCGAGATCATCGACGACGGTGCGACGGGCTTCCTGTGCGAACCGGACGATCTCGACGGCATGGCGGCGAGGGGCGTCCAGGTGCTGCGCGATCCCGCGCTAGCCGCGCGCATCGGACAGGCAGCCGCAACCCGCGTGCGACAGCGCTACTCGACGGAGGACGTCGTCCCGCAGTACGAGGCGTACTACGCCGAGGTGCTTCAGCGCTGAACTCGGCCGGGTTACTTCTTACCCTTCGGCAGCTCGGGCAACGTGGTCGACGATGCGGGCGCGAGCAATCCGGTCTTGGTGTAGATCGCGATCTTCTCGCGCGTGTCGGTGATGTCGAGATTGCGCATCGTCAGCTGCCCGATGCGATCCTGCGGGGTGAACTCACCCTCGCCTTTTTCCATCGTCAGCCGCTCGGGCTTGTAGGTCAGGTTCGGGCTCGTTGTGTTGACGAGAGAGTAGTCGTTGCCGCGGCGCAGCTCGATGGTGACTTCGCCCGTAACGGCGCGCGCGACCCAGCGCTGCGCGGACTCGCGCAGCATCATCGCCTGCGAGTCGAACCAGCGTCCTTGATAAAGAAGCCGGCCGAGCTTCCGTCCGTTCTCGCGGTACTGCTCGATCGTGTCCTCGTTGTGGATGCCGGTGACGAGCCGTTCGTAACCGATGAACAGCAGCGCCATGCCCGGCGCTTCGTAGATGCCGCGGCTCTTCGCCTCGATGATGCGATTTTCGATCTGATCGCTCATGCCGAGGCCGTGCCGGCCGCCGATGCGATTCGCCTCGTCCATGAGGGCGACCGGATCGGTGAATGTCATGCCGTTCAAGGCGACGGGCGATCCTTCCTCGAACCGAATCGTCACTGTCTCGGGCCTGACGATGACGTCATCCTTCCAGAAAGCGACGCCCATGATCGGCTCGACGATGCGGATGCCGGTGCTGAGCTGCTCGAGGTCCTTGGCCTCGTGCGTCGCGCCGAGCAGGTTCGAGTCGGTTGAGTAGGCCTTCTCGACGCTCATCTTGTATTCGAAGCCGTGACGGATGAGGTACTCCGACATCTCCTTGCGGCCGCCGAGCTCGTTGATGAACTGCTGGTCGAGCCACGGCTTGTAGATCTTGAGACTCGGATTGGTGAGCAGTCCGTACCGATAGAACCGCTCGATGTCGTTGCCCTTGAAGGTGCTGCCGTCGCCCCAGATGTTGACGTCGTCTTCCTTCATCGCGGCGACGAGGAGCGTGCCGGTGACGGCGCGACCGAGCGGCGTCGTGTTGAAGTACGGCACGCCCGCCGTCGAGATGTGGAACGCGCCGCACTGCAGCGCGGCGATCCCTTCGAGCACGAGCGGCCGCCGGCAATCGACGAGACGCGCGGCCTCGGCGCCGTACAACTTCGCGCGCCGCGGGATGTCGTCGTAATCGGGTTCGTCGGGCTGGCCGAGATTCGCGGTGTACGCGTACGGAATGGCGCCGCGCTGGCGCATCCAGTGCAACGCCGCGCTTGTGTCGAGACCACCGGAAAATGCGATGCCGACCTTCTGGCCGGCGGGGAGAGATTGAAGGATCGTCGCCACAGTCGTCAGCCAGACAGTGTAGGCGATCGCGTCCTGATGCGCATCGCGCGCGCCCGCGGCTGAAGCAATCGTTGGGACCAGATGCGCCGCGGGCATGAGCGCGATCAGCGCTCTTTCGGGGGCCCGGCCGTCCACGCGCACAGCGTCTCCACGTCAGCCGGCGTCAGGTGCGCTTCCGGATGCATCGGCCGGTAGTACCACGGCGGCATGTCGCCGTCGCGCACCTGCTTGCACATCTCGTCGAACGGCGATTCCTCGTGGTGATGGCGCGCCTCCCAATCGGAGAAATTGAGGTGGCGGCGGCCTTCGTTCACGTCATTTGCGACGAGCCATGACACCGGCGCGACGTTGCTGTACCACGGCCACCGCGTGTTGTTGGAGTGGCAACTGTCACAGGCGCGCGTGAGGATCGCGTCCACGCTTGGAGGAACGTCGACGTGGGCTTCGAGCGTCTTCGATGGCTCGACCGGCGGATTCGTTCGAGCCGGACGCACCACCTGGCAGACGAGGAACACGAGAAAGATTGCGAGCACGGCTTTCGTGAGCCAGTTGGCCATATTGTCTTCATCTTGACGCATGTACACTCTTGCCGTCATGCCTCTTCCCAGCGGCACGCGGTTGGGTCCCTACGAAGTTCAGTCGTTCATCGGCGCCGGCGGGATGGGCGTCGTCTATCGGGCACGAGATACGAGGCTCGGTCGGGAGGTCGCGGTCAAGGTACTGCCGCCGGCATTCGCCCGTGACGCCGATCGGCTCGCCCGCTTCGAGCGCGAGGCGCGCGCAGTCGCGGCGATCAACCATCCGAACATCGTCTCCGTCTACGACATCGGCAGCGCCGACATCGTCGATCCGGACCAGGGCCCGGTGCGGGCGGCGTACTTGATTACCGAGCTCCTCGACGGCGAGACGCTGCGCGATCGGCTCGCCCAAGGACCCCTGTCTGCACGCAAGAGTGCCGACGTCGCGATGCAGGTCGCGCGCGGTCTGTCAGCCGCGCACGACCGGGGCATCGTTCATCGCGATCTCAAACCCGAAAACATCGTGCTCCTCCGTGACGGGCACGCGAAGATTCTCGACTTCGGCCTGGCGAAGCAAGCGTCCGAGGCCGACGGCAGGTTTGGCGATCAGCAGACGATGGCCGCGACCGATGCGGGCACGGTGCTCGGTACGGTTGGCTACATGGCGCCGGAGCAAGTGCGCGGTGAGCCGGTCGATGCGCGATCGGATCTCTTCGCGCTTGGCGTCGTCCTCTTCGAGATCGCGAGCGGTCAGCGTGCGTTTGCACGTCCGACCGCGGCCGAAACCATGACGGCCATCCTGCGCGAAGACCCGCCCGAGCTTCACACCACGCCGCCGGCCCTGGCGCTCCCGCTCTCACGCATCGTTCGCCACGCGATCGAAAAAGATCCGACCAATAGATTCCAGTCGGCCCGTGACTTTGCTTTCGCGCTGCAGGCGATCAGCGAATCGACGAGTTCGAGCGCGGAGTTGGCGGCGCCGGCGGACTCCCCGACGGTGCAGCCGCGCCGGCGTGACGCCTTCGGCTGGATTGCCGCCGCACTCTTCGCGGTGGTGGCGGCGACGATCTACTGGTGGCCGCGCCCGGCGGCATCGACGACAGGCGCGCCCGTGATTTTCGCGCCAGCGCTGCCATTCAAGGATGCGTCGCTATCGTCGCCATCGGTCTCGCCCGACGGGTTGTCGGTCGCCTTCATCGCGCGCGGCGCCTCGGGAGACACGATCGTCGTCCGGCGCTTGGATTCGGCGCAGGCCAAGCCGCTCAAGGGCACGTCGGGTGCTCAGCCCGGCGGAATCTTCTGGTCTCCGGACGCGCGGTGGCTCGGCTTCTTTGCCGGCGGCCGGCTCAAGGTCATCGAGATTGCCTCGGAACGGATCGAGGAGCTTGCCGAGGCGGCGACCGGCTACGGCGGCTCGTGGGCGCCAGATGGAACGATCTTGTTCAGCCCCGGTGGCCACACCCCGATCTTCCGCGTCAGCGCGAAGGGCGGCGAGGCCAAAGCGGTCACCACCCTCGATCCCGCTCGCAAGGACGAGGCGCACCGATGGCCGCAGTTCCTTCCTGACGGGCGGCATTTCGTCTACGCGCCGTGGATGTCTGGAGCCGTGACGCGAAAGATTCAACTCGCCTCGCTGGACGGCGCGGCGTCGGAGACGCTCTTCGAGTCCGAAGCCGGACCGATTGTCGCCGGCGGGTACTACTTGTACGTGCGCGATCTTCCGGTGTCGCGCGTGATGGCGCAGGCGTTCAATCCGTCGACCTTCGAGCCCGACGGCCGTCCGGTGGTCGTGACCGACGACAACATCGACTTTCAGTGGTACCTCGGCGATCCGAAGGCGTCTGCTTCGGCGAATGTATTGATCTACACGACGGGGAAACTCACGACGAGCCAGCTGACGTGGTTCAGCCGGGCGGGCCGACCGCTCGGCACTGTGGGCGATCCCGGGGTCTACTACGACCCGATCATCTCTCCGGACGGCACGACGCTGGCGATCGAGCGCGCCGACACGGAGCGGGGCGGCTCCGATCTCTGGACGATCGATCTCGCGCGCAACGCGGCGTCGCGTCTGACATCGGCGCCGGGATTCGAGAGCGTGTCGATGTGGACCGCCGACGGGCGCCAGATCGTCTATGGCGCCGATCCTGGCTCCGGACCGAAGCTGTGGATCAAGAACGCGAGCGGGACGGGCACCGAAGAGGTGCTTCTGCCCCACCGCGCGTATCCCGTGGACGTCTCGCGGGACGGCAAGTTCTTGCTGTTCCTCGTCGTCGGCAGTACGACACAGCGGGACATTTGGATCTACGACTTCGAGCGCAAGACGTCCTCACCACTGCTCGACTCGCCGTTCGAGGAGTCGACCGCCAAGTTCTCGCCCGACGGCAGGTGGATCGCCTACGTCTCGGACGAAGCGCAAAAACCTGAGGTCTACATTCGTTCGTTTCCCGACGGCGCGGCGAAGATCCGCGTCTCGACCGGCGGCGGCGACGAGCCCGAGTGGCGACGTGATGGCAAGGAGCTGTTCTATCTCGCGCCCAACACCACGCTGATGTCCGTGGAGATTCGACAAGATGGCAAGACGCTCGCGCTCGGCGCGGTGCAGCCGCTCTTTGTCACGAACGTCGAGCGGCTGCGAGTGATCCGAAACAACTACACCGCCTCGCTCGACGGTCAGCGGTTCCTCGTGATGTCGCCGATCGTCCACCCCAGCGCGTCGCCGCTCGTTGGCATCTTGAACTGGTCGGCCGGGCTCTCGTCGAGGCGATAGCGGAGTATCATCGGCGCGGATGTCCGTCACTCGAGGACCGCGGCTCGTCGTCGCTGTGCTTGCGGCTGCAGTTGTCGCGGCCCATCCTGCCGCGACGCCTCAATCGACGCCCGCCGGATGGCCTGACGTCACGGCGTTCTACACGCACGCGCTCGAGCAGCACGCGATCGTGGGCAGCGCGCTCGCGTTCGTCACCGAGGGCGGCGTGATTGCCGCGCGCGAGAACGCGGGACTCCGCGATCGCGACGCGAAACTGCCGGTGACCAACGACACGATTTTCCACTGGGCGTCGATCACCAAGACGTTCACGGCCATCGCGCTGATGCAGCTGCGCGATCGGGGGCTCGTGAAGCTCGACGATCCGATCGTGAAATACGTCCCGGAACTGCGGAAGGTCTCGAATCCGTACGGCCCGATGGAGGCGATCACCCTGCGCCATCTGCTCTCGCACTCCGCCGGTTTTCGCGCGGCCACGTGGCCGTGGGCCACCGGCGCGGACTGGGAGCCGTTCGAGCCGCCCGGCTGGGAGCAGCTCGTCGCGATGATGCCGTACACGCGAATCGAGTTCCCGCCGGGATCGAAGTACAGCTACTCGAATCCTGGATTGGTGTTCATCGGACGCGTGATCGAAGACGTCGCGGGCGAGCCTTACGAGACCTACGTCGACAAGCAGATCCTGCGCCCCCTTGGGATGACGCGCACGTTCTTCGATCGATCGCCGGCGTTTCTGCGCGGCGATCGATCGCACAGCTATTTCGTGACGGACGAGGGCCTCAAAGAAGCGCCGTTCGATTTCGACACGGGCATCACGGTGTCCAACGGCGGACTCAACGGCCCCGTCGACGATCTCGCGCGCTATCTCGGATTCCTGATGGGCAGCCGCGACGCGGCCGCGCAGCAGCGCTACGACGCGATTCTAAGGCGCAGCACGCTCGAAGAGATGTGGCGGCCGGTCGTGCCAGTGTCGCCGGGCGTCTCGATGGGCCTGACGTTCTTTCTCGAGCGCCAGAACGGCCAGGACTTCATCGCGCACAGCGGCGGCCAGAATGGATTCATTTCACACTTCTATCTGCACCCGCCCTCCCGACGTGCCTACCTCGTCGCGTTCAACACGCAAACGACGTCGGACAAAGCCGGCGACAATCGCAACACGCGCGCGCTCGACGCGGCGCTGCGCGACGTGATCCTCAAGACGATGTTCCGCTGACGTTCGGGTCCGTGGTGTATCGTCGGTTATGCACTCCGACATCTCGCCTTCCGTTCTTCACGCCATCGGACGAACGCCGCTCGTGCGCTTGCGCAAGGTCGTGCCGCAGGGCGCCGCGGACGTGCTCGTCAAGCTCGAGTTCTTCAACCCGACGGGATCGTACAAAGATCGCATGGCGCTCGCGATGATTGAAGGCGCCGAGCGGCGCGGCACGTTGAAGCGCGGCATGCGCGTCGTCGAGTTCACCGGCGGCAGCACGGGCTCGTCGCTCGCGATGGTCTGCGCCGTCAAGGATTACAAGCTGATTCTGTTGTCGTCCGATGCCTTCGCCGAGGAGAAGCTGCGCACGATGCGCGCGCTCGGCGCGGAGCTGCGATTGATCCCGAGCGACGGCGGCAAGGTCACGCCCGCGCTGTTCGAGAGATTCCAGAAGGAGATCGCGGTGCTCGCCGCCGAGCCGGGCACGTACTGGACCGACCAGTTCAACAACGCGGATGCGATCGACGGCTACTCCGCGATCGGCGCCGAGCTTCTGCAGCAATCCGCCGGATCGGTCGACGTCTTCTGCGGCGCCGTCGGCACGGGCGGCATGCTGAGCGGCGTCACGCATGCGCTGCGGCACGGCGGCAGGCGTGTGCGCATCGTCGCGCTCGAGCCGGCGAGCTCGCCGGCGATGACCGCGGGCCGCGGCGGACCCCACAGCGTCGAGGGTGTCGCCACCGGACGCATCCCGCCGCACATGTCCGACAAACCGTACGACGAAGCGCTCGCGATTTCCGAAGACGACGCGCGCGCGATGGCACGGCGACTCGCGCGTGAGGAAGGACTGCTCGTCGGCACGTCGAGCGCGCTCAACATTACCGCGGCGGTCGCGATCGCGCGCAAAATTGGGCCGGGCAAGGTCGTCGCCACGGTCGCCGTGGACACCGGACTGAAGTACCTCGCCGGGAGTTTGTTCGCGTAGCGTGCGATTCAGCCTCAGCGGCGTGAGAGCTCGGTGAACCAGTTCAGGATCGCGCGCACTTCCTGCGGCGCGCCGTGAACCTCCGCGGGCTGCATCATCACGAAGCGATCGCCCGAAGGCGCGACGTGATACGTCTCGGCGCTGTCGATCGACACATAGACCACGCCGGAAAAAAGCGTCTTCGGCCGTCCGGGCTGAAGCGCCGTTCCTGGATCGACTGGCACGGCGACCATCTGATCGCCGTTCGTGTAGTAAATTGTGCGGCCGTCGGGCGCCCAACGCGGCTCGGTGCCGCCCGACGTCGAGATCGCCGCGCGGCCGCCGCCAGACGCGAGCGATTGCGCGAACACCTCGTAGCGTCCGGTTGCCTCGGAGATGTACGCGAGCCATCGCCCGTCGGGTGAGACCGCGGCGTTGAAGGCGTCGGCGGTCTCCGACACGATCAACTGGGGCTCGCCACCCGCGACTGGCAGGCGAAGAATGATCGAGTGCCCACTGCCGACCTGGCGGCCGCGCCCGCCGGCCGCGGCGGCAATCGAGACCAGGAGGTTCTGACCATCCGGCGTGGCGTCTTCGAGATAGACCTGGCCTGGAATCCCCTGAACTTTCATCGGCGTGCCGCTGCCGTCGGCCGCGATCCGCATCACGTCAGAGCCGTTGGTCGCGGTCTGATAGCTCACGTAGTACAGCGACTTGCCGTCGTGCGACCAGAGCGGCGTGCGGTTCATGCCGCCAAACGTCAGCTTGGTCGTCGTGCCTCGCGCCGGATCGATCACCGAGATGTTGCGGGCGCTCGAGCTCTCGATGATCGACAACGCGATGCGCTTGCCGTCGGGAGAGATCTTTGGATCGCAGTACAACGCCGGCGGCGCGTCGATCGGCGTCGCGGCGCCTTTGAGGTCCACCCACGCCAGGGTGTGCTGGCCGCCCGTCGGATCGCCGGGCACGTACGCAAGCGTTCCCGTCGCGGAGACGCCATAGTCTCCCGCGCCGGTCGTCGTGTCGCCGGCAACGCCGTCGACGACGGGCACGGGCGAGCCCGTCACTTGCAGCCGCGCGGCGTCGAAAGGCACGGCGTACAGAACCTTGCCGCGCAGGAACAACAACTGGCCGGCCGACGCGTACACGGCCATGCGGCCGCCCTTGAGCACTGTGACGCGCGTGTGTGTGTCGAGACGAATCGCGTCGATCGTCGCATCGTCGTAGTCATCCGGATGCTCGACGCTGCCGATGGTGACGAGCACCGTCTTTCCATCCGGCAGGAGCCACGGCCATCGATGCGTGCGCTCGTGCTTCTGCTGGTCGAGGACCGAGGCGGGCTGCGGGGTGCCACCGCTCGCGGGAATGCGTAGAAGGGCTGCTGTGGGCTCGGGCGCGAACACGATGGTGTCGTCGTCGGCCCAGACACCGCCGCGATTATCGTCGGCGTCCGCCAGTGTGATCACGGGTCCGCCGGTCGCCGCTACCTTCTTCAGTTTTCCCTGGGCAAAGAATCCGACCCACGTGCCATCGGGCGAGAAGAACGGACTGGACGCGTCAATCGTACCCGTGAGCGGCCGCGGATCGAATTCTTTCAGCGGCCGGATGAAGAGCTGGCTCTCGCCTTTGGCGTAGACGGCCATTGCGATCATCGATCCATCGCGCGAGATGGCGATGGCGGAGTGGCCCGCCAGGTTGAAGGACCCATCTGTGGGCGGCGCGATCGACACGCGTGTTGCCGCTTGAGGCGGCGCGCCTCGCGGCGCCGTGAATCGCATCACGCCCGCGGTCGCCGCGACCAACAGCACGGCACCGGCGGCGAGGGGCCAGATGCTGCGCGACCGGACCTCGCCGGAAGGTGCGGCGCTTGCGGCGCCGACGAGCGACATGCTCGTCGCCGTCGCCGGATCCAACGCGAGTCGCACTTCGCCGATGTCGCGCAACCGTCGTTTGGAGTCGCGTTCGAGGCATCGCTTGAGCAGCGCCACGAGCGGCGCCGGCGTCGATTTCGGCAAGAGTGTCCAATCAACGTCCTGCCTCAGCACGGCGGCGAGCGAATCCGACACGGTCGCGCCGTCGAACAGGCGCTTGCCGGTCAGCATCTCGAAGACGACGACGCCAAAGGCCCAGATGTCGGCGCGGCGATCGACGTTGCCGCCGCGTGCCTGCTCGGGCGCCATGTAGGGCGCGGTGCCCATCAGCATGCCGGCCTGCGTCATCGCCGGGCTTGTGAGCGTTGGCGAGTTGGCCACGTCGGTGCTCGAGATGGCCGGATCGAGTGCCTTGGCGAGACCGAAGTCGAGGACTTTGACCTGATCGTCGCTCGTCAGCTTGACATTGGCGGGCTTGAGATCGCGATGGATGATGCCGCGATCGTGCGCAACCTCGAGCGCCTCCGCGATCTGCCGCGCGATCGCGATGGTCTCGTCTGGCGCGATCGGACCGGCAGCGACGCGATCGGCAAGTGTCGGCCCTTCGACCAGCTCCATGACGAGCGCTTTTACGTTCGTGGACTCCTCGAAACCATAAATCTGGGCGATGTGCGGCTGATTCAGCGACGCGAGGACCTGCGCTTCCCGCTCGAACCGCGCGAGGCGATCGTGATCGCGGGCAAAAAGATCCGGCAGGACTTTGATCGCGACGTCGCGCTGGAGCTTGGTGTCGCGGGCGCGATAGACCTCGCCCATGCCACCTGCACCGAGGGTGCCCAGGATTTCGTACGGTCCGAGTCGAGTGCCAATGGCTAGCGGCATGGGCGAGGTCGGTCAACTTCGAGAAGTCGCGCGGGGCCCCACCCCCGCGCTCGTACGGTTCGTCTCGCTCCGCTCGCTCACCGGGCCGCAGGCGCCCATGCCACCTGCACCGAGAGTACCCAGGATTTCGTACGGTCCGAGTCGAGTGCCAGCGGGGAGCGGCATGAGGACGGGCCGGATTATATCTGGCGGCGCTCCGAGACAGCCGCGACCCTTTGCGCTCTCACGCCGCCGTCGCGCTCGTGACGCTCGCGCTTGCCAGCCCGTTCGATTTATTGCGCGGCAGCTCCAGGCGTGTCCGGCACGTCGCGGCGATAGAGCGACCACCCCGCGAGCAGTCCGAGCGTCGTCCAGAAGCCGAACGAGCCGGCGAGGCCCAGCTCGAGGTCGCGGCAGACGTCCGCGTACGTCCCGCCCGCATGCGCGTGGAAGTCGGCTTCGAACACGGCGATTTCGCTCCGCACCTTCGGATCTCTTGGATCGCCGATCAGCGCGACGAGGCGAGCCTCGTATGGCGTGAGCGCGTCGATCAGATCGTGCGCCGTCTTCCACACGCGCACCTTCGACGCGTCGGGCTCGGCAAGCGTCCCGCGATCGCGCGAGACGAGCGCGACGATGTCCAACGTGTCGTACGGCGTTTGCGTCGTTCGGATCGTCTCAAGCAGTTCTCGGACGCTGCTGAGCTCCGCGGACGAATCGTCGCTGAGCCTCCGCAAGCCAGCCGGCGTCTTCGTGACGAACTCCAGCTGAACGTGAAATGCGGTCTTCGGGTCGAATGCTTTGGCCATCTCGCTGCGAAGGTCGGTGAGTCTCTTGACGAGCTGGTCGACATCCTTCCTCACCGACTCCAGGTTCCCGCCGAGCGTGCCGAGCGTTTTCAGTGCTTCTTCGGCATTGGCTTGCGCTTTCGCGCGATCGTAGTCCGCGGGGCTCAGCCCTGAAACCAACTGCGACCATGCGTCGCTCCGGCGTTGGCCGACGTGCGAGGTGGAAAACGATTTCAGAAACGCCTGGAGCTCCGGGCTTTCCCACCCGGTCGCGGGCGCCGGTGCGGCGGCGGCAATCCGGTCCGGCAAGCTGTCGAGGTCGTAGAGTATGTTGAGCACGCCGGAGAAGCTGGCGAACTCCTGGAAGACCATCATCGATCCGCAGACGATCGTCGCGACGCTCACGGCAAGCACCGGCCAGCAGAGATCGACGCGACCCGTCCTCCAGACGAATCCTCCGGCGGCGATGATGGCCGCGGCAGGCACGAGCAGCCACCACCGGCCTTCCAACCGGGCGGCAGTAATCACGATGAGAACGACCGCCGCCGCGAAAGCGAGGACCGACCACCAGCGCGCGCGAGCCGCGGGTCGCTCGAGCAGCGGCACCAGCGCGCCGAGCACC
>CAYQRM010000027.1:0-1881 GCA_964419785.1 uncultured Solibacteraceae bacterium | reverse complement strand
GCGTGGATCTTGTCGTCGACCAGGTGCGACAGCTTGAGCATGTAGATGTAGCCCACCGTCACGTCCTGCTCGAACGCCATCCCGGTCATGCCGTCGGCCAGGCGCGTCTTGCCGCCGCGCGGCAAGCCGGCCTCCTCGAGCCATTTCTTGATTTCGCTCTCGGTCGCGCCGTCGAAGACCGGCGTCGCGAAGTAGAGACCGAGCGCGTGCGCGGCCCATCCGAGGTGCGTTTCGAGAATCTGGCCCACGTTCATACGCGAGGGAACGCCGAGCGGGTTGAGCACGATCTCGACCGGCGTGCCGTCGGGCAGATACGGCATGTCCTCCTCGGGGAGGATGCGCGCGATGACGCCCTTGTTGCCGTGGCGGCCGGCCATCTTGTCGCCGACCGACAGCTTGCGCTTCATCGCGACGTACGTCTTGACGAGCTTGATCACGCCCGGCGGCAGCTCGTCGCCGCGGCGGATCTTCTCTTTCTTCTCCTCGAACTCGCGCTGGATGACGTCCGTGCGCTGCGCCGTGCGGTCTTCCATCTGGCGCAGCTCGTCCTCGAACCCGAGGTCGTCCGTCTCGATGCGCGCGCGCACGAGCGCCGCAAACGGCACCTCAGCCATCGCCTCGGGCGTGAGCGGCGTGCCCTTGCGGAGCACGCGCTCGCGTCCGTCGGCGTCGAAGAGATCGGTGCGCAGCATCCGCCCGTTGAGCAGCTGCACGAGACGCTTCTTCGTCTCCTCGTGCAGGATGCGGATCTCGTCCTGCAGGTTTTTTTCCATCAGATCGAGCTCGTCCTGCTCGATCTGCTTGGCGCGGTCGTCCTTCTCGATGCCCTTGCGCGAGAAGATCCGCACGCCGACGACGATGCCCTCGATGCCCGGCGGACAGGTGAGCGACGCGTCCTTCACGTCGCCGGCCTTCTCGCCGAAGATCGCGCGGAGCAGCTTCTCTTCCGGCGTGAGCTGCGTCTCGCCCTTCGGCGTGACCTTGCCCACGAGAATGTCGCCCGGCTTGACGTAGGCGCCGATGCGGATGATGCCGCTCTCGTCGAGGTCACGGAGATACGTCTCCGAGACGTTCGGGATGTCGCGCGTGATTTCCTCGGGGCCGAGCTTCGTGTCGCGCGCCTCGATCTCGAACTCCTCGATGTGGATCGACGTGTAGTAGTCGTCCTTGACGAGCCGCTCGGAGACCAGAATCGCGTCCTCGAAGTTGTACCCGCGCCACGGCATGAACGCGACGAGCACGTTGCGGCCGAGCGCGAGCTCGCCGAGCTCGGTGCACGGCCCGTCGGCCAGCACCTGGCCCTTGGTCACGCGCTGCCCGACGCGCACAATCGGATCCTGATTGATGCACGTGTTCTGGTTCGAGCGCTTGAACTTGGTCAGGCTGTAAATATCCGCGCCCATCTCGCGCGAGAGGCCTTCGCTTTCGCTGCCCTCGACGCGCACGACGATGCGCTTGCTATCCACGTAGTCGACCGTCCCCGAGCGCCGGGCGACGACGACCGCGCCCGAGTCGCGCGCCGTGATGTACTCCATGCCCGTGCCGACAAACGGCGCGCGGGCCTGGAGCAGCGGCACGGCCTGACGCTGCATGTTCGATCCCATCAGCGCGCGGTTCGCATCGTCGTTCTCGAGGAACGGGATGAGCGACGCCGCAACCGACACGAGCTGCTTCGGCGACACGTCGATGTAGTCGACCTTGTCGCGGGGCGACAGGATGAAGTCGCCCGCCTGACGCGCATTGACGCGGTCGCCGACGAGCCGACCGTCCTCGTCGATTTCGACGTTGGCCTGCGCGATGATGTACTGGTCTTCCTCCCACGCCGACAGATAGAAGCAGTAGGGCTCGAACTCGACGCCCTTCTTCTTCGACTGCCCGCTC
>CAYQRM010000026.1:0-14427 GCA_964419785.1 uncultured Solibacteraceae bacterium | reverse complement strand
CCGCGAGCAGCCGCTGACCGAGCCGCTTCAACCAATCCTCGTCCGATCCGAGCGATCCGAGAAAGACCTTGAACTGGCCGAGCACCTGCGTTTCGCCAAGCATCGGCGATCGCAGGCCGCAGAGAATTTCGAGCAACATGCAGTACGCGTCGCCTTCGACCAGGCGGCGTGTCGTGTCGGCAGTCGGCTCGAAGTCGAAGCAGCCGTCGTTTGCGAATGACACTTCTCGGAGGCAGGTGCGCCAGATCGGCGCCCCGGTGGGAATTTCGCGGTTGCCCGGCTCCCGATGCTCGATGGCGAGCAGCATCGCCTCTCATGGTATGCAGGGGGCAAAGGTCAAGTGTCACGGTTTTGTCCGCGGGCTTTGGCCGGCGCGGCTGGGCCGATAGGCTTTGAAGCGCATGGCGGGTCGTCCGACAATCGGTGTGCTGCTCCTGCAGCTGGGGACGCCCGACGCGCCCACGCCGGAAGCGGTCCGGCGCTACCTACGCGAATTCCTGTCCGACCGGCGCGTGATCGACCTCTCGCGCGCGGTCTGGCTGCCCATCCTTCATTTGATCGTCCTGCGCACGCGGCCCCGCGCCTCGGCGGCACTCTATAAGAAGGTGTGGACACCTGAGGGATCGCCGCTGCTCGTCATCACCAACCGGCAGGCCGCGCTCGTTGAGGCGCGTCTGGCCGCGGCCGGTGAATCCATACGTGTGGTGACGGCGATGCGTTACGGCGAGCCGTCGATCGCGACGGTCGTCTCGAAGCTCGCGGCCGACGGCATCGACCGCTGGCTCGCATTTCCAATGTACCCGCAGTACGCGGGTGCGACGACGGGGTCGAGTCTCGAGCGGCTCTTCGAGATCGCGCGCACGCTGCGCGTCGTCCCGTCGATCCGCGTCGTGCCGCCGTACTACGCCGATCCGCACTACATCAACGCGCTCGCGGCGGTTGCAGCCGAGTCGGTCGCGTCGCTTCCGCAGCCGCCGGAACGATGTCTGCTCAGTTTTCACGGATTGCCAAAGCGCTACGCCGCGGAGGGCGATCCGTACCCGGCGCACTGTGAGGTGTCCGCGCGAATGCTCGCAGAGGCGCTGGACTGGCGCGGGACAGCGATCGAAACGACGTATCAATCGAGGTTCGGTCGCGAAGAGTGGCTGCAGCCGTACACGGACAAGGCCCTCGAGGAGGCTGGCCGCAAAGGCGCGCGCGTTGCTGTCATGTCGCCGGGCTTCACCGCCGATTGTCTCGAGACGCTCGAGGAAATCGGGCTCCGCGGGGCGGAGCAATATCACGCCGCGGGAGGCCGCGCGTTTCATCGCATCCCGTGCCTGAACGAGCATCCGGCCTGGATCGATGCCATGACCGCGATCGTGAAGCGTGAGCTGTCAGGATGGGTCGCGTGATTCGCGACCTGCGCTACGCGCTACGCTCGCTCTCCGGCACACCGGGCGTCGCCGTCGCGGCCGTGCTGTCGCTCGCGATGGGCATCGGCGCGAACACGGCGCTCTTCAGCGTGGCGAACGCCCTGCTGCTCCGGCCGCTGCCGTACGCCGACGCCAGTCGGCTCGTCATTCTCTGGAACCGATCGCCAGGTCTGAACATCGCCGAAGACTGGTTTTCGACCGCGCAATACGCCGACATCAAGACCGGCAGCCGCAGCTTCGAACAGGTCGCGATTGCGATCGGCGCCAACTACAACCTGACCGGCACGGGCGAGCCCGAGCGCATCGGCGTCATTCGCGTGTCGTCCAACCTGCTGCCGATGCTCGGCGCAAGGGCGGCGTACGGGCGGTTGTTCACGCCTGACGAAGATGCTCCCGGGCAGACGCTGACGGCCGTGCTGAGCTATTCGACGTGGACTCGCCGCTTTGGCGCGGACCCGACGGTGATCGGAAGGCCGATCGTGTTGAACGGCCAGAGCTATCAGGTTGCGGGTGTGCTTCCCGGCGCGTTCGCGCTGCCACGCGAGGTCTTGCCGACGCTTGGCGTCGCGGAAGACGGCGAGATCTTTCTGCCGTTGCCGCTCGCCGCAAACGCGGCGACGATTCGCACGCACGAGGATTACAACATCATCGGCAAGCTGGCGCGCGGCGTGTCCCTCACCGCGGCGCAGTCGGAGATGGATGGGCTCACGGCGCGCCTCCGCCGTGATTTCCCCGACAGCTATCCGCCCAACGGCGGCCTGACCTTCAGCGTCGTGCCCCTGCTCGATCAGGTCGTCGGCAACGTGCGGCGGCCGGTGCTGATGCTGCTCGGCGCCGTCGCCTTCGTCCTGCTCATCGCGTGCGCCAACGTGGCCAACCTCCTGCTGTCTCGCGCGCTGGCCAGACGCCGCGAGATGGCGGTCCGCGCCGCGCTCGGCGCGAGCCGCGTGCGAATCGTCCGGCAGCTGCTCATCGAAAGCCTCCTGCTGGCGCTCGCCGGTGGGCTGGCCGGCGTCATGTTGGCCGGCGCCGCGCTCGCCTGGATCCAGGCGAGCCGGCCGGCCGACGTGCCGCGCCTGGACGCGATTGCCATCGACGGGCGTGTGCTGCTGTTCACGCTCGCGGCGTCGATCCTTTCCGGGTTGCTGTTCGGGCTCGCGCCTGCGCTCGGGACTGGCCGAGTCGATCTGCAGACGACACTGAAAGATGCGGGACGCGGATCCGCAGGCGGAGGCGCGCTCTGGGGACGCGGCGATCGCGTGCGACGTCTGCTGGCCACCGGAGAGCTGGCGCTGTCCGTCATGCTGCTCATCGGCGCCGGTCTGCTCGTCCGAAGCTTCGCGCGACTGGAAGCGGTAGCACCCGGGTTCACGCCGGCCGGCGTGCTCACACTCGAGTTGACGATGACGGGTCGCAGGTACGCCGACGGCCCCGCGGTCCTCGACGGCTACCAGCGTCTTTGGGAACGGCTCGATGCCGAGCCCGGCGTCGTCGCGTCGGGCGGCGTGTCGGCGCTCCCGCTCAGCGGGTACTTTTCGTGGGGTCCGATCACCGTCGAAGGCCGCACGCCGGCACCGGGCGAAGCGTTTCTCAACGCCGACGAGCGCGTCGTCAGCGGACGATACTTCGAGGCCATGGGCATTCCGCTCGTCCGCGGCCGCTTCTTCACCGAGGACGACACGGCGACCGCACCGCGCGTGATCATCGTGGACGAATTCATGGCCCGCGAGCTGTGGCCGGGCGCCGATCCGATCGGCAAGCGCCTGCGGCTGGGCGACGCCAAATCGCAGGGCCCCTGGCAGACGGTCGTCGGCGTGGCGGGTCGCGTCAAGCAGTACTCGCTCGACGCTGACGGGCGGATTGCGCTGTATCTGCCGCACCGGCAGGCGCCGTCGCGCGCCCTGTTCGTCGCGGTGCGAAGCGAGCGCGATCCTTCGGCGCTCGCCGCAACCGTCCGACGAGTCGTGCACGATCTCGATCCAGATCTACCGCTCTATCACCTGACGCCGATGACGGAGCGCGTCGCGGGATCGCTCGCCCGCCAACGATTTCTGATGGTGCTGCTCGCGCTCTTCGCCGGGGTGGCGCTCGTGCTTGCGGCGATCGGCATCTACAGCGTCATGGCCTTTCTCGTGAGTCAGGGCACGCGGGAAATCGGCATTCGCATCGCGCTCGGCGCGACGCCAGGCGGCATCATCGGGCTCGTCCTTCGGCACGGCGCCACCGTGGCCGCGGGCGGTATCGCCGCCGGCCTCGCCGGAGCGGCGGCCCTGGCCCAGGTGCTTCGAAATCTGCTCTTCGGCATCCGGACCACCGACCCGCTGACATTTATCGTCATCGCGACCGGCCTGGGCATCATCGCGCTCGGGGCGACGTACGTTCCGGCCCTACGGGCGGCACGAATCGATCCGATAGTCTCGTTAAGGAACGACTGACGAATGATCGGAGGTCCGGCCAATTTCGCCCGCCTGCTCGCGGGCGTTCTCGCGATCACTTCCGTGGCCGCGCTCGGCGCCCAGCAAGAACCGACGTTCCGCGCGACAACGCAAACGGTGTCGATCTACGCGACGGTGACGGACCCGAACGGACGACTCGTCCCCGACCTCTCACGGGACGACTTCGAGGTGCTCGACAACGATCGCCCGCAGCCGCTGACGGTCTTCGAAAACGGCATTCAGCCGATCACGGTCGCGCTGATGCGCGACATGAGCGGCAGCATGCTGCCCGCGCGCGATCTGACCGACGCGGCCGTCAAGCAGTTCATCGCCAGCCTGCAGACCGACGACCGCGCGTGTTACGGCGTGTTCGGCGGATCGGTGCTCGTCAATCGCCGGCTCACGAGCGATCACAACCAGCTCATGGCCGCGCTCAGCACGCCGGTGCCCGCGTTTCGCGAGGGCACGGCGCTCTGGGACGCGGTGTCGGTCGGCATGCAGCTGCTCGGCGGCCAGTCCGGACGCCGCGTGGTCGTGGCGATGACCGACGGCGGTGAGAATCGCAGCGTCACGGACGTGACGACGCTCGAGGCGACGATCGTGCGCGACGAAATCATGTTCTACATGCTCGGCCTCACGATGCGCCCGGGCACGCAGGACGCACCGCGCGACTTGAAGCGCGCCGCCGCCGTCGCGAGCAACACCGGCGGCGGCTACTTCTACGTCCGGCCCGGCGACGATCTCACGGCCGCCTTCCAGCGCGTGTCCGACGAGCTCCATCATCAATACCTGCTCGGCTTCGCGCCGGCGACGATGGACGGACACGTGCACAAGCTCGAAGTCCGCATGAAGCGCACGGATCTCAAAGCGCGATCGCGCAAGAGCTACGTCGCGTCGAATAAGTAGATCGGTCGCGTTCACCACGAAGCGCACGAAGGGCCACGAAGACATGAGGGCTGGATACGCGCCGTCGATCTGACCAGCCTCGTGACCTACGCGGTGGATCCTTCCGTGCCTTCTCCGATCTTCGTGGTCCTTCGTGAGCTTCGTGGTGAATCCGAAAGCACGCGACGCTCAGTGCGCCGCGGCCTTTCGCATGGTGATGGCCCCAATCATCACCACGATCAACATCTGCTCGACGAGCACGGCCATCTTCATCGTGATCACGCCGCCAAAGAACGCGAGGAACACGACTTGCGACGCCACGTAGAGCCAGAACGCCGACGCGAACGTGGCGCCGTCGATTCTGGCGGTGCGCACGGCCCAGACGCCCACCCCTAGAAAGGCGAGATGCGCGGCGATGAAGAGCAGCGACGGGAGCGACTCGAGGAATCCACCGATCGGCATGACGGTTCTCCTCTCTCAGACGTGACGGCTATTTCTTGTGACGCGGATCGTCGTTCGGGTTCACGTACTTGAAGTCGACGGGCCCGATGCCAAAGAGCAAAATTGTCGCCTCGCCCTTCGTGTACGCGTAGTGGTTCATGCCCGCTGGCACTGACGTGAATCCACCCTGCGGGAGCGCCTCGCCGGCGGTCTTGTCGAGCTTGTCGCCCATGCCGAAGAAAACCGCGCCCGAGACCACGGCGACGTTCTCGTCGGTGGGATGCGAGTGCGCGGGAATCGCGTAGTTCGCGGGAAACTTCAAGCGCACCGTGTACGGCGCAGACTTGCCGGGATCGCCTTGGAGCACGGCGATCTGCGCCCCGGCGGGCAGCATCGGCGGCGCCGGCCCCCACTTGGCATCGGCGACGGGTTGCAGAGCGTGACTTTGAGCCAGAACGAGTCCGGTCGCGGCGACCGTAAGTGCGACGGCGACGATCGAGACGCGCAGCTTCGACATGATTGCCTCCTGACGCGCACTGTAGCGAGCGCGGCGCGGAGCCCGCATCGCCACAACGGGTCATTTTCTCGACGAGGCGCCGGATGGCCCGATCGGGCCAGCGGGACGGAGGTCGAATCAATTGAGCAGGCCGAGCGAGGCCGCGCGCGCGACGATGGCCGAGCGCGACCGGACATTCAGCTTGCCGAGGATGTTGGCGACGTGCCGGTGCACGGTGTGATCGCTGATGAACAACCGCTCGGCGATGCGCGGGTTGCTGCAGCCTTTCGCGATGAGCTGCACGACCTCGACCTCGCGCGGTGACAACCCGCCGGCGGTCGCCCGACCGCGGCCCGCGAGCGGCTCCGGCACGGGAATCTCGAGCCGGGCTTCGAGACCCTTCGCCTGGTCGAGGGCCGGCTCGGCGTTCAGCTCGTCGAGCGCACGCCGCGCGCGCCGCACTTCTTTCAGCGCGGCCTCGGTTTGCCCGCGCTCGCCGAGCAGGCGCGCCAGCTCGAGCCGCACCTGCGACGCTTCGTACGGCGCGCCCGCTTCGTCGTACGCGTCGATGGCGTCCTCGAGCGCGTGTTGGGCGGCGCGATCGTCGCCAGCGCGTGCCGCGATGAGTCCGCGCGACGCCAGCGCCGCGGCTCTCAAGGGCGTCGTCGCCATCTCTTTCGCAATCGCATCGAGGTCGTCGGCGGCCGCTCTGGCCTGGGCGATCGAACCAAGCTCGACGCGCGCCCGCACGAGCAGCTCGAGCGCGGCGGCCCGATCGGAGTGATTGGATGCCGGCGTGCGACGAAGATGACGCGTGAGCACGGTTTCGGCGCCGGCGGCATCGCCACGATCGAGCGCAAGCGCCGCGCGACCGACCTGGGCGATCGGATGGTTTCCGGCTTGCTCGAACAGTCGATCCGCATCCGCGAAGCGTCCTTGACGACGACGCAACTCGCCGAGGCGCGCCTGCCCTTCCCCGCTCATCGCAGGCCGAGCGGCCAGAAGCTCGTCGGTCGCCTTGCGCAATTCCTTTTCGGCCTCGACCCAGTCGCCGCGCCACACGCAGACCGACGCGTACTGCGTCCGACAGACCGCGAGCAGCGGCTTCAGTCCCCATTTCGTGCAGAAGCCGCGAAGGCGCCGGCACCATTGCGTCGCGCGCTGGCTGTCGCGCACGCGCTCGCACGCGGCGACGAGATAGCACGAGGACAGGCCGATGGCGATTGGATCGTTCAGCTCGCCGGCGAGCACCGCGGCGTTGACTTCGTCGAGTTGGCGCATGCCTTCGGCGACCTCACCCGAGGTGACGAGGGCGAGGCCGCGCAACGCGCCGCCGATCATTTCGAAGTCGATCGCGCCGGCGACGCGCGCGATCCGGATCCCGTCGAGCGCGTGCGCCAGCGCCCGCGACGGATCCGCATCGTCGAAGATCGCAAACGCGCCTTCGCGCACCGCGAGCCAGGCCTGCTCGGGACACGGCGGCAGTCCCTCGAGCAATCGATGCGCCCGCTGCAGCCAGCCGTTGGCGACGTGCGCTTCGCCTCTGAACGCGGCGGAGTCCCACGCGAGCCACACTGCAACTCGCGCGGCCGACGCGCGATCGCCGCGCTGGCGATACAAGCGGTACGCCCGCTCTCGCGACTTGAAGACGAGATCGGCGGCGTCGAGCCACCACGCCGCGAGGCCGAGGCCTTCGAGCGCTTCTGGTTGTTCTTCACGCGCGAGCGCTGCTTGAAAGGCGCGTCGCGCTTCACGCCACGCGCCGCGCGCGAGCGCCGCGTGTCCCACCGCCAGCTGCGTCGGTGGATGAATCGGCGTGACGCGGTTGTGCCGGAGCGCGCGCGATTTGGCGATCGGCATTGGTCCGCGGCAATTGTAGCGTGCGAGTGCCGCTTCTCGACTAACCGCCCGCGCCAAGCGGCTCGATCAGGATCGTTCTCGCTCGCCACGCGGCCCGCTCGCGCGTGAGCCACGCCGGCCACCGCTCGGCTGCGCTCGCCGGCACGCCGGCGATCGTGAACATGATCGCGGCGCCGTTGAGGTCCACGCGGTCCTGTCCGTCGAACGTCATTCGAATCGTGAGGCCGCTCGTCGGCGGCGCCACGTACGTCGCCCGCCACGTCCCATCGACGACCGCGCCCGCGAGCGTTGATGACGAAGGACGGAGACCTGCCGGAAGCACGAGACGAAATGTCAGCAGCGCGCGTGGGACGATCGTGACGTCGAGGCGCGTCCCTCCGTCAGGCTGACGCGAGGTGATTGCGCTCACATCTGCGGGCGCGCCGCCCAGGAGCGGCACCGCCGACGTGCGAAATGCAAACGCGGTGTCGAGCGGCCCGATACGCAGCGTCGCGGGAATCGCATCGGTCACGCTCCGCCACGCGGCATTTGGCGGGCCCGGCTCGCCCACCGCGAGCCTCTCTTCGGGACCGCCGACCTGCCACCACGCGCGCTTCATGATGTCGTCCTGCACGTACCACGCGGTGCGCCGCTCCGGGCGAAGCGACGTGTACGCGGGCGACGTCCACGCGAGCAATGCCGTCGCCAGGAACAGCGCGACGAGCGCGAGGCCCGTGCCGCGTGAGCGCACGGCCGTTCCGGTGCGACCCGCGAGCATCGCGACCGCCGGCGGCGCAATCATCAACGCGGCAACCGCGATCGCTGCGGGATAGAGCCACGCGGGCACGACCACCGGGAGCCATCCGAACAACGGCACCATGAAGCGCAAGAGCAGCGACGTGTTGTGGGCCCACAACGCGACTGACACGAGCAAGACCAGCGACGACAGTGCCGCGAGCAACACGCGCGATCGCGCCGACAGCAAGATGACGACGCCGGCGACGCCGAGCGGCCAGGCGAAGAGATAGGCCGCGGCGGGCGCCTGCGAGTGCAGCACGGCCGTTCCGATCGCCCACACCGGCAACGTCGCCCACCACACGGCATCTGGTTGACGCACTGGCGCGAGCGCTGGACGGACCCAGCCGGCGAGTCGCTCGACCAGCCATGCCGCGAGCAGCGCGGCCGCGAGGAGCAGCGCGAAAAACCACGACGGGGCCGCGTACCACGGATTCAACTCGATGCGTAACGCCCGCAGCAGCGACGCTGCACCAATCGACGCGCCCACACTTGCGATCGATCGTGCGCATGCCCATCCCGCGGTGACGAGAAGGCCGCTCGTCCCTCGAGCTTGCCACACGCTTCGTGTCACGAGGATCCACGCGAGCGCCGAGAGCGCGAGGGCGGCCCACACGACGGCGCGATCGGCGCCCTCGCCGTACAGCACCGCACGCTGGCCGAACACGTCGAAATAGGTCGCCGATGGTGCGGTCGTCGTCCACTCGAGCTCATCGAGTGCGCGGACGGTCGAGACGGTGTTGCCGATCTCGTGTTGGAGCGTGAACGGATCGACACGGGTGGCGATGTCGCGATCGGTGTGGTACGCGTACGAATCACCGATGGGCGCGAAATTCAGTCCCGCCGCGCCGAGCGTTTTCAGCACGGTGAAATCGGTGTCGTTCGGCAAGCGGCGATACACCTCGATGCCGAACGACTGACCGGCTGGCGCCAGGGCGCCGCGCGCCCAGGCCGTGAGTGGCGCGCTCCAGCCCGGTCCGGCTTCGAAAAGTTGGGTCGCGCCCGCCGCGCCGGTCCCGTCGAAGTTCAGGAACGTGCGCACGCGCGCCGCGACGTCCGAATCGGTCACGACGGCACGCGCGCCCATCAGCCCGGCCTCTTCGCCATCGGTCACGAGCACGAAGATCGAATGACGCACACCCGCGGCTGCGAGCAGACGCGCGGATTCCAGACACGTGGCCACGCCGAGCGCATCGTCCGACGCACCCGGACCGTCCGGCACGGAGTCGTAGTGCGACACGAGCGCGACCGCGTCGCGAATCGACCCGTCTTTCGTGGCGATGATGTTGACGACGTGCGCCGTGAGGCCGCGGGAAGGATCGACGGCGTCAGCGTCCTGCAGCCGCACGGTGAATCCCGATCGCTCGAGCTCGCCAGCGATGTACGTGCGCGCGTCGCGGTTGGCGGGCGATCCGATCGGCCGGACGCCGATCACCCGCGCGAGCCTGTCGACGTGCGCCCGCGCGCGCGCGATGTCCACACGCTCATCGGATCGGGCGCAGCCGACGACGCCGATCGCGAGCGTCAGCGTTGCCGCGGCGAGCGCCATTCGGCGCGCGAGAACGAGCACGCCGCGAATCTTACCGCGCGTTCAAGGCGAGGGGGCGCTGACGCGGGATGAGCGTGTCAGCGCCCGTTCGGGCGCGGCGGCGTCGCGCCGCGGGATGGCGGCATCAGAGGGTTGTTCGCAGGCGCCGCCGGGTTGTGCAGCATTGCGGGGAGCAGAATATTTGTCACGACTTCGTCGCCCGGCTGCAGCGTGTTGCCGAGCAACTCGGTCCACGTGCCGTCGGTGATCCCGAGCTTGACCGGGACGGGCTTGAGCTGACGGTCCTCGATCACCCACACCATGCCGCTCGTCGTCGGCCGCTCGAGCGGCTCGAAGAACTGATCCACGGTTGAACCGGCCTTCGGGATGATCGCCGCGTTGGTCACGACGTTTTTCGGCGGCAGCGGCTTGGCCGGCGCCGGCTTGAGGTGCGCTTCAGGCGGAATCGGCTGCCCAAGCTCCGCGAAGACATCGTCAATCGGACGGAAGCGGAGCGCCGCCGACGGGACGCGGACGACGCCCTGCGAGCGCCACAGCTCGATCCCGAGCGTGGCGGTCATGCCGGGCATGAGCCGGAGATCGGGATTGTCGACGCTGGCGACGACCTGATAGGTCACGACGTTGTTGCTGTTGGTCGCGTTCAGACGAACGATCGTCACCGTGCCATGGAACGTACGGCCGGGATACGCGTCGACCGTGAAGTCCACGGTCTGACCGGCGCGAATGCGGCTGACGTCGGACTCATCGACGTCGGCCACGATCTGCAGGTGCGTGAGATCGGTCGCGAGGACGTACAACGTCGGCGCCGCGAGGCGCGAGGCCACGGTCTGGCCCTCGTCCACGTTGCGCGAGATCACGACGCCGTCGATTGGCGACGTGATCGTGCAGTAGTCGAGATTGACCTGCGACTGCTTGACGTTGGCGTCGGCGATAGCGATCGCCTCTTCGTCCTGACGAATCTGCGCCTGATCCTCCTTGACCTGCAGCGCCGCCTCCTCGCGGTCGGCCTCGGTTTCGAGCGTGCGTGAGTACAGCGACTCGATGCGATCGAGATTCTTCTGATCGAGATCGAGCGCGTCCTGCTCCTCTTGAAGGTCGATCTTCGTTTTGTCGCGCGCGGCGATGGCGGACTGAAGGTCCTGTTCCGAGGGCGCCGGGTCGAGCCTGGCGATGACCTCGCCCTTGTGGACGATCGAGTTGAAGTCGACGTTCAGCTTGATGACGGTGCCCGAGACCTGCGTGCCGATATCGACCGTGCGCAAGGCGCTGAGCGTGCCGGTGGAGATCGCAGCCTGGGTGATGTCGCCTTCGGTGACCTCCGCCTGCATGATCTGCGGCCCGATCGCCGAAGTGAAGTATGCCCGGTAGATGAACACGCCCGCGATGGCGAGGGCGACGAGAAGGAGTGGAGTGACGATGCGTTTCATCGAGCTCTCTACCGTGAGATAGACACACGGCAGCACACGCCCGTTTACTCGGAAACACGCGTGGCGAACGGCGTCGATACTCAGAGTGAGTGCAGACCGCGCGGAGCGATGAGAGCGTGAGTTAGACGGATCGCGCCGCAGACGCGGCGGCACCTAGAGGGGAGTAATCAGTGCGTGAGGCCGTAGATGATGTAGTTCACGCCGAGCTCGTACGCTTCGTTCGACTCGTCGATGGGCTTGATCCCGGTACCGGAGAACTCCCAGAAGTTCGAGACGTCGGTGTTGAAGTTGATGATGGCGAGCAGGCGCTTGCTCGGATCGTTGTCCTCGTAGATGCCGCGGAAGACGGGCCGGCCGTAGTCATAGTACTGCGGAATGATCGAGAACGACTCGATGTCGAAGAAGCAGTGGAAGATCGGCGCTGTTTCGTCGAGATCGAAGAACTTCACGCCGGGCAGCACGCGCTCCATGTTCGACGCGAAATTCTCCCAGCCGCCGCCGCCTCGCGGGGGCGGCCGGAAGTCGTCGAAGATCACGAAGCCGCCCTTCTTCAGGTACGCGCGAAACGCGGCCGCTTCCTTGTCGTTCATGACCCAGTAGCCGGCCTCGGTCATGTAGGCGACGGGAAACTTCAGCAACTCGGGGTCGTCGAGCCTGAGCACGACCGGGCCGTCCAGCCGCGGGTGGATGGACGTGATCGTGTCGATGATCTGCATCAGATTGTTCTCTGAATTCGGCCATCCGTGCGCCCAGGCCGGCATGCCGTAGTAGTAGTAGCCACCGGGACCGGTCGTGTACTGCAGGCGCGCGAGCGCGAACTTGCCGTTGTACTGCGAGTGCGCGACGGTCGGCTCGTACGCCATCTGCGGACCGAAGCGCTGCGCGAGGACCGCCGCCGTCACGAGCGCCAGCGCGAGCCCCGTCAAGGGCCAGCGCAACCGCCGCGAGAGGGCTCGGCTAGTCGGCATGTGATCCGCTGGTGAGTACCTTATCGCGTTTTGAAGCCAGCGGGCGCCCGCGGCCGGATTTTGTCCGAACGCGGACGCCCGTCGGTCTTTCAGACACTCCGCCCGAGTGGGCGGATACTCACCTACTGCACGTTGATGGTGCCGTTCATGAACGGATGAATCGTGCAGTGATACGTGAACGACCCCTTGTTGTTGAGCGTCACGGTGAACGTCCCGCCCGGATTGATGTTGCCCGAGCTCCACGCCCCGTTGTCGGCCACGCTTGTGTGCGTGGTCACGTCGTTGTTGCCAAAGGTCACCGTCGTGCCGGCCGAGACCGTAAGCGTCGGCGGCTGGAACCCGGAGCCGGGCCCGAGATACGCGCCGTTGGGCGCGAGGACCGTGGACGGTCCGGCCGGGATCGGCGTCGAGCTCGGATTGCTTGGCGTGCTGTATGACGAACCGCAGGACGAGATGAGTCCGGCAGCAAACAAAAGAACGAACGCGCTTCGTAGCCTTGCCATTACATTGCCTCCGCCTGTTGATTGAGCAAGACCGCTGCCAGGCTGGAGAGCGGGGATCGGGCGCGTTTTGTCGCGGGCGGCCGTCGATTTCGGAAAGCGGTTACGTGGCGCGAAAGCGCGCGTCGCGGCGCGCCTCGCATCCGGGTAATATGCTCGATGAAATTATGCCATTCCTCGTGAAAGAAGAACCCGATCACTACAGCTTCGACGCGTTCGCGAAGGACGGCGGCACCGAGTGGAGCGGCGTGAAGAACCCGCTCGCGCAGAAGCATCTACGCAGCATGCGCAAGGGCGATCTGGTCTTCTACTACCACACGGGCGACGAGAAGGCGATCGTGGGCATCGCGCGCGCGGCGGCCAATGCGCGTCCCGACCCTGCCGACGCGACCGGTAAGGCGCATCTCGTCGATCTCGTCCCGGTCAAGAAGCTCAAGCGGCCGGTGACGCTCGCGGAAATCAAGGCCGACAAGCGCTTCAAGGAATTTCCGCTCACCTACCTCCCGCGGCTCTCGGTCATGCCCGTTGACGACAAGACCTGGGACGCCATCGTCAGACTCTCAGAGAAGTAACGCGTCGTCCTGGGTCCGGGGTCCGACGTTCCGGCGTCGTCCGAGGTCCTGAGTCCGGGGTCCGGAGTTCCGGCATCGTCCGGGCGTATAATCGAACGGTGGTTCGATTTTCGAACGGCCGTTCACTTTCAGGCCGGCCGCGGCGGGCGCGGCGGCGGGATGCCAGGCGCGACGGCATCTTGCGAGCCGCGGCCCGGATCTTCCGCGAACGCGGCTTCGCGGAAACCGGCATGCGCGAGATCGCCGAGGCCGCGGACCTCTCGCCCGCGAACCTGTACCACTACTTCCGCGGCAAGGACGAAATCCTCTACTACTGTCAGGACCGCGCGCTCGACCGCATGATTGCCGCCGTCGACGCCGCGCGACGCCGGGCGACGCGCGCCGACGATCGTTTGAAGCTCGTGCTTGCCGCGCACCTGCGCACGCTCGTTGACGATGTCGAGGGCGCGACGGCGCATTTGGAGATCGGCGCGCTCTCGCCGCCGCTCCGCACGCGCGTACTGCGCAAGCGGGATCGCTACGAGCACGCCGTGCGCCGCCTCGTCTCGGACGGCGTGGCGAGCGGTGTGTTTCAACCCACCGCACCGGCCATCGTCACGCGCGCCATGCTCGGCGCGCTGAACTGGACGGTCACGTGGTTCCGGCCCGACGGGCCGGCATCCGCCGACGAAGTCGCCGAAACCGTCGCCGCGTTTCTCGTCCGCGGCTTGGCCGCGTGAAGGACACCAATGAAGCAGGACACGACTGACATCGATGCGGGCGTCACCAGAGCGCGTCTGAACCTCACGGTGAACGGCGAGCGAACCGAAGCGCTCATCGACGCCAGAAAGACGCTCCTCGAAGCGCTGCGCGAGGACGTGCAGCTGACCGGAACGAAGCACGGCTGCGAGCTCGGCGAGTGCGGCGCGTGTGCGGTGCTCGTCGACGGCGAGCCTGTGCTCTCCTGCCTCGCTCTTGCGATCGATTACGAGGGACGGGCCGTCACGACCATCGAGGGATTGGTCTCGGACGGCCGGTTGCATCCGGTGCAGGAAGCCTGCGCGGAGCTCGGCGGCGCGCAGTGCGGGTACTGCACGCCCGGGATTCTCGTCACCGCCAAAGCGCT
>CAYQRM010000025.1:0-33916 GCA_964419785.1 uncultured Solibacteraceae bacterium | reverse complement strand
CGCGAGCGTCTTGCCGCCGAGCGTGATCGGCACTTCGTTCGTCAGCTGAGTCGAGACGTTTGCGCCCGCGCGCCAGATGTTGGCGCCGACGAGCACATCTTTCCCGTAGTTCGCACCTGATCCGAACACGTCGCGGCCTCGTTTGATCGGCCGGCCGTACGACAACTCGATCCATTTGCCGCCTGAATACGTTCCGCGACCCGCCGTGAACTGCTTTCCGTCCTGCGTCCATTTCCCCTGCACTTGCGCCGCGGCGGTACCCGCCGGACTCAACGGCTTCTGCCCCTGCGCCCACACGACCCCCATGCCAGCCAGCGCGATGACACACGCGGCAACGATCGCTCTCATGACAACGCTCCTCTCAGCCAATGACCCAATGACCCAATGACCCAATGACCCCATGATCCAATGACCCAATGACTCATCATGTCCCACCCCGTGTTACCCTGCCGGTGGCCGGCCCCGCCCGGACCGGCATTCGTCCCAGGAGAGGTTCTATGCGCACCATGACTCGCGTCCTGGTCGGCCTTGGCGCCGCGTTGCTCGCATCGATCCCGGTCGCCACCGCGCCGCCGACCGCCCCCACGTTTCAGCAGTTCTTGAGTCCCGCGTCACCGCAGGAGGTCGTGGCTGCGCGCAAAGTCGATCGTGTGGCATGGGTCGACTACGCGGAGGGTAAGCGCAACGCCTACACGGCGGCCGCACCCGCGTTCGTTCCGACGCGGCTCACGAGCTTCACGAAGGACGACGGGATCATGATGTCGGGCGTCAGGATTTCCGACGACGGATCGACGGTCATCTTCATCCGCGGCGGCGCGCCAAATCGCGAGGGATGGTTCGCGAATCCTTCGGCCGATCCGAACGGGCCCGATCACGCGGTGTGGGCGGCGCGCACGGTGGGCGGCTCGGCGTTTCGTGTCGTCGACGCGAACAATCCGGAGCTCGCGCCCGACGGCAGCGCGATTCTCTTCGTGAAAGAGGGACAGATCTACCGCGCGAAGGTCAGCTCGGTGAAGCCGGCCACAGACGTCGATCGCGGCGAGAAGCCGTTCATCACGGAGTGGGGCGTGCAGAGCGGCCCGAAGTTCTCTCCAGACGGCAGGAAGATCGCGTTCGTGAGCACTCGCACCGATCACAGTTTCATCGTCGTCTATGACATCGCGACGCGAGCGGTGAAGTACATGTCGCCGAGCGTCGACTACGACACGATGCCGCTGTGGCTGCCTGACAGCAAGCATCTGATGTTCATGCGTCGTCCGGGATTGCCGTTCGGCCAGCAGGCGCAGCAGGGCACCGGCGGACTCGGCTTGCCGAACGGTCCGGCGTTTCAGCCGCCGGCGGCAGGTGCAGCGGCGGGTCGTGGCGGCGGCGGGCGAAATGGCGGGACGCGCGGTGGTGCCGCTGCCGCGCCTGGCGGACCTCCGGCGGCCCAAGGACGGGGCGGTCGCGGCGGCGGACAGCCCGATCCTGCGACAGCTCCTCAGGCTCCGGTGAACAACTCACCGGGTCTGATGCGCGCGACCTTCAAGGGCGGTTACACGCTCGCGTTCTACAAAGCCGACGTGACGACGGGCGAGGCGCAAGAGACGTGGCACAACGAGCCGAACGATCGCATGGTGACGAATTTCAACAACGTGCGGCTCGCGGGCAACCTCATCATCTTTCCGTACGCGCCTGGTGGTGGCGGGCGTGGCGGTGGGCGAGGACGCGGCGCCGCCGGTCCGCCGCCTGAAGCCGCCTCCGCGCCTCCAGGCGCTTCGGCGAGCCAGGGCCCTGTCGACGAGTGGGATCGTTACTACTCGCTCGACATCACGAACGCGAGCGCGCGGCCGGTGCTGCTGACGACGACGGACGGGCTGATCGAGGATCAGACGTCGATCGATGTGTCGGCCGACGGCAAGACGTTCTACTACTGCACGAATGCCAAGGACATCGAGCGACGGCATATCTGGTCCGTGCCGGTCGGTGGCGGCACACCGACGCAGATCACGACCGGTGAAGGCGTCGAGACGTCCCCGACGTCGCTCGCGTCCGGCAAATATCTTGCGACGCTGAGCGCGAGCTGGAACATGCCGCAGTCGCTCGGCGTGTGGTCGCTCGGATCGTCCGTGAGCGCGGCCGGGACGCAGAAGATCGTGTTCCCGACCTCGCGTCCCGGTTTTCCGACTGACGCGCACGTCAAGCCCGAGATCGTGATCACGCACGCCGCGGACGGCCTCGAGATTCACAATCAGGTGTTCGTGCCGAAAGATCTCAAGCCGGGCGAGCGGCGGCCGGCGATCGTCTTCGTTCACGGCGGCCCCGTGCGGCAGATGATGCCCGCCTACCACTACATGCAGTTCTATCACTGGGCGTACGCCATCAATCAGTGGCTGGCAAGCCAGGGCTACGTCGTGATGTCGATCAACTATCGCAGCGGGATCGGCTATGGCCGCTCGTTCCGCAACGCCCCGAACACCGGCGGCTCGGGCAACTCCGAATATCAAGACGTCGTTGCCGGAGGAAAGTATCTACAGACGCGGCCGGACGTCGATCCGAATCGCGTCGGCATCTGGGGCTTGTCGTATGGCGGCGTGCTGACGTCGCAGGCGCTCGCGCGCAACTCCGACATCTTCAAGGCCGGCGTCGATCTCGCCGGCGTGCATCTGTGGGGCAGCTCGCTCGATCCGGACGCCGTGTCATATCAGTCGTCGACGATTGGCGCGATCGACGGCTGGAAGTCGCCCGTCCTTCTAATTCAGGGCGACGACGATCGCAACGTGGCGTTCCAGCAGATGACGGGCCTCGTGCAACTGCTGCGTCAGCGCGACGTCTACTACGAGCTGATCGTCTTCCCGGACGATGTGCACGAATCGCTCCTGCACAGCCGGTGGATGTACACGCTCGGACGGATGGACACGTTCCTGCGCAGGTTTCTAATGGACGCTCCGGCGCCGAGCGGGAAATAGATCAGGCATCAGGCGTTAGGCATCAGGCATTGGGCAGTGGCTTCGTCCGGTACACTCCGTCGCAAGGCACCGCCCGCCCCGCCGCCTCCGCCGGATCCGTCAGCCTATTTAGCCGCGGCGGGCGTGGCGGTGCTTGCTGCCATCCTCTACATCCTCACCGCCGCGCGTGACATCGTCGTGGGCGACACGCCGGATTTCGTCGCCGCGGCGCTGACGCTCGGTGTCGCGCACGCACCCGGCTATCCGCTGCTCACGATGATCGGCCACATGCTGAGCTGGCTGCCGGTCGGCCCCGCGCCGTTTCGGGTGAATCTCATCGCCGTGCTGAGCGACGCGGCCGCAATCGGTGTGATCTGTCTCACGATGACGCGGTTGACGAGCAATCGCGTCGCCGCGGGAGTCGCGGCACTCCTCGTCGCGACGGTGCCGCTCGTCTGGCGCTGGTCGCTCGAGGCAGAAGCGTTTCCGCTCAACAATCTGCTTGCTTCGATCGTCATCTACGCGCTCGTGCGGTGGGAGGAGCAGCCGGGCCGGACGGCGTGGCTCATCGCAAGCGCGTTCGTCGCCGGCCTGGCGCTTTCGAATCACATGACCATCGTTTTGTTGGGCCCGGCGATTCTGTTGGTCGTGTGGCGGCAGCGCGCGGTATTGATCGCGCGGCCCACGGTGGTCGCGCGTTGTCTCATCGTCGTCGCCGCGGGCCTGCTGCCGTACTTGTACATTCCCTGGGCGGCGTCGAAGCACCCGCTTCTCAACACCGGCGGCGTGTCATCGATCTCGAGTCTTGTCGCGCTCGTCACGCGTGCAGATTACGGCTCGAGCCAGCTTGTCGCCGAGGCGGCGAACGCCGGGGGCACGTTCGGCTCGCGCATTGCGGCGCTCGTCGGTTCCTTCACGATTCCCGAGGGCCTCCTGGTCGTCCTGGGTGCGCTCGCGGCCTGGCGCGCGCGGCGGGACTATCTCGCCTTCGTCGTCGTCGCTTTTCTCGTCGCTGGTCCCGCGTTCCTGGCGTACGCCAACATGGATCTTGCGCAGCCGTACGGCTTGTGGGTGCTGCAGCGGTTCTTTCTGCTCTCGCACGTGATCCTCGCGCCGCTCGTCGCGCTCGGCGTCGCGCTGGCGATCGAGTTAATCAGCGCGCGGCTCGCGGAAGGATCGCGCATCGCGACGGCCGCGATCGCCGCGGCTGTGCTCCTGGCCGCGGGCGCATCGATCGCCACGCACTATCGCGCCCTCGATCAGTCGAGCAACCACGTCGCGCACACCTACGCCGAGGACATTGTCAACTCGCTCGAGCCGCACGCGATCCTGTTCGGATCGGGCGACGACGTGGTGTTCACGGTGACGTATCTGCAGGCGGTCGAGCACGCGCGACCGGATGTCACGCCGATTTGGACGTCGGCGTTCCGAGGCCCGGCGTGGTATCGGGCGTGGCTGCGCGCGCGCGATCCGGATCTCGTCTTCGCGCCGGAAGGCGCCGATCCGCGGGCCTTGACCGTGAAGGCGATCGCCGACGCGAATCGATCGCGGCCCATCGCGTTCATCGGCCCGGCCCTCGACGACTCCGTCAACGGAAGCTACATCGGACTGCCGCACGGGCTCGTGACGAAGCTCGTGCCGGCGTCCGAGCCGGTGTATCTGGACGTCCTGGTGCGGGACAACGAGGAGGTGTTGGGGAAATACCACGTGCCGGCGGCCGCGTCGATCAAGCCGGGCACGTTCGAAATCGGTGTGCTCCGACGCTACGCGATTCCCGCGTTCATCGTCGGCACGCAGCTCGAGCGCGCGCATGACACCGCCGCAGCGAAACAGTGGTACGAGCGTGCGGTCGCGATCGATCCGGCGTTTTCAGACGCGAGAAGCGCGCTCGAAACAGTCAGGCACTAGGCTTCTCTGAGTGCGACGACTGGACTCGCACGCGACGCCCGCCACGCGGGAATGACGCACGCGAACAACGCGGCGCTCAGGAGGATCACGCTCACCGCGACGAATGTGACGGGATCGAGCGTTTGCACGCCGTACAACAGCGAGCGCAGCGCCCCCGCAGATGCCGCTGCGGCCGAGAGACCGATCAAGAGCCCGGCAATGGCCGGACGCAGACCCTGGCTCATGATGAGGCGCGTGATCAATCCCGCGTCGGCGCCGAGCGCCATCCGTACGCCGATCTCCTGACGACGCTGGCGGGCCAGCACGCCCAAGGCGCCCGACAAACCAACGATGGCCAGAATCACCGCCGCGAGCGCGAACAGCCCGATGACCTGTGCGGCCACGCGGCGGGTGCCGGTCACCGCGGCCACGACCTGGTCGTAGAGTCGCACGCGGTCGACGGCCTGCGTCGGATCGACGGTGCGGATGATTTCCCGAATCGGTGCCGCGAGGCTGGACGGCTCGCCTCGGCCGCGAACGAGAAGCGTCAAGTCCGTTTCTGCCCACATCCACTGCGCCTGCGGCACGTACACTTGGTAACCCGCGGGCCCGTCGAGGCTGCGATGACGCACGTCGCTGACGATGCCGACGATCGTGCGCGGTGGGCCGTTCGGTGCGCCAAGCGCGACCTGGTGGCCGATCGCGTTTTCGCCGGGAAAAATCTCGCGGGCCAGCATCTCATTGACGACGACCACAGCGGGAGCGCCTTGACGATCGCTGGCATCGAGCAACCGCCCGGCGGCGAGCGGCACGCCCGCGGCGCGGAAGAAATCTGGCGTCACGACGAAGCGGTCGGCGCCCGGTGCAGATTCGGGATTCGCGAGCGGACGGCCGATCACGTGCAGGCCGTATCCGTCGATGTCGCCGCTGAGCGGAAGCGTCGTCACACCTGCGGCGGCCTCGACGCCCGGCAAAGCCCGCACGCGCGTCAGTACATCGTCGTAGAACGCCGTGGTCGCGGAAATGTTCGACGCGTTGTCCGTTGTCGAGAATCGAGCGCCGCCGACGCTCACGCGCATGGTCAGCACGCGATCCGGATTGAATCCAACGTCGATCGCCAACAGCCCGGCCAGACTGCGGACCAGCAGGCCCGATCCGACGAGCAGCATCGCCGCCATCGCCACGTTGACGGCGACGAGTGCGCCGCGTACACGCCAGGCCGCAGCGCTGCCGGTGCGCCGGCCCGCGCCGCGGATGCCCGACGTCCACGGCTGGCGAAGGATCTGCGCGAGCGGCGCGAGTCCAAACAGGATGCCGGACCCGACGACCAGCACCAGCGCCGCCACGAGCGCGCGGCCATCGAGCGCCACGTTGGCGAGACGCGGCAGTTCTGGAGGCGAGAGCCGGACGAAGAACCTGGTGATCGCCCACGCGAGCGGTAACCCGCAGGCGCCGCCGACGAGGGCCAGCAACACCGATTCGGTCAGGAACTGACGCGCCAGCCGCGACGGCGTCACGCCGAGCGCGGTCCGTACCGCCACCTCGTGGCTGCGTTCGGTCGCGCGAAGCAGCAGCAGGTTCGAGACGTTCCCGCAGGCCACGAGCAGCAACAGTCCGGCGGCAACAGCGAGCACGATGAGCGTGCGCTTGATCGGTCCGAAGAACGTCTCGCCGAGCGGGACGACGCGAATCGCGGGATGGTCGTATTCCGTCGGGTGAGCGCCGGCGGCTGTCTCGATCAACTGCGTCAGCTCGCGATCCGCGTCCCCGGCGGATCGCCCGGGCGCGAGGCGGCCGAAAACGCGCAGGTGCCGGCAGGTGCGACACGCAAAGTCGGCCGTCGGGTCATAGCCGAGCGGCGTCCACGCTTCAGCGTTGTTGTATAAGCGCGACGCAACGAGATCCTCGAAGCCGGCGGGCATGACGCCAATCACGCGAAACGTCACGCCGTTCAGATCGATCGAGCGTGCCAGGACGTTCGGATCGCCGTTGAAATGTCGCCGCCAGAGACGGTCGCTGAGGATCACGACGCGACGGATCGCGCCCGGACGATCCTCAGTTTCGGAAAACCGGCGGCCCATGGCTGGGGCCACGCCGATCATCTCCAGGTAATTGGCCGACGCGCGCATCAGATTGATGCGCTCGGCTTCATCTCCGCCGCCGGTGATCGTGGCGATCGACTGTGTCGCGGCGGCGAGACCCGAGAACGTGTGCGATTGCGTGCGCAGATCGACGAACGTCAAGTACCCCATTGGCCCCGGACGGCCGCCGTTCGAGGTCTCGCCGACGGTGACCAGCTCGCTGGCGTTGCGGTACGGCAGCGGCTGCAGCCAGACGGCGTCCAGAATCGCGAAGATGGCGACGGCTGCGCCGACACCGAGCGCGAGCGTCAGCGCAGCGGTCGCCGTGTGCATCGGCCTCGCGGCCATCGCGCGCCATGCGAATGTCAGGTCGCGTCGGAGGATGTCCCAGTGGAGGCCGGGCGCCACACGGCACACATCGGCGATCGTCGAGAAGAGGAGTTCCAGCCGCGCGACCGGTCCGGCGGCGTCGCGCTGCTGCGCGCGGATCGTGGCTTCGAGGTCGGCGCGATACGCCTTCCGGAACTCTCCCGGAAGCAACCAGATCACGATCCTCAGAAGCCGGCTCATGATCGCTCCCGGCCGGCGGCCAGCTTCGCGCGCGCCTGCTTGACGGTTTCGGCCAGTCGCTCCGTTTCGGCGACGACGACCGCGCGTCCCTGCGGCGTCAACCGGTAGTACCGTCGCCGCTCATCGTCGAGCGCCGGATCGGGGCGCTCATCCGATTCGGCGACGAGCCCGTCGGTGACGAACCGTTTCAGCGCGGCATAGAGCGTTCCTGCGCCGAGCCGAACGGCGCCGTTCGTGCGGCGCGAGACCTCTTTGATGATGGCGTAGCCATGCTTTTCGCTGTCGGCGAGCGCGATCAGGACCTGGAGCGTGGCAGGCGTGAGTGGCAGGTGAACATGCGGATTGAATCGCATGCCGTCATACTATAACGATCGACGATATAGTGCAACGCCGGTCGATAGACTGGCGTGTCCTCGTTGGGCGCAGCCCATCATCGCAGAAGCCGCTCAGCCGTCGCCGTATAATCGCTGCATCCCTCTTCGAAGGAGTGAAGCCATGACTGCAGGCCATCGGTGGCTGGCTGGCGTGATGACGGCGAGCGCAATGGCGGGCGCGTCGATCGTCGCGCAGGACCATCAGCACGCGACGTCGCCCGAGAAGCTCGGCAGCGTGCATTTCGAGACGTCGTGCCAGGCCTCAGCGCAGCCGCAGTTCGATCGCGCGATGGCGCTGCTCCATTCGTTCGAGTTTGCGGCCGCGATTCAGGGCTTCAACTCGACGCTTGGCGCCGATCCGTCGTGCGCGATGGCGCACTGGGGTATCGCGCTCGCGCGGTGGGGTAACCCGTTCGCGGCGGTCGTGCGGCAGCCGCCGCAGCTCCAGCAGGGGCTCGACGCGATCTCGCACGCCGAGCAGGCGACGACGGCGACCAGGCGCGAGCGTGACTACATCGCCGCCGCTGCGAAGCTCTACGTGAACTTTGACACGACCGACCAGCGCACGCGGGTCGTCGCGTATTCGCAGGCGATGGAGCAACTAGCGGCCGCGTATCCGAGCGACCGTGAGGCGTCGATCTTTTACGCGCTGTCGCTCGCGGCGTCGGCGCTGCCGACCGACAAGACCTACGCGAATCAGCTGAAGGCCGGCGCGATCCTCGAGAAGCTCTACGCCGAGCAGCCGGATCACCCCGGGATCGCGCACTACATCATTCACAGCTACGACGTGCCTCCGCTTGCCGATCACGCGCTCGACGCGGCGCGCAGCTACGCGAAGATCGCGCCCTCGGCGCCGCACGCGCTCCACATGCCGTCGCACACCTTCACGCGCGTCGGCGCGTGGCAGGAATCCATCGACACGAATCTCCTCTCGGCCGCTGAAGCGCGGCGAACCGGCGCCACGGCCGAGGAGCTCCATGCGATGGACTACATGACCTACGCGTACCTCCAGACGGGACAGGACCACGCGGTCCAGGAGCTGATGAAGACGCTGGCGGATGTCGCCAATCGGCTCGATATCAACGCCGTCGGCTCGGCGGCGCCGGGCTCCGCCGGCATCTTCGCGACCGCGGCCATTCCCGTCCGCTGGGCGCTCGAGCGTCGCGACTGGCCGGCAGCCGCAAAGCTCGAGGCGGCATCGACGCCGTTCCCGTACGCCGAAGCGATGACGCACTTCGCTCGCGCGCTCGGCGCGGCGCATACCGGCGCGCTCGTGCCCGCGCGCGCGTCGATCGCCGCGCTGCAGCAGATTCACGACCGGTTGGCCCAGGCCGGCGAAGCGTACTGGGCCGAACAGGTCGAAATCGAGCGCGAGGGCGCGTCGGCCTTCGTGGCGCTCGCCGAGGCCAAGACCGACGAGGCCGTGCGGACGATGCGCGGCGCGGCCGCGCGCGAGGATGCCACGGAAAAGAACGCGGTGACGCCCGGTCCCGTCGCACCGGCGCGCGAGCTGCTCGGCGACCTGCTCGTCGATCTCAAACAGCCCGCCGCGGCGCTTCGCGAGTATCAAGCGACGCTCGAGAAGGAGCCGAACCGCTTCCGCGCGGTGTACGGGGCCGCGCGCGCGGCCGCGCTCGCCGGCGATCAACAAACCGCGAAGATGATGTATGCGAAGCTCCTGACAATCTGCGTGAAGGCGGATCAACCGGGTCGTCCCGAGCTCGCTGAAGCGAGAACTGCGACCATGGGCCGATAGCGGACTGACCTTCGGCCGGGACACAATGCGAAGAGATGCCCGGTCCGGCCAGAAAGATTGTTTGGTGGGGACTCTTCGCAGCGGCGCTCGCGATCGTCGCGCTCGGCATCGCGGCTGTCTGGCTCGCAAAGCCGACGTCGCTCAAGGCGCGCGCGCTCGATCACCTCTCGCGCGGGCTGCACCTTGATGTCTCGCTCGACGCGTTCAGCGTCACGCTGCTTCCGCGCCCGAGTGTGATCGGCACGTCGCTCGACTTCCGCATTCCGAATCGTCCGGACCTCCCGCCGTTCATTCATGTCGATCGCATCGCGGTCGTGTGCAGTTTCACGGGGCTGTTCACGCGTCATCTCGAGCGCGTGGAGCTCGATGGCATGAAGATCGTCGTGCCCGCGGGCGACGACAAGCCGTCGCTCCCGCATCTTCAGACCGACGGACAGGGCGGATCGCCTCGCGTGTTCCTCGACCGGCTCGACGCGCACGACGCCCAGCTCACGATTCTCCGGCACAAGGCGAGCGACACCCCGCTCGTGTTCAACATTCACGCGCTCGAAGTCGACGACCTGAGCCTCGGTCGAGAGATGCGTTTCGTCGCTTCGCTCAGCAATCCGATCCCCGAAGGCGAGATCGAGACGCGCGGGACGTTCGGACCCTGGCCTGGAAGCGAGGTGTGGGCGTTGCCGGTGGCGGGCACGTACACGCTGTCAGCCGCGAAGCTCGGGACGATCAAGGGCATCGGCGGCGAGCTGACGTCAAAGGGACGGTACGCGGGCCATCTCACGCAGATTAATGTCACAGGTACCACCGAGACGCCGGATTTCAATCTCGATCTCGGCGGCAAGCCTGTGCCGCTCAGCACGACGTTCAAGGCCGTCGTCGACGCGTCGGACGGCACGACGCGCCTCGATGAAGTCGACGCGATGCTGTTGCACTCGTCGCTCGCGGTCGAAGGCCTGATCGCGAATTTGCCCGGCCCCGGCAATCACAAGATCGATTTGAAGGTCGAGATTGAGGACGGTCGCATCGAAGATTTGCTTCAGCTCGTTCTCGACACGCCGAAACCCGTGCTCATCGGCGACGTGACGTTGAAGACGACGCTGTCTTTGCCGCCTGGGCGAGCGCGCGTGCGCGATCGGTTGTCGCTGGCCGGCCAATTCGGCCTCGGCTCGGCGCGGTTCACCGATGCGCAAGTGCAGGCCAAGCTGACCGAGCTCAGCCGCCGCAGCCAGGGCAAGGATCAGGATGAGGTGATGGGCCGGGTGCTCACGAGCCTCTCGGGCAGCATTGAGCTCGAACGCGGCCTGGTGAAGTTTCGCCGCCTGTCATTTCACGTGCCGGGCGCGAAGGTCGATCTGACCGGCACGTACGCGCTCGCCACTCAGGCGCTCGACCTCGAGGGCACGCTCACGATGCAGGCCACCGTGTCCCAGGCGGTCGGCGGCTTCAAGTCGATCTTCATCAAACCCTTCGACCACATGTTCAAGAAGAACGGCGCGGGCGCCGTTGTGCCCATCACGATCACCGGGACGCCCAAGGCGCCGAAATTCGGGGTGAAGTTGAAGGGGACGGGGGTTTTTTCCACAGATCGGCCCTCTCGAGGGCCGATCTGTGGAAAAAACCCCCGTCCCCTCCCTGCGACAACAAACCGCAGGGGGGCGGCCCGGTCCTCGTGAAAAGCTGGTCGACATTCTCATGCGGACTTGCGTCGCCACACTCAGTCTGGTCATTCTCGCCGTCGCGGCGACGGTCGCGGCCGCCGCGGTAGGCAGCCTTCGGGGGGTCGTTCACGATCCCCAGCATCGCCCCGTGCCGGGGGCGACAGTCACGCTCGCCTCACGCAACTCCGACTGGCACCAGGCGACGGTCTCGGATGCCGCCGGTGAATTTCTCTTCAAGGAAGTCCCGATCGGCGACTACACGTTGACGGTCAGCCTCTCGGGATTCCGCACCGCCACGTCCGACGTGACGATCGTTTCTGGATCCTCGCCAGTCATCCACGTCGTGCTCGATCTCAGCAGCGTCACGCAGGCCGTTGACGTCTCGGCGAGCCCCAGCGCCGACGCGGGCCGGACCGTCACACCGACGACCCTGATCGACAAGCGGGACGTGGAACGCACGCCGGGCGCCGATCAGACGAACAGCTTGAAGGCCGTGACCGCGTTCGTGCCGGGCGCCTACATGGTCCACGATCAGCTCCACGTGCAGGGCGGACATCAGGTGAGCTGGCTCATCGACGGGATTCCGGTGCCCAACACGAACATCGCGTCGAACGTTGGACCGCAACTCGATCCGAAAGACATGGACTATCTCGAGGTGCAGCGCGGCGGGTACGACGCGAGCTATGGCGATCGTACATACGGCGTGTTCAACGTCTCGCCGCGTACCGGATTTGAGGGGAATCGGCAGGCGGACCTCGTGGCCACCGGCGGTAACTTCAACCAGGCCAGCGGCCATTTCAGCATGGGCAGCCACACGGAGCGGCTGGCGTACTACGGCAGCGTCAGCGGCAACGGCAGCGATCTCGGTCTCGATCCTCCGACGGCCGACGTGATCCACGACCGCGCGACGGGCTTCGCCGGCTTCGGCTCGATCATTTTCAACGCGAACGCCTCCAACCAGCTGCGAGTCGTCGCATCAGCCCGGCGCGACACCTACGAGATTCCGAACACACCCGAGGACGACGCGGCCGGAGTGGATGACACGGACCGCGAGCACGACGCCTTCGCGAACGCGTCGTGGGTGCGCTCGATCAACGCGCATACCGTCCTCACGGTCGCGCCGTTCTTTCACGTGAATTCGGCTGACGTTCTCGGCGGTCCCTTCGACGAGCCGTCGAGCGCGACCGTCAAGCGTCGGTCGTCGTATCTTGGCGCGCAGGTGTCGGCGTCGGCGACGATTGGCAAGCACGATCTCTCGGCCGGCTTCTACGGGTACCACCAGAGCGATCGTCAGTCGATCGACGTCACGTTCAGCGACGCCGACATGCTGCCGGTCTCGGTGGTCGGGACGCCGTCCGGACACACCGAGGCGCTGTACGTTCAGGATCGATTCGCGGTCACGCCCGAGCTGACGATCAACGCCGGCCTGCGCGGCACGTTCTACACCGGGGGCGTCTCCGAGTCGGTCGCCAGTCCCCGGATCGGCGCCTGGTACCAGCTGCCGATCGGCTGGATCGTGCGCGGGTCGTACGGCCACTACTATCAGGAGCCGCCCCTGCAGACCGCGTCAGGTCCGTTTCTGGACTTCGTTACGAGTGAGAATCTCGGCTTCATTCCGCTGCGCGGCGAGCGCGACGACCAGTTTCAGGCGGGAGTCACGATTCCGACGCGGGGCTGGTCGCTCGACGTCGGAGCATTCCACACGCATGCGGAGAACTTCTTCGATCACAACAGCGTCGGCGAGTCGAACGTGTTCTTCCCGCTCACGATCGAGAATGCGTACATCCGCGGCGTCGATGTCTCGGTGCGATCGCCGCGCATCTGGCGCAGCGGTCAGTTCCACCTCGCCTACGCGTATCAGATCGCCGAAGGCGAGGGCGGGATCAGCGGCGGCCTCACCGACTTCGCGCCGCCCGACGAGGGGCGGTTCCCGCTCGACCACGACCAGCGGCACACGCTCAGCGTCGGGTTCGATGCGGACTTACCAGGGCGCGTCCAACTCGGCGCGAACGTCTACTACGGATCGGGATTCGTGGACGGCGAGGGTCCGGACCATCTTCCCAGCCACACGCAGGTGGATCTGACGGTCGGCAAGCAATTCGCGTCGAACCTCACGCTCTCGATCGTGGCGCTGAATCTCTTCAACGAGAGCGTGCTGATCGACAACAGCGAGACGTTCGGCGGCACGCACTGGAGCCGCCCGCGCGAGGTGTACGCGGCGCTGCGCTTTCGCTTCCATTACTGAGCGCGGGGGAGTTCTCCGCTTTCGGTTCCAGGGGCGGCGAGCCGCGTCTGCGGCTATTCTTGAGTCAGCCGTGTCGACGTCCTCCGTCTCTCGCACGGTCCCGCTCGACGCGCCGCGCGCCGCCCGCGCGGGCCGCCAGCCGGCCGCCGATCCCGTTGCGCTGTCGTGGCTCGTGACCGTTCGCTGGACGACGCTCGTCGCCGGCGCCGGCGCGATGGTGGCGGGCTACAGCGGATTCGGCGCGTCGATGCCGATCGGCGCGGCCGCGTCGCTGCTCGGCGTCTTTGCCTTGTCGAATGGCTGGCTGACGTGGCGCGTGCGCACGCGCCGTACGGCGGGCCTCACGACGATCGCCGGCGGGCTCGTCTGCGCCGACGTCCTGCTTTTGTCCTGGCTGCTGCTCGAGTCGGGCAGCGTGCTCAATCCCGTCAGCGTGTTTCTGCTCGTCCAGATCGTGCTCGCCGCGCTCGTCCTCGGCCGTTTGTGGACGTGGGTCGTGACAGCGCTCGCGGTGGGCGGCTACGCGGCGCTGTTCCTCGTGCCGTCAAGCGAGCTCAGCACGGCGCAGTCGATGCATCCAGAAATCGGCTTGCACATGCGCGGGATGTGGCTGGCGTTCACGGTCACGGCGCTCGCGATCGGCGCGCTCGTCACGCAGCTCGCGCGAGCGATCGAAGAGCGCGACGTCGCGCTCGAGCGGCTTCGCGACCGCAACGCGCGCGCGATGCGCTTCGCCAGCCTGACGACGCTCGCCGCCGGCGCGGCGCACGAGCTGAGCACGCCGCTCGCGACGATCGCCGTCGCCGCGCGCGAGCTCGAGCAGGCCCTCGCGCGGCGCGCCGACGGCCAGCGCTTGCACGAAGACGCGCAGTTGATTCGCGGCGAAATCGATCGCTGCCGCCGCGTGCTCGACGACATGGCCGGGCGAATTGCCGAGCCGATGGGGGAGGGCGCCCGTCTCGCCACGCTCGGCGAAGCACTGACCCACGCGCTCGCTCGCCTGAACCCGGCCGATCGCGCGCGCGTGACGCTCGAGGTCGCGTCAACCATCTCTGTCGTCTGGCCCGTGGGCGTCGTCGCGCACGCCGTCGCCAACCTGGTGACGAACGGCCTGCAGGCGTCGCGCGGCGATCAATCCGTGACCGTGACGGCGAGCACGACGCCAGACGGGCGAGTGCAGGTCCTTGTCGTCGATCGTGGGCGAGGCATGACGCCCGACGAGCTCGCGCGCGCCGGAGAGCCTTTCTTCACGACCAAGCCGCCCGGCTCGGGGACGGGCCTGGGGCTCTTCGTCGCCCGGTCGGCCATCGAGCAGCTGGGCGGCAAGCTCACACTCGAGTCTCGGCGCGACGAGGGGACGACTGCCACAATCCTGCTCGATCGAGACGTCGTCCAGGGTGATCATGACGGTCAGTGACGGCGCGCTCCTGATGATCGTCGAGGACGACGAGCCGCTGCGCCGGCGGCTGACGCGGGCGTTCGAGGACCGCGGATTCGAGGTCCGCGGCGTGGCGACGGCCGCCGAGGCCGAAGCGCTGGCGGCCGAGGACGCTCCCGAGCTCGTCGTGCTGGATTTGCGGGTCGCCGATGGGCACGGCCTCGATCTGATTCCCAAGCTCCGGGCCGTCGACCCGGCCACGCGCATCGTCGTGCTGACGGGGTATGGGAGCGTTGCCACGGCTATCGAGGCGCTCCGGCGGGGGGCGACGCACTACCTGACCAAGCCGGCGGACGCCGAGGAGATTCTGGCGGCGTTCGACCGCCGCGACGGGCCGGGCGACGCGCCGCCGCTGCAGCCGATGTCGCTGGATCGCGTTGAGTGGGAACACATTAATCGCGTTCTGGTGGACTGCGGCGGCAATCTGTCGGAGGCCGCGCGCGTGCTCGGTCTCCACCGTCGCTCGCTCCAGCGCAAGCTGGCGAAGTACCCGAAGCCGCGGTGACGAAAAGGACACCGGGAATACTTTCCGAAAAAGAGGACACGGAAAGTATTCCCGGTATCCTTTTCTTGCGGATTTATACTGATTTCATGTAGCAGCCCGGAGAACGCGGCCCGCGAAGTTCCTCTAAAGTCGCCCGCCTTCGCCGTCGAAAAGACCAACACCCAGCTCGTCACCGGAAGGCCCGATGAAGTTTCGCTCCCTGCTCATTTTCGCCCTGACAGCGTGCGTCTGCATTCTTGCGTCCGGTCGAGTGACCGCGCAGCGCCTCGTCGGCTTCAGTCCTCGTCCGGCTTTCGATCTTCGCGTGCCGTCGTTCAGCGATCGCGACGTGTCGCGTCTCGTCACGGCGCTCGACTCGGTGCTCGCGACGAAAAAGGATCCGGACTCCTGGACGAACGACGCGGCGTTCACGTTGTGGGACTTCGGTCGTCAGCTTCAGGCGGCGCAGCTGACGTCGATTCAGCAAGCGCTCGTGCTCGAGCACCTCGAGAACGTCGAGCGCGCGCATCCGCAGAGCGCGGCCGTCGTCGACAAGGCGCGCTACATGGTGAGCTCACTCACGATCGGCAAAGTCGCGCCGGACATCACCGGGATCGATCTCGACGGCATGCCGCTCAAGCTGAGCGACTATCGCGGCAAGGTCGTCTTGCTCGTGTTCTCGGGTGACTGGTGCGGCATCTGCCGCACGCAGTATCCGTACGAGCGTCTCTTGCTCGAGCTTTATCAAGGTTGGCCGTTCGCGATCGTTGGCGTCGACAGCGGGACCTCGCCCGACGACGCGAAGCAGAACCACGTCGATCAGCGTCTCGCGTACCGATCCTGGTGGGACGGCGCGCAGATGACTGAAGGACCAATTGCGTCAGCGTGGAACGTGCAGGGCTGGCCGACCGCGTACTTGCTCGACGGCGAGGGCGTGATTCGATTTGTCGATCTGCGAGACGAAGATCTCCTCAAAGGGGTGCGTCAGCTCTTGTTGGAGCAGACGACATCCCCGTCCAAACCACGCAGCCGGTAGATTCAGGCCTGCGCGGGGCCCGAGCCCGAACGCCCGGGCCCCTCGCGTGCCTAGCGGCTCGCCATCGTGCAGGTGTCAGCGACCTGCGTGATCGACTTCGCCGTGAGCTTCGGCAGATCCTTCTCTGCCACCTTCTGGCCGGGCGCTGGAACCGGGGCGACCTTCGCTTCAGCCGTCCCGGTCACTGTGACCTCGTGATTGACCTGCGCGCGGAAGTTCACATCCGGGGTGCCGGCGGCGAGCAAGTAGGTCTTGCCCTTCTCATTCTTGTCAGTGGCGCTCATGCGCGCATTGTCAAGAATGAACACGGACGGGCCCGATCCCTGAATCAGGCATCCCGTGATTGAGCTGTCGGTGCCAGCGACCTGAGACGGAGCTTTCGCGGCGGGCGGCTGATTCTGCGCAGCGACGAGTGCGGTAGCGACCGCGAGCGTGCTGAACAGACTGATGGCGAAACGTTTCATGACGGACTCCTTTGTTTTTCCAAGCCTGCCCTTCGGCGTTCAGTACTCAAAGCGCGTGCCACGCGCTCGCCCTGTTCGCGTGGGAATTCCGCGCGGCAGTGAATCGAAGACCGTGTAAGTCAGGAGCACTGTTACGGGGTATCCTTCTCAGCCGGAGGTCTCATATGCGCCGCCTGGGCTCAGTTTTCATCGTGACGATCGGACTTCTCACCGCGGTCGGGCTCGCACAGCAGAGTGCGACCAACGGTCAATACAAGGTGATCAAGAACGCGAAGGTTGGCGGTGAAGGCGGCTGGGACTACATCTACGCTGACGTCGCCGATCGGCGCCTCTTCATTCCTCGCGGCACGTCGCGAGAAATCCCGGCAACGGACACGACGCCGGCGGTTCCCGCGGCCGTCAATCGCATCATGGCCTACAACCTCGATACGCTCGAGGCCGTGGGACAGATTCCCGACACGGGCGGCAACGGCGTCGCTGTCTGCCCGAAGTCCGGACACGGCTTCGCGAGCAGCCATCCAAGCGTGTCGATGTTCGATCCCAAGACGCTCACGCTCATCAAGAAGATTGATGTCGAGCAGGGTTTTCAGGCGGACGGTATCTACTGCGACGCCTTCAACGATCACACGTACGTCTTCAGTCATCTTCAGTCATCCGACGAAGAGCGCGATGGTGATCAACGGCGCTGACGGCGCGGTCGTCGGCACGGTCGATCTCGGCGGCACGCCGGAGCAAGGCGTCGCCGACGGCAAAGGCACGCTCTATGTCGTCATGCAAGCTGAGTCGAACGTCGCGGTCGTCGACGTCAAGACACTCAAGACGAGGGCGCACTACGATTTCGCAGAGAAGGGCGGCCGCCGCAACGGTCTCGCGCTCGATGTGAAGAACAGCGTGCTCTTCGTCGCGTGCGGCGCGTCGTCGATGTCACCCGTGCAAGGCGCGCCCGCGCAGCCGACGATGGTGATCATGAGCGCGAAGGACGGCAAGATCCTCACGACGCTGCCGCTGCCGGGCAGCTCGGACGGCGCGCAGTTCAATCCGGCGACGATGGAGGCGTTCGCCACGCTCGGCAACGGGCATCTCGCGATCGTCAAAGAAACGAGCCCGACGTCGTTTGCGATGGCGCAGGACCTGGAGACGATGAACGGCGCGCGGACGATCGCGCTCGACACGAAGACGGGTCACGTCTTCACGATGGCGCAGGAGTACGGCCCGCCGCCTCCACCGCCGCCGCCCTCAGCGACGCCGGCTGCAGGCGCGCCTGCTGGACGCGGGCGAGGCGGCCGCGGTGCGGCGGTGCCGGGCTCGTTCACGATCCTGATGATCGGGAAATAGTGATGCCCAGCCGCCTGCGTCGGCTCAGGTGGCCGCTATCATCGACCGCCTGGCGCCGGCGCCGCGGTGCCACACACCGGCAAGGGCAACATCGGCGTCGCGGGCGCGACTGGCTTCAGATTGTTCTTAAGCAGGAGAGCGTTGAACGCCACCAGATCGGTCGCGTTGATCGCCCGCCAACTGGTCAAGGCCGACCGCAGATCGCCGCAGATGTTCCGCCACGCCGCAAGCTTCGTGGGATTGGGGGGAATGTCGGACATGTCGATGACCTTGAGCTGACCATTCATCGACACCAGCACCGCGCCCTCTTCCGCCTCGACGCCATTGATCACGGAAAAGCTCACGCCTGGTGCACCAGCGGCCCGGCCGCCGGTAAACGTCGTGGGGCCGCCGAGCTGCGTGAGCTTGGCCTGCAAGGTGGCCGCAGCGTCGGCGACCTCCTTGGGCACACTGCCGCGGGTGACCTCGGTGATCGCCGCTCGCATCGCCGCAACCTGCTGGAACCCATCCCACGACTCGCGCGTGCCGTTGTAAAGCTTCATCTGCAGATCGTGCAAGGCGGCGAGATCGGCCGCGGTCGCGCGCGATCCGGGATCGTTCCTCACCGTGACCGTCTGCGTGAGGATCTTGTCGTCCACGTTCATCCGAAGCGTGTACACACCGGGGACGACGAGCGGACCTTCGCCGCCCCAGTGGGTGTCGCCGGGGACGGCGCCCGTCACATGGGCCATGTAGTGAATGAACGCGGGCGGCATTTCGTAGCGGACATCCCAGTTGATCCGGTGCATGCCGGCCCCGGTCGCGAGCGGCTGCGGAACGTAGATCCACTCATCCGGCACGGGCGGTGGCGGTTCCGGAATCGGGGGGATGGGATCGCTGGCGTAGTGGCGCACCACGCTTCCCGCGGCATCGAGCACGTCGAGGGCGATGTGCGTGGCGGCCGCGCTGAGGTTGTAATAAATGACCGCGCCCAGGGGTGGATTATCGCCGTGCGGCATCTCCGGCGGGAACGGTGTGCCTGTGTTGATGTTGCGGCGCACGCGAATCGCATCGCCGGGCTTGAAAAGATGCGCTGGCTCGGACGCCGTCGCGGAGGTCATCTGCCGGAGCGGCGAGATGTCGTCGAGGATCCAGATGCTGCGCCCGTAGGTCGCCACCACCAGGTCGTTGTCCTTCACGACGATGTCGCGGTACGACGTGTTGGGCAGGTTGAGCATCAACGACTGCCAATTGTCGCCATCGTCGAAGCTGACATACATCCCGCTTTCCGTACCGGCGAAGAGCAGGCCGGCCTTCTTTGGGTCCGCGCGAATGACGCGTGAATAGCTGCCGCTCACCTCGCCGGTCGGCAATCCGTTAATGATCTTCGTCCACGTTTTTCCGTAGTCGTGCGTGCGATAGAACGCCGGCGTGTTGACGGCGATGCCCCGGTTGATCGCGACGTACGCCGCACCGGCATCGTGATAAGACGCATCGATCGCCGAGATCCCGCCACCGCGTCCGCCTCCGCCGCCCGCAACACCCGCGGCTACGGCGGGAGGTTCAGGCGGAGCGGCTTCGGTCCACGCGAGGCCGTGGTTCCTGGTCACTTGGACCGTGCCGTTGCTCGTCCCCACCCAGATCACGCCTGGTGCGACGTTCGAGGTCGTGATGGCGTTGATCGTCGCACCTGGGGCACCGCTTCGGCCCGCCTGCGCTGGCGCGGCTGCCGGCGCACCTCCGGCGGGCACACCAAGATCCGGCGAGATGCGCTTCCAGTTCACGGCGCCGTCGGTCGTTGCGTAGAGGTACTGGAACCCCAGGAGTAACTCGTGCGGGTTGGACCGCGAGAAGATCATCGGCTGGTCGTTGGTGCGTCGAAGATTCAGGCTCGCGTCGACATTGGGAGAGACATCGACCCACTGGTTCGTGGGTTTGGTGACCTTCACGATGCCGTTGGTGGATCCGGCCATGTAGACGATGTTTGGGTTGAGCGGATCGGGGGCGACGAAGCCATTCTCATACGCAGGCGTCGGATACCAGTCGAGCATGGTCACCGCCCCGAGCTCGCCGCGGCTTCGCACCGACACGGCGCAGGAGTCCTGCTCGCTGCCATAGATCCAGTACGGCCACGAGTTGTCGACGCCGATGTGATAAATCTGCGCGGTCGGCTGGTTGTACCAGCTGCTCCACGCCAGACCCGCGTCCAGGGTGACGGTGCCGCCCTGGTCGTAGCCGAAGATCATCCGCTTGTCGTCGGTGGGGTCGAGCCATCCCACTTGAGGATCGTCGCCGCCCGGCGCGCCTTTGAAACCCGTGAAGGTATTGCCGCCATCGCGAGAGATGAACGCCGCGGTGTTGAACGTGTAGACGATGTCGGGGTTCTTGGTGTTGACGAAGACGCCGGAGGTGTAGCTTCCCTGTCCGTTGGCGATGCGCGCGTCGCCCGCTGCCACGCGACGCCACGAACTACCGCCGTCATCCGAGCGAAAGAGGCCGACCTGCGCAGGGCCGACAACGAACATCCGCTGCGCATTCGTGTTCATCGCCACTGCGACGGTCAAACGCCCTGAGAGCGCAGTGGGGAGGCCGCCGCCGGTGATCGGCGTCCACGTCAGTCCTTGATCCGTGGATTTGTAGAGCCCGGTGCCGCTGGTCGCAGCAGGAGCGGTGGCTGTCGCCGCGCTACCGGTACCGCGGCTGGCGCGCTGGATGGTGCTCGCCAACACGACGTTGGGATGATCGTACGCCCACGCCAGGCTCTGCGTGCCCGTGTTCGCATCGACCGCCAGCGTCTTGATCCACGTCTCACCGCCATCGGTGCTGCGATAGATGCCGCGCCGGTCACTGGTGGCGCGCGTGCTGCCAAGGACACTCACGAGAAGGAGATTGGGATTGTGTGGGTCGACGAGGATGGCGGGGATCTGTCCGCTGTCCTCGAATCCCGGGAGATGGCGCCATGTCTTGCCGGCGTCCGTGGACTTGTAGATGCCGTTGCCGTCACCCGTGCTCCCGGTGCCGACGTACACGACGTTGGGATCGGACGGCGCGACCTCGATGGACCCGATCGATGAGACGTCCTTGATGCTGTCGAAGATCGGGTACCACGTGGTGCCGGCGCTCGTGGTCTTCCAGACGCCGCCGAGCACCATGCCCATGTAGAAGACGCCCGGCTGGCCGATCGCTCCCGACACCGCCGAGACACGACCGGCGCGAAACGGCCCGACATTCCGCCATTTGAGACCGCCGAGCAGCGTCGACGGAATCGAGGTTGTGGTGGGCGTGGCCGCACCGACTGCGAGTACACCGGCCAGGGCGATCGTCGGGAACCGCCAGAACGAGGCAGCGCTGCGTGTTGTCATGATCGTCATCGAGATTCTAGCGCGCCGAGCGCGCGAACGGTTCTATGCGACGCGCGGGATGGGCTGAAGAAACTCGGAGTCCGTGCCGCATGCGCGGCTACAGCGGCCTCCTAGCGGCGTGAGTCCTCATGGCGCGCCAATGCCTTGGCTCGTTCGAGCGCGGCCCTGACGGACGGCACCAGGTTCTCGGCGCCGAGGTGTTCATGAAACTCCGCCCGTTCCATCATGCGCTTGGGCTGATCGCGCATGCCGCAGAGCAACAGCGAGCGCCCGCTGGCATGAAGCGTATCCGCCAGGTGCTCGAGCGCGTGCAGCCCCGTGCCGTCGATTGCCGTCATATTACGCAGCCGCAGAATCACGACTTTGGGGAGCGTGGAGAGGTCGCGTTCGAGATCGGCGAGCTTGTCGGTGCTGCCAAAGAGAAACGGTCCGTGGATGCGATAGATCGCGATATCGTCGGGAACGTCGTGGAGCTGCAGGCTGTGGGCCCGGCCGCGGCGGATGTCCTCCGGCGTCACGCGGGTCACCGTCGTCGTCGTCGTGACGCGGCGGATGTACAAGAGCGCCGCGAGGATCATGCCCGTTTCGACCGCGACCGTGAGGTCGGCGAGCACGGTGAGCGCGAACGTGATGCCCCACACCGCTGCCTCGGCCGGTCCGAGCTTGACGACGTCCGGGATCTCGCGCCACTCGCCCATGTCGTACGACACGATCATCAGGATCCCGGCGAGCGTCGCGAGCGGTACGTGCTGTGCGAGCGGCGCCGCGAAGACGAGGATCGCGAGCAGCGTGATCGCGTGCGTCATGCCGGCGACCGGCGTGCGAGCGCCTGAACGGATGTTCGTCGCCGTCCGCGCGATGGCGCCGGTCGCGGGCAGTCCGCCAAAGAGCGGCGACAACACGTTCGCCACACCCTGAGCCGTCAGCTCCACGTTCGGATCGTGGCGATCGCCGGACATGCGATCCGCGACGACCGCGGAGAGCAACGATTCGATGGCGCCAAGCATCGCCACGGTGAGCGCTGGTGAAAGCAGCGGCAGCACGAGGTCCAGGCGCAGCGCCGGAACCTGAAGCTTGGGTAGTCCACTCGGGATGCCGCCAAATCGTGTGCCGATGGTTTCAAGCGGCCAGCGGGCGAGGTACAGGGCCACCGACCCGGCGAGCAGCGCGATGATGCTGCCGGGGATGCGGCGCGAAAAGCGGCGCATCACGAGGATCGCCACGATCGTCGTCGCGCCCAGCGCGGTGGCGGCGATCGACACCGTGCCGGCGCTTGCCAGCAGCACGCGGGCGCGGGCGAGGAACTCGCTGGGCACCTGCGGCGTCCGCAGCCCAAACAGGTCCCTGATCTGCGTGCTGGCGATCAGCACGGCAATCCCGTTCGTGAATCCGATCACGACCGGGCGCGGAATGTACTTCACGGCCGTGCCGAGGCCGGTGATGCCGAGCAGGATCAGAATCACGCCCGCCATCAACGTGCACATGAAGAGCCCGTCGAGGCCGTGCGCGGCGATGATGGCGGACACGACGACGACGAAGGCGCCGGTCGGGCCGCCGATCTGGACACGGGATCCGCCGAAGGCTGAAATCGTGAAGCCGGCGATGACAGCGCAGTACAGTCCGGTCTGCGGCGGCACGCCGGACGCGATGGCAAACGCCATGGCGAGCGGGAGGGCCACGAGGCCGACGGTGACGCCCGCGATCAGGTCGTGCGCCAGCGCGGCGGGCGAGTAGCCCTCGCGCAGGCACTGGACGAGCTTGGGCACAGGAATGGAGCGGAGCGTCATGGCTGGTGGCGCGCGCCCCCGTCGGCGCAGGAATGTATATATTACAATATTTGAATATATAATATCCACATGAAGCGCGCCGCTACAGTGGAGCTCGCCACTGGGGATCTCAGGGCGTTCAAAGCGGACTTCTTCAAGGCCCTCGCGCATCCGGTGCGGATCCGGATCCTCGAGGTGCTCATCCGAGGCGAGCGAAGCGTACAGGAGCTCCAGGAGACGCTGGGCCTGGAGCAACCCGTCGTGTCACAACAGTTGGGCGTGCTGCGGATGAGCCGTATCGTCGCTGCCCGCAAGAAAGGCGTCAGCGTCCGCTACGCCGTCCGGGATCCGCTCGTGGCGGAGCTTCTTGCGGTCGCCCGTCGAATCTTCGACAACCAATTGGTCGACACGCAGGACCTCTTGCGCCAGCTTCGTGAGGAGCGCGGCAAGAGATGATTGCGCTGCACGGTGTCACCAAGCAGTACGGCCGTCAGCTCCTCTTCGTCGACGCGTCCTTTCAACTGAATCCCGGTGAGCGGGTCGGTCTCGTCGGTCCAAACGGATCGGGCAAGACGACGCTCTTTCGAATGATCGCGGGCGAGGAAACGCCCGACGACGGCGACGTCGCAGTGCCGCGGCGGCTCACGATTGGCTATTTCCGCCAGGACGTCGAGGAGATGTCTGGCCGCAGCGTGATCGACGAGGTGATCGCGGGGAGCGGTCGCCTCGGCACGCTGCACCACGAGCTCGAGGCGCTCCAGCAGGCCCTCGCCGATCCCGCCCGCGCTGGCGAGATGGACACAATTCTCGCGCGCTTCGGCGAAGTCCAGGAGGAGTACGAGCACCTCGGCGGCTACGCGCTCGAGAGCCAGGCCCGCGAAGTGCTGCACGGCCTCAGCTTCGACGACGGGTGGATCGACGGCGACGTGGGCGCGCTGTCGGGCGGCTGGAAGATGCGCGTCGCGATGGCGCGCGTCCTGCTCGGCAAGCCAGACGTCTTGCTGATGGACGAGCCGACCAACCACCTCGATATCGAGTCGATCGTCTGGCTCGAAGGGTTTCTGAAGCAGCTGCCCGGTGCGCTGCTGATGACGTCGCACGATCGCGACTTCATGAACCGCATCGTCACGCGCGTCGCCGAGATCGACGACGGCGAAATCACGGCCTACTCGGGCAACTATGATTTCTACGAACGCGAGCGCGCCCTGCGTGAGGCCAACCGCGAAGCTGCCTACGCGCGCCAGCAGGCGATGCTCGCCAAGGAGCAGCGGTTCATCGATCGGTTTGCCGCGCACGCAGCGAAAGCGGCGCAGGTCCAAAGCCGCGTGAAGGCGCTCGAGAAAATCGAGAAGATCGAACTGCCGAAGCGCCGGCGCGTCGTGGCCTTCGACTTCAAACCGCCGCCCCGATCTGGCGACGACGTCGCGACGGTCGGTGGCGTGCGGAAAGCGTACGGCTCGCGCGTGCTCTACGACGACTTCAATCTGACGGTCCGCCGGGGGGAGCGCTGGTCCGTAATGGGCCGGAACGGCGCAGGCAAGACGACGCTGCTGAAGATGGTCGCCGGCGTCCTACCGCCCGACTCGGGTGAGGTGAAGATCGGCGCAAGCGTCAAGCTCGGATACTTCGCCCAGCAGGCGCTGCAGCTCCTCAACCCGGCGCTGTCCGTGTGGGAGCAGATCCAGCAGGATTTTCCGCATGACTCGATCGGCGTGCTCCGCAATCTGCTCGGCGCGTTTCAATTCTCGGGAGACGAGATCGAGAAGCCGATCCGCGCGCTGTCAGGCGGCGAGCGCACCCGCCTCGTGATTGCGCGGATGCTGTTCGATCCGCCGAACCTGCTCGTCCTCGACGAGCCGACGAATCACCTCGATCTGGCCACGAAGGACATGCTCATCGCCGCGCTCCGGGATTTCGAAGGCACGATGATCTTCGTCTCGCACGATCGGTCGTTCCTCCGCGGCCTCAGCAATCGCGTGCTCGAGGTCGGCGGCGAGACCGGCACGGAGGCCCAGCCGCTCGTCTATCCCGGCTCGTATGTCGAGTACGTCGCCCGGACAGGCCACGAGGCTCCGGGCGTCCATGCGTAGGATGAGCTGACCTGCTGATTCCTTGGGCCGCGATTACTTCAGGACGTTCCGGATGCTCTCGGACATTGTCTGCGCCGGTGCACGCCACATCCGCAAGAGCACGATCGGTGGCAGCACCGCCACGGCGACGAGGGTTATCCAGGCGGTGACTGAAGTCACATCGACCAAAAAGGCGACGGCGCACCAAGCGAGCACCCAAACGGCGACGATGGCTGTCCTCATGTGCTGAACCTGCATGATCGTCACTGTACCGGCCGCCTGTCGCGGGCGCTGTTCCCGATTGCACAGGACCTGTGCACTCTTGAACAGCGGCCGCGACAGGAATCTGCCAGCATGGGTAACATGCACGATTTGCGATCGGCTCAGGTGGTGACGCGACCGGTGGTGTGCCCGTACTGCGACGGCAAGATCATCGACACGCTCGCGAAGGTCATCAGCGCGGCAACATTGTGGCGCTGCCGCAGCTGCGACCGGACGTGGACCATCGCCAGCATGCCTGCAATGCCCGCACCGCCGCGGCGGTCCAGCTGAACGGATCACGATATACTTCGTTTCCCGCTTTTCTGAGCCTTCGGCCATACCGGTCGAGCCCTCACCAAAGCCCTGCTGCTTGTGAGGAAGAGGCTCCTGATGATCACACGGCCCGTCGGCATGAATGCGTTCGAGTTCGCGGTGTTGTCCGGTCTCCGTGCGACGCAGTTGTGCCGTGGATGCGCGCCGCGTGTCGCGCAGTCGTCGAAGGTTGCGGTGACGGCGCAGCACGAAGTCGCAGCGCGCAAAGTGCTGCCGGGGCGCAGGCTGCCCGATGCGGCTCCGCGGCCCTGAACCCCAGGATTGGGGCTGATGTGATAGAGTAGTGCTGCCTTTCTGACAGCAGCGCTCATTCGACCTTCCGCATCAGATCCGAGTGTTTCGTTTCTCCTGCGTTCCGTCGCAAAGCATTCTGCTCGAGCCCGCCATCAGATGTTGCATTGCGAAATGCAGGAGTAGTCATGAACACCAAGTTGTACGTCGGCAATCTGCCGTATGAAACCACCGAATCTGATCTTCAGACCTTGTTTGCGGCCACCGGTCAGGTGAGCACCGTCAACATCGTCCGCGATCGGGCCACCGGCCAGGCGCGCGGCTTCGCATTTGTCGAGATGACCGACAGCGAAGGCGCACAGCGCGCCATCGCCGAGCTCAATCGTCATGAGCTCGGTGGTCGAAGCCTGACCGTAAACGAAGCCAAACCGATGGCTCCTCGGTCGGACGGCGGCGGCGGATTCGGCGGCGGCCGTCAGCGGCGCGAACCGCGCTGGTAAGCGACCGCTCGTCGAGAGCGATACGACGAAGCCCGGATCCGAAAGGGTCCGGGCTTTTTTCTTGACCCATCCGCACGTTGAGTGTCACCGTCCAGAATCACGATGACTCCGGGGACCTTTTCGTCCGACTGCTGGGGACGCCTCAACGACGTCGCCGACATCACTCCCGTCCTCACGATCCTCGACGATCTTCCCGAGGGTTTTCGACAGGCGCGGCAGACGATGATCGCCCACCTGGGACTGCGGCCGTCGAGCCGTGTGCTCGAAGCAGGATCAGGCCCGGGCACCGCATTGCCGGATCTCACGAAGTGGGTGAGCGATGAAGGGCGCATCGTCGGCGTCGATCCGACGAGCGCGCTTGTGGAGCAGGCGCGGGAGCGCGCGCGCGCTGCGGGCGTCGCCTACGTGACGTACGACGTGGGCGACATCCGGCAAATCCATCAGCCTGACGCGACGTTCGATGCCGCGTTCTGCGACAAAATCCTCGTGCACGTCAGCCCGATCGCGCAGGCGATCTCGGAGCTCGCGCGCGTCACGCGCGCCGGGGGACGCGTCGGCGCCGTCGAGTGGTACTCGCAGGGCATGGTCGTCGCCGCGGCTGATTACGCGCTCACCCGCCGGGTGTTCGACGGATCGGCGCCCGTCGCCGCAGAGAATCCCATGGCGCCGCTCGAGCTCGAGGCGTCGTTCGCCGCGGCCGGATTGACCTCGGTGCAGTCAGGCACGATTGTGGCCGAGTCGAGCCGGTACCTTGCGAGCTTGAAGATGATGCTGCAGCGGCGCGTTCAGCAGGCGGTGGATCAGCACGCGCTCGCCCCGGACGCGGGCGCCTCGTGGCTCGCCGACCTCGACGCGCGTGCCGCGCGCGGGCAGTTCTACTGGGCTGCGCTCGTGCGATGGGTCGTCGGGACCAAGGCGTGATGGCTTCGATGCGTTTCTTGCTCGCGATGATCGTGCCTCTCGCCCTCGCGGGATTCGTCCCGCAAGGCGATCCGTTCACGGCAGGCGTTTTCAAATCCGACGATCTGAGCGTTCGTCCGCAGGTCAAGACGAAGGTCGTCCCGCAGTACATCGACGGCGAGGTCACGGGATCGCCCGGCCAACTGCGCATCGAGATGGTGATCGACGCGAAGGGCTCGGTCAAAGCCGCGCGCATTGCGCAGCCGCTCCCGGGCACGCACGAGTACGACGGGAAGACGCTCGAGGCCGCGAAGGACTGGAAGTTCGTCCCGGCGCGCAAGGACGACAAAGCTGTGCCGGTCGTGGTGACGATGGTTGTGGATGTGGCGATGCGGCCGCTCGCGAACGCGAACAATCGCGTCGGTCTGGGCGCCCGTGTGTCGATCGAGGGCGCCGACGATCCGTTCGTCGACGGCGCGATCACCGCCGACGATCCGGACGTCGTGCCAAAGCGCGTGAAGTTCGTTCCGCCGCACTATCCGGTGGCCGCGATGCAAGCCGGACAAGGCGGTGAAGTGCTCATCGAAGCCGTCGTCATGCCGGACGGCACGGTCGGCCGCGCGCGCATCGTCCGCTCGGTTGAGATCCAGATCGACAAGGCCTCGCTCGAGGCGGCGAAGCAGCAGGTCTACGCGCCGCCAACGAAGGGCGGCCAGCCGGTGAGCGTGCTGATCCTGATGGTCATGAATTTCAAGATGCAGTGAGCGCGGCAAACAGCACTACCTCGCGCGCGGGTGCGGCGCAGCGCTGGACGTACTGCGCAAGACTAGCGCCGGATTGCCATCCCGGTGATCGTGTGCCGATCCTTGCAGCCCGTCTGGACCTTGACTGTTAGTTCCTCACGACAGGCTTTGAGCGCCAGCTCACCAATCCGGCTCGCATGGCTGCGGAACTCGCGCGCGCCGCAGCACGTCTCCAGGATGAAGCCCTGAAAATCGCCGTGGCAGTCGAACAGCACCTCGCAGATCTTGCCTGTGATTTCCTGCTGCGCGCCCGTGGCTGTGAGCGCGGGCGGCACATACGTGAGCGACGGCGGAATCGACGCGGCGTCGCCGCCGAGACCATTGACGCGTCCGCTCAGGTAGGCGATGTAGCGCAGTAACACCGGATACCAGCGATTCGCTGTACCCATTTGCTGCAGCCGCCACTTCATGATGGCGAGCGTCGTTTCCTCCGAAGGAAGGATCCGCTCGGCGGTGCTCACGGGGATGTGGACCTGGAAGGTCCCGATTACGTAGCGCCAGCGGAAGAGCCTGGCCGCTTGCGTCACGACCTGCACGGGCTCGGCCTCGGCCTCGAGTGGCGCACTCTGAGTGGCGTGCGTCGTCTTAGCGTTTTTCCCGATCTTCGCCGGTGTCGTGCGGCTCGCCGCGGTTCGCCCTTGTGTTTGCGGCCCTCGAGGTGCCGGCGGCGGAGGCGGCGGGACCGGAGCGCCCTTTGTCCCGACGCGCTTGACTGTAATGTCGTAGGACTCGCCGCTCTGCACCGAGGGCGGCAGATCGATCGTGAACAGGCCCGCAAAATTCTGGCCGCTGCCGGAAGGAATCGGAATGTAGCTCAGTCCGCCGGTGATCGGGATCTTGATGGTGTGCGCGTCGACCGCGGTGAGCGGCGTCGCGCCGTAGAACTGGCGGGCGAGCTGCACCACGTCAGCCGCGGACACTTGCGGCCAGTAGAGCGACGCGACCGAACCTGTCGGCACACGTCCCCAATCAATCATCAGTTCGTCCGGATAGACGGTGAGCGCGCCCTGCAGCGCGGCGTAGCCCTTGCTCGGGCGGCAGTCGAAGGTCTGCGGCACCCGATGCGTTGACGCCGGGCCCGGATTGTCCGACGTCGTCACCTGAAGATTGCGCTGCGCGAGCTGGTCCCAGGCGAGCGGCGAGACACCGACGGGAATCGGCGCATCGTCGAAGGCGATCTGGGCGACGAGGCAATGATGCGTGCCAGACAGAAGCGCCTGGATCTGCTGGTTGCTGAATTTGTTGTTGGGATCGTAGACGTTCAGGAAGCAGCCGTAATAGACCCAGACGCTGTCCTGGTTGTCGGGAATCACGATGGTGTGGTTGTTGATGCCGCCGGTCGTGTAGTCGGTCTGCGCCGCGAAGTTGGCCGTGGCGAAGAACGGGAAGGTCGTGTTGCCGGCGCCGACCAGCGGCGAGCCGGGCTTGCCGGACGGGTCGGCCGTGAACGCGTAGGTGCCGGTTGGATCGTAGTCGGTGTCGCTGTTTTGTGTTGCGAACAGCCGAAAGAACACCCGGACGTTCGCCGCCTCGCCCGCGACGCCCGACGAGCCTCGCAGCCGCACGCGTGCGATCGCGAAGTTGTAGTTGTTGGCGACCGTGAAAAAGGGAAACGTCGGCGACGGCGCGATCGTGAACGGGTAGACGGAGGAATCGGCCTGGTCGGCATCACCCTGATCTGGCAGCACCGTCGTGAACGGATCAGGACCGCTCGGGTTGCTGAAGCCGATCATCGGATCGTTGAAGTGCTTCAGCACGGCCTGGATGTAGCCGTACGCGCCATTGACACTGTCGCCGAGCGCGCCGACGCCCGGAATCGGGCTCGCCGAGACGGCCGGCGTGACCGTGAAGACCCTCAGATCCTGGCTCAGATACGCGTAGTTGCTGTCGTTCGCATTGAGGTTCGTGAAGTACGGATCGGCGCCGGAGACGAGCTCGATTTGAGTGGTCGCCTGCGACGCCGTCACGGGACTCGTCCCGGCATTGAGCGACACGCTCAGGTCGTAGCTCTGCGTGCTGCCGATCGGCGGAAACGGATTGCTCAGGAACGCTGAGGTCAAGTGGAGGTCGAACGGAATCTGAATTCGCTGCGGGGCAAACTGACTGACGCCGTTCTCGAATTGCGCGCCGATGGGATTGGGCTGAATCGTTACGCCCTGCAGGGTCGTGAAGCTGCCGGTGAACGCCGTCACGCTGATGTTCAGATTCAAGAAGGCGGCTTTACTGAGCCCCTCGATCCACAGCGTGAAGGCGCCGGAGACCAGGCCGCCCTGGGTGTGGACGATGTCTGTGGCTTCGTCGAGACCAAGCGAGCTCTTCACGCCGACGAACGACATCGGCGCGATCGGCCACGGATTGTCGAGGTTCCCGGAAGTTATGGTCGCGGTGCCGGGAAAGCCGATATCGACGAGATTCTTGAAGAACGGAAACGGATCGTTCTCGTCGCCCGTGACGTTCGCGTAGACGCCGGAGAGCTCCTTGGCGCCGTTCGCGGTCATGACGGTGATCGGGATGCCCAGCTGCGTGAAGAGGTAGTAGACGAAGACCGTCGCGCAGCCGATCGTCGGATCGATGCTGTTGTCCGACGCGTTCACGCCGTTGACGAAGTCAGTCCTCGGGCTGTTCATCCATTTCTTGGCGACGTCGTAGCCGGGCTCGCCGCCCGTCGCGCCGTTCTTCTGGATGAGAAACTCTGCTCCAAGAAACCGCGACAGCGCCTCGCCGGCGCTGCCTTCGTTGCCGCCGCTCGACCAGTTACCGCCGTACCAGTTCGATCCGGTCGACGACATGAACATCTCGACGACCTCGGAGATGACGAGATAGCGGAGGAACCAGGGGTCGATCGTCGCCGTTGCGTTGTTGGCAGGCACGCCCGGGTACAAGGTGATGGGACCCGAAAGATTCGGCCAGCACGCCCCGGTCCCGCTGCCAGACGCGTTGGGGCCGGAGAGGACGTTCACCTGCATCTGCCCGGACCAGGGACTGGAGGCGCCGTTGAAGAGCTGCTGCATCCAGTTGAAATCGGCGTCGAGATTCGCGCGAAGCGTTTCGATCGAGGCCTGCGCGGTGCTGGAGGTGATGGTGTTGTCGTACTGGACCTGGTAGTTCGTGCACTTGCCGCTGTTCTGGAGGTTCGTCGTCGTCAAGGTCGGTGTCGACCCGTCCGAGCGTTGTCCGCAATTCGCCATGTTCGCGCTCCCCTGGCCGACCGGTGAGGTCGGGCCCGAACGGCCGATGCCGCGCGCGCACGGCTTGGGGAGCGCCAGTTTCGCGAGACGGACCGTGGCGACCGTTTCTGTGAAACCAGGTGCGCGTAAGTACCGACGAGGCGTTCAATCATACAGAAGATTGGTCGAGTAGACGATACCTTCCGACGGACAACCTTTTGCGCGGTCACTCCGTCAGAGTCTCTGACAGACATTCTGTAGGAGACCGCAATGCCGCCCCAGGTCGAGCTGCTCCAAGGGACCCTGGACCTCCTGATTCTTCGCACGCTGACGCTCGAGCCGCAACACGGCTGGGGGATTTCGCGGCGGATTCAGCAAATCACACGCGGCACGTTCGACGTCAAGCCGGGGTCGATGTTCCCGGCGCTCAAGCGCCTCGAGGAGAGGGGCTGGATCGCGGCCTCGTGGGGACCGTCTGAAAACGGACGACGGTCGAAGTTCTACGCGCTGACCGCCACGGGCCGGCGCCACGTCAAGCATGAGGTCGACAACTGGCGGCGCATCGCGGCGGCGATTGGCTGGGCGCTCGAGGCGACGCGATGAATCGCCTCATCGCCACCATCAGGAACCTCGTTGCGGGCCGCCGCGCCGATCGCGAGACCGAGGCCGAGCTCGAATCGTACGCGCAGCACGCCGCCGACGCGTACGAGCGCCAGGGGCTCTCGCGGGCCGAAGCCGAACGCGCGGCGCGGCTCGATCTGGGCGGCTCGGCGCAAGTGACCGAACTGGTACGCGACGCGAGCGCCGGTCTCGCGCTCGAGTCAGTCCTGCGCGACATCACGTACGGAATTCGCGGCCTTCGACGATCGCCTGGATTCACGCTTGCCGTGGCCGGCGTGCTCGCCCTCGGGATCGGCGCCACGACCGCCATCTTCAGCATCGTCAGCGGAGTCCTCCTGCGGCCGCTGCCCATGCCTCACGGCGATCGGCTCGTCCGGGTGTTCCACACGCCGCCGCCCGACAGCTTTCCAGGGATCACGCGCTTCTCGGTCTCTCCGGCAAATTATCTGGACTGGAAGGCGCGCAGTCACTCGTTCGATGACCTGGCGATCTACGGCTTCGCCGGGTTGACGCTCGCCGGCGGTCCGCGCGCCGAGTCGATCACCGTCGCGCGTGTGTCGCCAAATCTCTTCGCGATGATCGATGCTGTCCCGGCATTGGGGCGGCTGTTCACCGCTGACGATGACCGCCCGGGCGGCGGACGAGTGGCGATCGTGAGCTGGTCGTTCTGGCAAAGCCGCTTTGGCGGCGTCGCGCTCAACGGGCAGTCTCTGATCCTCAACGGTGAGCCGTACGCGATTGTCGGCGTGATGCCGGCGAGCTTCGAGTGGCCGGCGTGGAGCATCACCGGATTGCCGATCTGGACGCCGCTCGCGTGGACCGACGCCGACCGAGCCATTCGCGGAAATCACAACTACAACGTGCTTGGCCGCTTGCGGCCAGGCGTCAGCGTGTCCGCGGCGTCGGCAGAGCTCGATGCGATTTCCGTCGATCTCGCCCGCGAGTACCCGGTCGAGAACACCGGCTGGGGCGCGACGCTCGTGCGGCTGCAGGATCTAATCGTCGACCCGGTGCGGCAATCGCTCTTGATCTTGCTGGGCGCCGTCGGCTTCCTGCTGCTGATTGCGTCGGCGAACGCGTCCAACCTGATCTTGAGCCGCGCGCTCGGCCGACAGAAAGAAATCGCGATTCGCGCCGCGCTGGGCGCGAGCCGTGCGCGCATCGTCCGTCAGTTGATCGTCGAGACCCTGCTCGTGGCGGCGATCGCGGCTGCGGCGGGTCTTGGCCTGGCGCGTCTGGCGCTGGTCGCGTTCGCGACCTACCTCAAGGACCAACTCCCGCGCGCGAGCGACGTTGCGCTCGACGGACGAGTCGTCGGCGTCACGGTCGGCGTCGCCGTCGTTGCCGGCTTGCTCGCGAGTCTCGGCCCGGCAATCCGTGCGAGCCGCTCCGGCATTCAGGACACGCTCAAACTGGGACTCGGCCGTACCGACGCGGCGAGCGCGGGACGGCTCGGCCGGCGGATGCTGGTCGGGGTGGAAGTTGCCCTCTCACTGGCGTTGCTCGCGGGAGCCGGCCTGATGGCGCGCAGCGTATGGTCCCTGCTGCACGTTGATCCTGGCTTCGACGCCGGCAACGTCCTGACGTTTTCAGTCGGCGTCTCGCAGGCGAAGTATCCGACCCCCGGTGCTCTCAGCGCCTACTTCGACGAAGGGCTCGCGCGACTCCGCGC
>CAYQRM010000024.1:0-17919 GCA_964419785.1 uncultured Solibacteraceae bacterium | reverse complement strand
AACGCCGTCCTGCTCGTACTACGGACCTCGTTAGAAGATCGCCTGCTCACGACGGAACTGCCAGGCTACCGGGAATATGCGAAGCACGTTCCCGGGCGCCTCGTACCCGGCCTGTGGTGACGATCGGATGTACGACTTGCAAGTGGAACCGATCTTGCTCTTGTGATTGCCGTGCCCGTGGCGCCCGACCGGCAGAGCCTCGGAAAAGCAGGCGAAGATCTCGCATGCCGCGAGCTCGAGCGCCGCGGGTACGCCGTTCTTGCCAGACGTTACCGCACCAGGTTTGGAGAAATTGACATCGTCGCCGACGACCACGGCGTGGTCGTGTTCGTCGAGGTCAAAGCGCGAACGTCGAAACGGTACGGCGCTGCCGCGGAAGCCGTGTCGTTTCAAAAGCGGCGCCGCATCGGCGCGATGGCCCTCGATTACCTGGCCTGGACCGGCGGTCTCGATCGCCGGTGCCGATTCGATGTGGTCGCAATCGACGGGTTCGGCGGCGCGAACGTCACGACGCGCGTGATTCAGGACGCGTTTCAAATCGCGTCGTGAACGGGGGGGTGGCACCGTTCGATCCAGCACCAACGTTCGTCACACCCTCGCCGTCTAACGCCTCGAACGGCAGTCCGCCGTGATTCGAGGCTGACATGTCACGTCTGATGAATGACTTACGGGCGGCCTGGCGCGTGATCCGGCGCGGTCGCGCGACGTCGTTGTTCGCGATTCTCGCCTTCGCGCTCGGGACCGGCATTACGACCGCGGTCTTCAGCCTGTTCTACGGCGTCCTGCTCAAGCCACTGCCGTATCCGAATCCGGACGAATTGGTGGCCGTCTACGACACGCAACCGGCGTGCAAGACGTGTCCGGCGTCCTTCGAGAAGTACACCGAGTGGAAGACGCGCAATCAGGTGTTCCAGGCGATCGGCGGATCGTGGGCGCCTCTGGTGGTGATCACCGGACAGGGCGAGCCCGAACGCATTCAAGCCGCGCGCGCGACGGCGACGCTCCTCGACGTATTTCAAGTCCGGCCGGCGTTGGGCCGGTGGTTCACCGACGCCGAAGACCAGGCGAACGGCCCGAAGGTCGTCGTCCTGTCGGAAGGCTACTGGCGGCGGCGCTTCAACGCGGACGCGAGCGCGATCGGACGGACGCTCACGATTGACGATGACTCGTACCAGATCATCGGCGTGATGCCGGCGTCCTTTCAACATCGTCGCGCCGAGATCTTCATGCCGGTTCAGCGCGCGTACACGGCCGGCAACCGCGGCACCCATTTTCTTGCGGCCTACGCGCGATTGAGGCCGGGCGTGACGCCACAGCAGGCGCAGACGTCCATGGTCGCGCTCGGGGGAGCGCTCGCACGCGAATTCGGGCACAACCACGGCATCGACGTTGAGCCGTACTATCAGACGCTCGTCGGAAACGTCGCGCTGCCGCTGCGCGTGTTGATGGGCGCGGTCTGCCTCGTGCTGCTCATCGCGTGCGCCAACGTGGCGAACTTGCTGCTCGCGTCCGGGCTGGCTCGGCGCCGCGAATTCGCCGTGCGCGCGGCGCTCGGCGCCACCAAACGTGACCTTGCGCGCCAGCTCGTGCTCGAGAGCGTGGTGCTTGCGCTCATCGGCGGCGCGCTCGGACTCGCCGCCGCCGATTGGATCGTGCGCGGCTTCGTGCAGCTCGCCGACACGATCCTGCCGCGCTCGACGACGATCGGCGTCGACTGGATGGTCGCACTGTTCACGTTCGTAATCGCGCTCTTGACGGGCGTCATCTGCGGATTGTGGCCCGTGTTTCGGATGAACGATCGCGGCATGGCCTCGGCCGTCCGACAGGGCGACCTGCGTTCGGGCACACAAGGCGGCCGGCTGGGCAACTCGCTGGTGGTCGCGGAGGTTGCGCTTGCGTTCAGCTTGCTCGTCGGCGCGGGTCTGCTCGTCAGGAATCTGATCGGGCTCGAGTCGCAGGATACGGGATTCGTCGCCGATCGGCTCGTCGCCTTCGACGTCGCACCAAGCGGCTCGCGCTACAAGGACCCGGCGCGCCAGCAGGACTTCTATCGACAGCTGCTTCCGAAGATCGCCGCGATCCCAGGCGTGTCGACCGTTGGCGTCACCAGCCACTTGCCGATGTACCAGTACGGCTGGAACGGCGAGGTCACGCTCGAGGGCGGCAATCCGTGGAAGCCGGGAGACGCGCCGCTCGTGGAGAGCCGCTGGATTGGCGGCGCATATTTCAAGGCGATGGGCATCGTGGTCGAACGCGGGCGCGCCTTTGACGATCGGGATCGCGCCGGCACCACGCCCGTTGTCATCATCTCGGAATCGACCGCGAACAAGTTCTGGCCGGGCGAAAATCCCATCGGCAGAAGATTCTCGAAGGGCGGCCCGGGCGGCACGAAGCTCGAGGTCGTCGGCGTCTCGCACGATGTGCTCACGTTCGGCCTGACGCGCAAGACGCCGTACGAGCTGTACGTACCGATCGAGCAGGACGCGTTTGGCCCAATGACGGTGGTCATGCGCACGAGCGCCGCCGATCCAACCACGGTCGTCCCAGCCGCCCGCCGCGCAGTCGCCGAGGTGGATCCGCTCCTCCCGGTGTCGAAGGTGCAGACGATGGACGATGTCGTGTCGCGGTCGGTGACGCAGCCGCGGCTGGTGTCGCGGCTCAGCTCGTTGTTCGGTGGTCTCGCCGGCGCGCTCGCGGCCGTCGGCATCTACGGCCTGATGGCGTACACCGTCCGGCGCCAGCGACGCGAATTCGGCATCCGCCTCGCGCTCGGCGCCGATCCGCGGCGCGTGCGCAGCCTCGTTGTCCGTCGCAGCGTGATCCTCGGAGCGATTGGGATCGCGATCGGCGCGTTCATGGCGCTGGTGCTCACGCGCACGATGGAATCGCTGCTGGGCAAGGTCAAGCCCGAGGACCCGCTGGTGTTTGGACTGACGGCAGCCGTGCTGCTCGCGGTGACCGTGCTCGCAGGCTACGTGCCGGCACGGCAGGCGTCGCGCACCGATCCGCTCGTCGTACTCAGAGTGGAGTAGCCGCGTGCGATAATCGCGGGCCGTGCGGCGAATCTCTCCAGTCGTTCTCGCGACCTCGTTGCTGCTGCCTTCGTCGTTCCTGCTTCACGCGCAGGAGCATCCGCTGTTGCGCGATCATCCGGGGGGCTGGAACGTGCAAGGCCAGCGCCTCGCGCAGGAGTTCACCCCGGCGGAGCGCACGGTCGCGGCCGCGTTCATCTCTCAAGTCGCCGACATTCTGCGCGGTGCCGCGTCGCTCAAGACGCCTCGCGGGTTCGACGTGCTCCAGCATTCTGCACTCGAGCTCGACGTGCCCGGCAACGGCAGCGCGCGCCCGAAAGTCATGAGCGGGCGGCTGACGTTCAATCTCGCGCCGTACGAGGGCGGCCCCGGCGGTCCCGTGCCCAACGAGCGCGACACGGCCGTGTCCATCAAGATCGCCGTCAACGATCTGTCGATGGTAACGGGCGGCGAAATCACTCAGGGGTACGTCACGTTCGGCGACGACCAGGGCGATTTCTGGAAGGACGCCCCGGATCCCGTCGAGACGAAGCACGACGCGCCTGTCTACGAGCAAGGCGACGATCGTTTCGTCATTCTGCGCGGCCGCGACGTGCCGATCCTCGCGCCGGTCTCGCGCGAGCGCTACATGGCGTACCGGCTGCTTGCCGTCAAGACGCAGATCGATCACGCCGAGGCAAATCTCGCGAAGCTGAACCAGAACGACGCGATGCTCGCCGGGCCCATTGCGACGATGCGCGAGCAGCTGGCGGTGATGCACGCGCTGCAGCAGAAGATGCAGCACGATCTCGACACGATGTCCAAGGACGATCGTCAGGCGCCGGCCGTCGTGACGCTTGACGCGGCGACCGAGTCGCCGGAGTTCGGCGACGGCGGCAGCGCGATCGTGTATCTCAATCCTGCGCTGTTCGATCCAACGCGTCCGAGGACCGCACCCCAGGTGCTCGCCGTGAGCATCGTGGGCGACGAGGATCATTGGCCCGGGCTCGCGGCGAAGATCGATCAGGAGCTGGACTGGGCCGCGCTCCTCAAGCTCCTTCGTCAGTAGGCCTGTCGGCGCCCTCGAGCAAGTCCACGATCGCGCGAATCAGAAGCGCCCCGCTCGCGAGCTCCTCGTCGTTGTGGCCGACGCCCGGAATCGTCACAAAGCGCTTCGGGTGCGGCGCAGCCTCGAAGAGCGTGGCGCTGTCAGCCAGCGGCACGACGTCGTCGTCTTCGCCGGCCACGACCAGAAGCGGCGATCGCACGCGCGCGATCCGTTCGAGCGAAAGATATCGATCTTTTAGCAGCCATCGAACCGGCAGGAGCGGGTAGTGATGGCGGCCGATCTCGACGAGCGACGTGAACGGCGACCGCAGAATCAACGCCGCCGGCGGATATTCGAGCGCGAGGCGCAACGCCACGGCCGCGCCGAGCGACTCGCCGAAAAAGACGATTCGAGTGGGATCGACGTCGACGCGACGTCCGAGATACGCCAGTGCGGCGCGCGCATCGCGCGTGAGACCCTCCTCCGACGGCAATCCAGGATTACCACCGTAGCCGCGATAGTCGACGAGCAGCACGTTGAGGCCGCGACCGGCCAGTTGGGCCGCGAGGCCGGCCCGATGCCCTCGGTGTCCCGCGTTCCCATTGAACACCAGCACGGTGTAGCCAAAAGTGGAAAGTATTCCCGGTATCCTTTCGAGGAACCAGGCCTCCAGCGTGAGTCCGTCGGCCGTCTCGAAGGTGACGACCCGGGCGGCCGGCAGACCGGCCGCGGCAGGGGAGGGCAGGTCGCTGGTCGGAAAGTAGATCAGCGCGCGTTGTGCCGCCCACATCAGGACAAGGATCGCAGCGACCAGGACGACGACATCGAGCATCGTGCGAACTGAGGCTATCGCACCGGGACAGGGGCGGTGGCGATCAGCGTCGCGCGGTTGTAATACTTTGCAATATAGAGTAGTGTGCACTGAGGAGTCAAGCATGGACACCGCGACGGACATCCTCGGTCTGATTCGGCGCTCGCAGATGGTTCGCTTGTTTCTCGTCGGGTTTCTCGGCCTCGTGCTCGGTATTCCGATCCTCATGATCGACGCGCTCGTCAGCGAGCGCCAGCATCGGCGTGATGAAGCCGTCGCCGAGGTCTCGTCGAAGTGGGGGGGTGCGCAGACCTTGGCTGGACCCGCGCTGATCGTGCCGTTCACGCATCGCTGGATCGAGACGAGCGATGGCAAGACCGTCGCGCGCGCGGACACGCAGCACCTGGTCTTCCTCCCGTCGCGGCTTCGCGTGCGCGGGACGATCTCTGCGACCGAGCTCGCGCGCGGAATCTTCACGGTGCCGGTCTACAAGATGTCGCTCACGCTCGACGGCGAGTTCTCGCAGCTGCATCCGAGCGATCTCGGCGTCCTGCCCGGAGACGTCGCCTGGGATCGCGCGCAACTGGCACTCGGCATCGCCGAGGTCCGTGCGATTCAGGAACAAGTGAACGTCGAGTGGAACGGCGCGCGCGTCGCCTTTCTGCCGGGTACGGGCGCGATGACCGAGGTGCCCGCGGGCATCCACGCGCCGGTCGCCGTCGACGAGGGGACGAAGACGTATACGTTTTCGCTGCCGCTGTCGCTCAACGGTTCGCTCGCCGCGTATTTCGTGCCGGCCGCGGTGGAGACGAGCGTCGAGATCACGTCGAACTTTCCGCATCCGAACTTCCAGGGCAACTGGTTGCCATCGCGCCGCGCCGTCACTGACACGGGTTTCACCGCGGCATGGGCCGTGCCGTTTCTCGGCCGCAACTATCCCCAGATCTGGACGGCGGGCTCGCCGGCGATGCACGAGGCCATCGAGAAGTCACGCTTCGGCGTCGAGCTCGCGAATCCGATCGATCCCTACCGCATGGCGGATCGCAGCGTGAAGTACGCAGTGCTCTTCATCTGGCTCACGTTCAGCACGATCTGGCTCGTCGAGGTTCTCGGCGGCGTTCGCGTCCATTCAATTCAGTACCTCATGATCGGCGCCGGGCTGTGCCTCTTCTATCTGCTCGAGCTGTCGCTCTCCGAGCACGTTCCGTTTGCGGCGGCCTATGCTGTCGCGACGGCCGCGATCATTACGATGGTGGCGGGCTACAGCGCGGCGATTCTCCATCGCGGGCGCCGCGCCCTCGTCGTTGGCACCGGTGTCGCCGCGCTCTACGGCTATCTCTACGTGCTGTTGACGAACGAGGACTACGCACTGCTCATCGGATCGATCGGGCTGTTCGTCGTGCTCGCCGCGATCATGCTCGTCACGCGTCGCGTCGATTGGTACGCCGCGGGCTCGGCGCCCGAAGCGCCGCCGACGCGCTCGTGAGTCTGCGTACCGTTCGATCGTTGACCTGACACATCCCCGAGCGTAGTGTGAGCCCGAGGGATGCATTGATGACTCGTCGACACTCTGTGCTGACGTTGACGCGGGCGTTCGTGGTGGCGGCGGCCGCGCTCGGCCCGATCGTCGCTGCGCAGCGGCCGATCCTCCGCCCGAAACCGCCCGGCGCCGACGAGATGAGCCGGCTCACGATCGACAAGCTGATGGACATCAAGCATCCCTCCGCGCCGATCTGGTCGCGCGACAGCAAGCGCGTCGCGTTCATGTGGGATCGCGCCGGCGTTTCGAATCTCTACGTCGCGTCCGCCGACGGATCGATATCGCCCGTCGCAGTGACGTCTGACGGCGCGGCCGTCAGCGGCATGTTCTGGAGCGCTGACAGTCAGTCGATCTTCTTCACGCGCGAAGGCCGGCTCATGCAGACCGGCCTCGACGGCTCGTCGCCGCCGAAGACATTGTGGGCGGTGGGATTTGGCGCCGTGCCATCTCCAGACGGCACGCGGGTCGCGTACGTCGTCGGCGGCGATCGCGGCGGCGGCGCGCCGACCCTGCACGTTCGAGCGCTGCCGGACGGCGCGGACGCCTCGATCGGGAGCTTTGCTGGCGCGAACGGAGTGTTCTGGCGGGACGCGAATACCTTGACGGTCGCGATCGGTGGCGTCGGCGAGACGATCAATCACGATGAGGCGCCGAGTTACTCGGGCGCGAAGCTGATCTTTCGTACCGTCGAGAACGCGCCTGCGACGACGCCGCCGCAGTTTGCTCTGGTCCCGGCGTCAGGCGGCGAGGCCACGCGCTTTTCGATTGCGCCAGTGCCGGGCACGACGTTCGGCGGTCGCGGTGGATTCCGATGGATCGACGACTCGCACGTGCTGTTCGACCGCACGGTCAACTTCAAAAAGCGATCGATCTACGTCGCCGACGTGCACACGGGGCAGCCCGCCGCCGTGCACGAAGACGACAAGTCCAACACGTTCTGGAGCGTGCCGCCCGACGCGCAAGCCGGATCGCAGGCGTCGCCCGACGGCCAGTGGATCTCGTTCCTGAGCGATCGCGATGGTTGGGATCATCTCTACGTGATGCCGGCCACGGGCGGCGACGCGGTGCAGATTACAAAGGGATCGTTCGAGGCGTGGCGGCCGGCGTGGTCGCCCGACGCGACGCGCATCGCGTTCGACTCGAACGAAGGACCGAATCCTGGCGCGCGCCACATCGGCATCGCCAACATCAACGGCGACCCGTCCAAGGCATGGGTGCGCATGGTGACGTCCGGACGTGGCGCCGACATCCAGCCCGTCTGGTCGCCTGACGGCCGCAAGGTGCTGTATCAACATTCGGATCCCCAGAACTCCGCGGATCTCTACGTCGTCGATGTCACGACGGGTGGATCGCCGTCGGTGCGGCTGACCGACTCGATGCCCAAGAGCATCGACAAGACGAAGCTCGTCGAGCCCGAGCTGATTCACTACCCGGGCCCGGACGGACAGATGGTGCCGGCGTGGTTGTTCGTGCCGAAGAATCTCGATCGCGCGACGAAGCATCCCGCGATCGTCTGGGTGCACGGCGACGGCTACAACGAGGGGTACGACGGCTGGCACGTCCAGCGGAACTATGCCGTGTACTACAGCTTCCATCAGTACCTGCTGCAGCAGGGCTATGTCGTCATCACGCCGGACTACCGCGGGAGCATCGGCTATGGCAGCGCGTGGCGCGACGGCCAGTACCTGGACATTGGCGGCAAGGATTTTCACGACGCCGCGGCGAGCGCGACGTATCTGAAGTCGCTCGCGTACGTCGATCCAAACCGCATCGGCATCTGGGGGCTAAGCTACGGCGGGTTCATCACGCTCCTCTCGGTGACGTCGCTGCCGACGACGTTCGCGTGCGGCGTGGATGTCGCCGGTGTGGGCGACTGGGCGATGTACTACGGCGATCCGTACCACGGCGCCTGGACCGAGAGCCGCATCGGCACGCCAGACGAACACCCGCAGGTCTACGCGCAGGCGTCCCCGATCTCACACGTCGACGCGCTCGTCAGACCGTTGCTGATTTTGCACGGGACCGCCGACGTGAATGTGCCGTTTCTGCAATCCGTCCGGCTCATCGACGAGCTGCTCAAGCAGGGCAAGGGCGGACTCGTGTCGTTCATGATGTACCCGGGCGAGTTTCACTACTTCACGCGCGAGCACGTCCTCAAAGACGCCTGGACCCGCGTCGCCGCGTTCTACAAAGAGCACTTGAAACCGTGAAAAGTATTCCCGGTATCCTTTTCTACTTCTGAACGTTCCCGTCCAGGTCGACGTTGACGATGGGCGCGATGCCCGTCGCTTTGAGCGGCGCTTCGATGCTCGTCTTGTCGCCGACGATCACGATCGCCAGGTGGCCGAGATCGATGTACTGCTTGGCGACTCGTAGCACGTCAGCGGCGGTGATCGCCGCGATCTTCGCTCGGTATTGCTGGTAATAGTCGTCTGGGAGGCCCTGGATCCAGAGCGACGTGATCGCGCCGTTGATGCCTTGCACGGAGGCAAACGCGCCCGGCAGACGCTGGATCAATGAGTCCTTCGCCGTCGACAGCTCTTCGTCGGTCACCGGCCGGGCGCCTTCGATCCCCTTCAGCTCCTTCATGAATTCCACGAGCGCCGCGTCGGACTTGGCGGAGACGATATCGCCGCCGGCGCGGAACGGGCCTGGTCCTTTGCCGAAGGCGAAGCTCGAGTTCACGCCGTAGCTGTAGCCCTTGTCCTCGCGGATGTTCGCGTTGAGACGCGACTGGAACATGCCGCCAAGAATCGTGTTCATGACCTGTAACGCGTAGTAGTCCGCGGTCGATCGCGGCGGGCCTGGATTGCCGATCGCGAACGTCGACTGCGCGGCGCCCGGCTTGTCGACCAGGAAAATCGTCGTCGATGTTGGCGCCGGGGTTGGCGGGTAAGTGAACGCCGGCTTCGTGCCGCCTTTCGCCCACTCGCCGAGCGCCTTCTCGATCGTCGCCTTCACGTTCGTTCCATTGACGTCGCCGACCACGGTCACGAGCGCGCGGCCCGGCTCGAAATAGGCCTTCTCAAACGACACGACGTCGTCGCGTGTGATCGTCTTGTACGAGTCCTCGGTCGCGAATTGGCCGTACGGATGTGCGCTGCCGTAGAGCAGTCGCGGGAACACGCGGTTGGCGATGGCGTTGGGCTGCGCTTTGGCCTGCGTCAGCGCGACGAGACGCTGCCCGCGCAACCGTTCGAGCGAAGCGGCGGGGAAGGTCGAGTTCTCGAGCATGTCGGCGAGGATGTCGAGCGTCGGCGCGAACTTGTCCGACGTCGAGAGGAATCCGACCGATCCGCTCTCACTGCCGATCGAAACGGAGACGTTCGTGCCGAGCAACTGCAGCGCGCTCGACAGCGCCTCGCCGTCGCGCGTCTTCGTGCCTTCGCTCATCATCGATGCCGTGAGCCCTGCCAGGCCGCGCTTGTCGGCGGGCTCGAACTGATTCGCGCCGCCCATCAACGTGATGGTGAACGAGACGAGCGGCAGGTCGTGCTTCTCGGACACGATGAGCTCGGCGCCGTTGGCGAGGGTGGCCTTCGTCCACGTCGGCACGTGCAGGACGGGCGGCGGGCCAGCCGGCGGCGTCTTCGTGCGATCGAGCGCCTGTTGCGCGGTCGCCGCGGACGTCAGCAGAGCCAGCGCGAGGGCGCTTGCGAAAAGACTCCGGGAGTCTTTTTTCACTTTTCGTAAAAAAACACCCGGCGTCATTTTCCACCTCCGACCTTCTTGCTCAGCTCTGGTTTGGACGCGAGCTCGATCTTGCCTTCAGGAACGATGCTGAGGATCACGCGTCCGCCCGTCAGATACTTGTCGGCCACGCGTTTCACATCGGCAGGCGTGACCGCCAGATACTTCTGGTACTCCTTCTGGAAATAGGCCGGGTCGTCGTGGAAGCCGGCGCTATCGGCGAGCGTGAACGACTTGCCGAGATTCGACTGGAGCCCGCTCAGAAAATCGAGTTCGAGTCCGGCCGTCGCGCGCTGGATCTCTTCCGGCGTCGGGCCATCGGCCTTGAGCTTCGCGATAATCGTGTCGGCGGCGGCCTCGAGATCGGTCAGCGAGTGGCCGGGTCGGGGCGTGATCGTCACGCGAAACTCGCCGACGTCCTCGTTGGTGTCCTGTCCCGCGTTGACGTTGGCCGCGGCCTGCTGGTCGTAGACGAGCGCCTTGGTCAGCCGGGCCGTGCGCGGACCGGTGAGGATCGCGCCCAGCACGTCGAGCGCGTAATGGTCGTCGTTCTTCTCGCCGACCGTCGGCCACTGGACGTACAGCCGCGGGACCTGCACGTGATCCTCGAAGACGAGACGCGTCTCTTTGTCGAGCGTCACCGGCGACACGTTCGGCCGCGTGACGGGCTTGCCCCGCGGGATGTCGCCGAAGTACTTCGTTACCCAGATCTTTGCTTGCGCGGGATCGAAGTCGCCGACGATCGTGAGGATCGCGTTGTTCGGCGCGTAATACAGCCGGAAGAAATTCTTCACGTCGTCTTCGGACGCCGCAGAGAGGTCCGTCATGCTGCCGATCACGTCCCACGAATACGGATTGGTCGGCGGATACGTGGCCTGCGCGAGGATCTCGTCGGCGCGACCGTACGGCTGGTTGTCCATGCCCTGGCGGCGTTCGTTCTTGACGATGTCGCGCTGCGCGTTGATCTTGGCGAGGTCGAGCGAGTCGAGCAGGAATCCCATGCGGTCGGATTCGAGCCAGAGCTGATCTTCGAGATAGTTCGACGGGACCGTCTCGTAGTACGTCGTGCGATCGTTCGACGTCGTCCCATTGTTCGAGCCGCCGACACCTTCGGTGAGCTTGTCGTGGATGCCGTACGGCACGTGACCCGAGCCGGTGAACATGACGTGCTCGAACAGGTGCGCGAAGCCCGTGCGCCCGACCACTTCGTTTTTCGAACCGACGTGATACCAGATGTCCACGGCGACCGTTGGCGTCGAATGATCCGGCGCAAGGATGACGGTCAGTCCATTCGGGAGCGTGTAGGACTCGAACGGGATCTTGATCGCGCTCGCGCCAGGGGCGCCCGGTGCGGGTGAAGGTCTCTGGGCGAACGCCGTGCACGCGAGCACGGCGAATGCCACGCGAAGGGCTCGGTGTGTGGTGAACATCGAGCCCAGTATACGAGAAGCGTTCCAGCCCGGTTCTAGCGCACGACGTGCGGCGGCTGAAGCCACGGGCCGAGGCCCGGGCCGCCGTTCCCGCACGGATTCGTCGTCTGTCCGACCTTGGCGAGCAGGTCGTCTTGCTGTTGTTTGAGGCGCTTGGCCGTCTCGCTGTTGGCGATCTGATTGGCCAGTGCCTTCGCCACGGCCGCGGTCATGTTTTGAATCGCCAGCTCGTCGGCGTCGCTCGCCGCCACCATGAGGAAGCGCACGCCGCCCATTTCGTCGTAGGACTGAAACCCCCACTGGACGCGTCGCGGAGGATTGCAGGGATTCGCCGGGTTGTCGGACGAATTGTCGTACACGATGGTGACGTCGATCTTCGTGCCTTTCGGGAGATCGACCGGCGTCTTGTAGAAGTAGCGATCCTGCCAGTTGAAATTCCAGTCCTGAATCCACAGCAGCGTCTGCGTCGTCTTGTCTGGGAAGGTCGCCACGGCCTTCACTTCCTTGCCGAGAAAGTGCGCATGCGCCATCACGGCGTACGCTCGCATGTTCGCGAAGACGTTGAATGTGCCCTTCAGCTCGTAGTGCTTTTCGCCAGGCGGAATGTTGATCCCCGCGAGGAAGCCGAACAGTCCCGGCGCGCCCATCTCGCGGAGCTTTCGCTCGGGCGCGTTGGGCGTGAAGTAGAGACCGATGCGCGAACGTTCATGCTCAGGCTTGCCCGTTGGATGCAGATGCAGCTGCAGAACGAAATCCGAGTCCTTGTTAATCGGCCAGGCCAACCCGTCCGGCAAGAATCGCGGCGTGCCGCCGACTGCCCATCCGCCGAGATCGCCGGACGGGCCGAACGCGGGGACGAATGCGACCGGCATCATGCCGCTGAACCCCGGCTTGCCGTCTTTCGAGAGCGACGCGGTCGACCCGCCACGCACGAACGAGAACAGCGCGTGATGCACGACGCGCCGCGTGCCCGGACGAAATTCGATCGCGCGAATCCACTTGTCTTCGGTGAGGCCGGTCGGGATGGCAAAATTTCGATAGATGTCCGGACCGTCCGCCGGCACGTCGAACGTGTCGGGCATCTCGAGCACCAGGTCCGGCGTGCCGAGCTGCCAGCCGTCCGTGAACCGTGGCAGCGGCGGCAGCTTTGTGAGGTCGCCCTTCGGCATGCCCTGCGTCACCCAATCGCCGATCTGCGCGATCTGCTCGTCGGTGAGACGACGCTCGCCGACGAAGTCGCCGTAGCCGTGGGCGGCACGCCAAGGCGGCATCAAGCGCGACGCGGTCACCGACGCGATCGTCTTGCCGCGCTTCGCCACATCGTCGTACGACATCAGCGGAAACGGCGCGGCCTCGCCAGGCCGATGGCACGTGACGCAGTTGTCGAAGATGATCGGCGCGATCGTCTCGCTGAACGTGACGGCGCGCGGCGGGGGAGCGGCCGACGCGCGCACCCAGGCCGCGCGTCCGAGAGCGGCGAGCAAGACCACGGCGAGCGCAGCGACAGTGCGCCTCATGAGGCGACTCCTTCGTGAACGAGAAGTGGGGACGTATTGTCGATAGTCTAGGCGTCACTATTGTCGATAATCGAGGTATCATTGTCAACGCCTCGCCATGCCCAAGCCGGCTGACCTGCTGCAAGGGACCCTCGATCTGCTCATCCTCAAGACGCTCGTGCGCGAGCCGCTCCACGGGTGGGGCATCTCGAAGCGCATTCAGGATTTGTCCGACGATGCGTTGTCGGTGCAGCAGGGATCGCTGTACCCGGCGCTTCACCGTCTCGAAAATCAAGGCTGGGTAGTGGCCGAGTGGAAGGACACGGACCTGGGCCGGCCGGCGAAGTTCTACAAACTCACGCGCGACGGCCGCAGTCAGCTCGAGCGCGAGCTCGAAACGTGGAAACGCTTGTCGTCCGGCGTTGGATTGTTGTTGAAGCGAGCGTAGCGAGCCAGGGATGACGCTCGCACGATTTGTCCGCATCGTCGGCCAACGCGCCAGATCGATCTGGCGGGGGCGGCATCGAGATCGCGAGGTGTCGAGCGAGCTCGCGTTTCATTTCGACGCGCTGGTTCGTGAAGGCCTCGCTGATGGCCTCTCGCCCGACCAGGCGCGGCTCGCGGCGATGAACGCGCTCGGCAACACGGCCCTGCTCGAGGAAGAATGTCGCGACCAACGGCATGTCCGTTGGTTCCACGATTTTCAGCAGGATCTTTCCTACGGCTGGCGCGTGTTGCGTCGACAGCCGGCGTTCAGTGCGGCGGCGATTGCGTCGCTCGCGCTCGGCATCGGCGCCAACGCCGCGATGCTGGGCGTCATCGACGCCGTGCTCGTGCGCCGCCTGCCGTTTCCCGATGCCGATCGACTCGTCGTCATCCGTGCGGCGCGCGCGGAACATCCAGATCAACTGAACGGCGTCACGATCGCCGATTTCCTCGACTGGTCCGACCGGCAGCGCTCGTTTCAATCGCTGGGACTCTCGATGCCTTGGCCGGCGGATATCGGCATCGAGGCCGACGGCACGCCTGCGGAACGGCTGCTCGGACAACTCATGTCGCCCGAGACGTTCGAGACGCTTGGCGCTCAGGCGGCGCTCGGCCGGACGTTTGGCAGGGAAGAGGACCGGCACGGCGACGCCTCACGAGAAGTCGTTATCAGCGATGGACTCTGGCGCCGCCGCTTTGGCGCCGATCCTGACATCGTCGGCAAGGCCATCCATCTCGATCAGGTCGATCGCGTGGTGATTGGCGTCATGCCGGCGGCGTTTCAATATCGTGACGCTCGCGTCGAGTTCTGGCTGCCGTACACCGTCAGTCGCCGGCCCGGGCAGAACCCATCGCGCCTCTTCGGCGTCGTCGGGCGGCTCAAGCCGGGGGTGAGCCTCGACGACGCGCGCGCGGAATTCCAGACGATCGATGCGCAGCTGGCCGTCGAGTCGCCCGACCAGCATGCAGGCTGGACGTCGCAGCTCTCGACGTTGCGTGAGGCGATGTATGGCTGGACCCTCAAGCCGCTCTTCACGCTGCAAGTGGCGGTGGCGTTGCTGCTCGTGATCGCCTGCGTGAATCTGGCGGCGCTCCTTTTGATCAGAGGCGCGGCTCGGGGTCCGGAAATCCGGTTACGGCTCGCGCTCGGCGCCGGACAGAGCCGCATTGCTCGTCAACTGCTGGCGGAAGGACTGATGCTGTCGGTCGCCGGCGGCGTCGCGGGAATCGTCGTCGCGTGGCTCGGACTCCGCGGCATCGCGTTGGCGATGACGCCGCCCGTTGGATTGCCGCGCATGCCGGATCTCGTCCTCGACGCGGGCGTACTCGCCGCCACGGTCGGTCTTGTGGTGGCGAGCGTGCTGGCGTTCGCGCTTGTCCCGGCGCTCCGTGCAAGCCGGGTGGCGGCGACGGCAGGGGCCGGCTCCAATCCTCTCGCGCTCCGGCCGATTCGATCGACCGGCGTGCTCGTCGCGGCCGAGCTGGCGCTCGCGGTGATCCTGCTCGTCGGCGCCGGCCTGCTCACGCGGAGCTTCGTGCTGCTCACGAGCCGCGACCTGGGGTTCGATCCGTCCGGACTCGTCGGGTTCGATTACCGCGCGCCGGGCGGACTTCCGCGTCAGATTGGCGAGTACCAGGGGTTTCAGTACTTCGAAATGAATCCGGCTCCGCCGCGCACGATCGAACGCATCTTCGATCGTTTGCGTCAGTTGCCGGAGATCGAGGCCGTCGCGGGAAGTTCGCATCCGTTGCTTGACAGTCCGACGATGGCAATCGTCCCCGTGGCTTCGTCGCCTGGCATGGAGGTGGCGTACGACATCGTGACGCCAGGGTTCTTTTCCACGCTGCGAGCGACGCGATTGCGAGGCCGTGACTTCGAAGATCGCGACCGTTCGACATCGCCCTGGGTGGCGATCGTCAACGAGTCGGCGGCACGACTGCTGTGGCCGCAGCAAGAGGCAATCGGGCAGCAGCTCAGGCTCGACATCGTGCCGGAGGAGCGTCCGCGCGAGGTCGTCGGCGTGGTCAGAGACATTCCGTTGCAGCGCGCACAGACGGGCGCCGTACCGGTGGTGTACGCATCATTTCTGCAGCAGCCGTCGCGGTATCGTGCACCGTGGTCCGGCATGCAGTCGCAGATGAATTTCCTCGTGCGACGCGGGAGCGGCCCGCTCGATGTCATTTCGCTCGCCAGGCGCGCGGTCGCCGAGGTGGAGCCGACGCGTCCGCTCGGCAACATCGCGTTCATCGACGATCTCAGCCCGCTGATGCGCGACCGGCAGTCGTACGCGGCCGGGATGAGTGCGTTTGCAGGCGTGGCGGTGCTGCTCGCGGCGATGGGCGTCTACGGGGTGATGGCGCGCGCGGCCGCCGAGCGCGCGCGCGAGATCGGCATTCGCCGCGCGCTCGGCGCGGACTCCGCCGAAGTGGTCACGTTCCTGAGCGGCCGCATGGTCCGGCTGCTGACCGTTGGCATTGCGATCGGCCTGGTGACGGCGCTCGCGCTTACGCGACTCATCACCTCACAACTCTGGGGCGTGTCGCCCGGCGATCCGTTCACGTACGTCTTGTCTGCGTTCGTCGTGATCGTTGCGGCGACGACCGCGAGTGTCGTCCCCACGCGAAGGGCGTTGGCCCTTGATCCCGGCGTCGTGCTCAAAAGCGAGTAAGGCCCACCTGGTCGCACGACCGCAAGATTGAACCCATCCCTGCCCGGCTGGACTTTGGTCTGCCTTCGGGAAGAATTCAAAAGTGAACTCGGCGCGGATCCTTCGGATTTGCAGGCCTTTTTCACTCAACGATGCCTGTATCACTCTGATACTGGCAGGGCACGCGGATTGCGATAGAGGGGGCCAGGAGACTTACCCGTGAAGCGTTTGCTTGGACCAATTTTCGCTCTCGCCGTCGTCGGTGTATTCGCCTCGGCCTCGGCGGCCACCGCGACGACGATCGATCTCACTGCGGACCACTGCACTGGCGGTTGCGCGCCGCCGGGGACCATCTTTGGTACGGTGACGCTCACTCAGAATCTCGCGAACGTCGACGTGACCGTCCACCTCAATTCGCCGTTCGAGTTTGCCAAGACCGGCGCGGCTGACATGCAGGCGTTCAAGTTCAACGCGTCCGGCGTTGTCCTGGGCGACATTACCGTCAATCAGACCGTCCCTGGCCAGACGCTGATTGCGGACACCGGCGCATTCAACGGTGATGGCACGGGGACGTTCGTGTTCGGGATCGCCTGCAGCACGTGCGGCGGCGGTCTTTCGACGGCGTTTGCCAACAACCTCGTGTTCCACGTCGCCAATGCGACGATTGCCGATCTCACGGCGGCCAACGCGCTTGGCTTCGTGTTCGCTGCTGACATCGGCAACCCGACGACCGGGAAGACGGGTCCGATCGGCGCACTCTTCCAGCCCGGGCCGGTGCCTCAGTCAACGGTGCCTGAGCCGACGTCACTCGTGCTCGTCGGCACCGGGTTCCTCGCCGTAGCTCGCAAACTGCGACGCAAGGCGTAACGAACTCGCTCGAACCATCAACCAACCACGTGGCGGAGTGCCTGACCGGGCACTCCGCTTTTTTTGTTAGGGCCGCGGCCGAAGTCGGACTGCAGCGAACGAGCGAGAGCGAGTGAGCCACGCGAACGGAGCGGGGAGGAAGGGGTCCCCGCGAGTGAGCGTGTAAGGGGGCCGGGGAGGAAGTCCCCGGATCAAATTTGGAGGCGCCGCCCGGAATTGAACCGGGGATGGAGGTTTTGCAGACCTCTGCCTTACCGCTTGGCGACGGCGCCTCGAGCCGGAGCGCACAGCGCGAGCCGGACCCCTCGGACAGAATGCCCAGTCTACACTAGAGCGAATTTCACCAAAACCTTGGGGGCCATCGGGCGCGGCAACGGGATGCGCGCCGCGCGAGTTCGGTCGCAGAGATACGCGCAGTTCGCACTGAAGAGACGACGCAGTTCGCGGGCGTGCGGCGGCCGCCGGTTGTCGCCAGCCGCCTGTCCGCCGAAGCTGCGCGCATGGCCAGCGTCTGGCACAGGCGGGGTGCCCTCGTGTAAACTCAGGAGTCTGGCAGGGCGGGAATAACTCAGTGGTAGAGTGCGACCTTGCCAAGGTCGAAGTCGCGGGTTCGAATCCCGTTTCCCGCTCCAATTTCAACTTTTCAACAAAGATTTTCGTCTGGCTGCTGACGCTGAATCGTGTCGCGGCCGACGACAGATTTGTCATCGCCCTCGTGAGGCCGGCGAATTCAGGCCGTTAGATCACGGTTTTTGCGCTGGACCGGATCATGCACTTCGCTAAGGAACTTGATAGCACGCTCTCCCACAGTGACTGGTATGAACGCAGCGCGCGATCCACACGAAGACAACGACTGGACGCCGAACGGGTCGTCACCACGGCCGGATTCCGG
>CAYQRM010000023.1:0-9799 GCA_964419785.1 uncultured Solibacteraceae bacterium | reverse complement strand
CCCGCTCAGCCGCTATCGCGGCGAGACCGGCGCGAGCGCTTTGCCCGCCCACTCGGAATAGACGATGAACCGAAACGGCAACCTGACACGCGGAACAAAAGGCTTCCCCGCGGTCGACTTCGACGGCGGACGCTCCGCGATCTTCGCGTCATCACATCGGTCCTTCCTGGACCGGGTCTTGCGTATGTGACGCTCTTCTACCGGCCGCGTAGGTCGGCGGGATTTCATCAATCTGTCCCTCGAGGGGGTTCGAATGGTCCGACGGATGCTTGCGACGGCCACGCTCGTGGCGATGTCGGCGGCGCCTGCCTTCGCTTCCAGCTTTACGCTTACACCGCCTTCTTCCGGATTCGATATTCCGACCGGCGCCGGAGGGACGCGTGGTGACATCGTCACGATGGTGTCTGACTACACGCTCGCGTCGATCGGGATTCAGGCCTTCATGCCCATCGGCGCGACCGAGACGTTCAGTGCCTACGTGTACGACGTTCAGAGCGGTAACGGTGTGAACCCGCTTGCCGTTGGCGCGTCAATCGTCGCGGTCGGCAACGGAAGCGATACGTTCTATGACGCGCCCATCTCCTTCACGCTGCTGAGCGGGCATACCTACGACATCGGCATCGACTTTCACTCGTTCAATGACCCGAACCTCGGTCTGACGTATTTCGCCTTTGATGTTGGAGATCCGCCTTTCACCGTTGGGCCATTCACGGTGACGGATGGCGAGGAGAGTCACGGCGGGCCGAGCAACAGTTTCACGCCGCTCCTGCGTGTTAATGACAGCGGTTCCACGCCACCGCCGACTGTTCCAGAGCCCGGCACGTTGGTGTTGATCGCGAGCGGGCTGGCGGGGATCGCGCGAGTCGTGCGGAACGCCAGAGGTTAGAAATTTCCGAGCGGAATGAACGGGCGGTGCGGACGATCGCGCCGCCCGTGGTGTGTTTGTGGATCGGCCCCCTCACCTCAGCTAGAATGCGACGCTCATCTGTGGAGGTGATTCGTGGCGATCGGAATGTATTTCTCTCCTGCGGGAATGTCTCCGGCGAAGTACGACGAGTGCATTGCGCGCCTGACGAAGGCCGGCGCGCTGCATCCGGCGGGCCGGACGTATCACGTGAGCATCAGGACCGGCGACAAGATTCAGGTGTTGGACGTGTGGGAGTCGCAATCGCAGTTCGACGCGTTCGGTGCAACGCTGATTCCAATCCTGCAGGCCATTGGCGTGGAGCCGGGGCAGCCGATGGTCTCCGCAGTGCACAACGTGATCGTCCCGCCGGCAAAGGCGTCGCGCCGCGCCGCGACGAAGCGGGCGAAGGCCGCGCCGAAGAAGAAGGCGGCGAAGAAGCGCGCGCGGCGGCGCTAGCGGCGGGCAAAAAAAGGGCGGCGCGAGTGATCGCGCCGCCCGCAGAGTCTTCGAGAACTTCGTGCTCTGAAGTCTTACGCGACCTTCCGCCGAATCACGCGACCGGCAAGCAGGAGGCCGCCGCCGAGCAGCAGGATCGAGCTCGGCTCGGGCACCGACGTCTGCGCCGCGACATCGTCGAGTCCCCAGTAGGACGGATCCTGCCGCATGAGAAACACGAGCGGTGTGCTGCTGCCCGTCGCGAGCAAATTCGAGAACGTGAACTGCGTGTATCCGAACGCGCCCGCGTCGACCAGAGCGGTCTGTTGGACGCCGTTCCACGACACCGAGAAGTCGTTCGGCGTGCCGCCCTGGCTGAGGAGCCAGAACGTCAGGTCGTAACGTGCCCCCGGCGTGGTCGCCAGGTTTTGAGACAGCGACGAATCCGATCCGACCGCACCAAAGAAGCCGCCGAAGCTACCGCTGTGCACGTACGGCGCGGTATTGGTCACTCCCGTGAAGCCGGTGTTTCCGCCGAGGGTCCAACCGCTAAAGTCGCCGGTCTCAAACCCGCCGTTGATGACAATCGATGCCGCCTGCGCGGGCGTCGAGACGAACAGCCCAGCTGCGACCAACCCAACCAGAACTGCCTTGGCAAACCCACTCCTGACCATAGTGGCCCCCTCTGCGTGGAGCGGTACGTGAGCAAGGACTGGGCCGATACGGACACCCTCGGATCAGGCCAAATTTCGTAATCCGGGAAGGCAAAGTCGGCGTCTCTGAGGTCTTTTGTCCGCGATACCCTATGGCTTAGGAGTCGCGTTCATGATTTTCGCCTTTGCCTTCCTTGCCGGTTGGATCCACGCGGCCGCCGCGGCACCGCCGCCCGCACCGCCGTGTTCGCTGCTCACTCAAGCCCAGGTCGACGCCGCGCTCGGCGTCAGCGCGAAACCCGGAACGGGCTCAGCGAAAATCTGCAACTGGGCCGAACCCACAGGCTCTCCCGGACGCAAGAAGAGCGTCGTCCTCACCATCCAGGATGCGAAGGCGTTTGACTTCGCCAAAGCGCCGACAACGAGTCCAAACACCGTCAAGACACCCGCGAGCGGCATTGGTGACGACGCGGTCTACGTCACGATCACCAACGTGACGACGACGCTCACCGTGAGGAAGGGCGATGCCTACTTCGAGCTCCACGTGTACGGTCTCGGCGACACGGAGACGAAAGCGGCCGAGAAGGCGCTCGCGCTCGACGTCATCGCCAAGCTGCAATAGCACATACCCCGAACTTTCCCGCGGTCCCGAGTGAAAAGCCGCGCACCCGATCGAGTGCAATCGCGCGCGACCACCAGCACGGCGTAGATCGTCGTCGCGTGTACCGGTGTGGTTCTTGCACCGGGTCTCAGCGCGCGACAGGGTGAGCCTGCCACGCAGGGAGCGCTTATGGGTCGACAGCCCCGGCACTACGACCACGTGCTGCGCGTCGCCGCCGTGTTCGGCTTGGGTTTTGTCGGGTTTCTCCTCGTTCGTGCATGGCTCGTTCCGCCGGACTTTGGCGTGTACGGGTTCTTCCGCGCAGGCGCGCTCGATGACATTCGGGCGACTTCAGCCAATTACGCGGGCGAGGGCGCCTGCCTCGATTGCCACAACACCGTGACCGACGAACGACGGCCGAGCAAACATGCCCAGGTCCATTGCGAGGCGTGTCACGGGCCGCTCTCCAAGCACATCGCGGGCGAGATGGACACGCTGCCAGGCAAACCAGACAGCCGGAAGTTGTGCCCGACCTGTCACGCGAAGAAAGCGGGGCGGCCCGATTGGTTTCCGCAGGTCGTCGTCGCCGACCATTTCGGCAATGGCGAGATGGACTGCACGGCCTGCCACCATCCCCACAGTCCGAAGATTCAGTGACGGAGGGCGCCGCGAATGGATCCCAACCGCCGATCATTTCTCGCCGAGGCCGGCAAGTTCATTGTGCTGACCGGGGCGGCGTCGATCGCATGGGACTTCGTCGTGCAGGGAGCGCCCGAGCAGGCCCCGAACTACAGCGTGACGGATCACTGGTGGGGGATGCTCATTGACATCGACAAGTGCATCGGCTGCGGCAACTGCGTGCGGGCTTGCAAAGCCGAGAACAACGTCCTGAACGAACCGGGTGCATTTCGGACGTGGGTCGAACGCTACCAGGTTCACGGCGACGACTTCGAGCACCCGATCGTCGACTCGCCAAACGGCGGCTACGACGGGTTTCCGGAAATCGATAACCCCGGTCAGGGCGTCAAGGTCTTCTTCGTCCCGAAGCTCTGCAATCACTGCGCGCACTCACCTTGCGTGCAAGTCTGTCCTGTTGGCGCGACGTTCGAGAGTCCGGACGGCGTCGTGCTCGTCGACAAGACGCGCTGCCTCGGCTGCCGCTACTGCGTGCAGGCGTGCCCCTACGGCTGCCGGTACATCGATCCGCGCACCCACACCGTCGACAAGTGCACGCTGTGCTATCACCGCATCACGAAAGGCCTCACGACGGCGTGCTGCGAGGTGTGTCCGACCGGCGCACGCCAGCTCGTGGACTTGAAGAATCCAAAAGATCCGGTCCACGAATACTTGCGCACTCACAAGCTCCACGTGCTCAAACCGCAGATGGCGACCGGTGCGAAGGTGTACTACAACGGCCTCGACGGTTCCGTGCGCTAGGGGAATGACCATGCCAGGCGTCCAGGGCTTCATCTACCCGAACGAGATTGACTTGCAATGGAGTGTGTTGATCGTGCTGTACCCGTTCCTCACGGGACTGGTCGCCGGTGCGTTCATTCTGGCGTCGCTCGAGCGCGTGTTCAACGCCACGGCGGTCCGGCCGACCTACCGTTTGGCGCTGCTGACGGCGCTCGCGTTTCTTCTCGTCGCGCCGCTGCCGTTGCAGATGCACCTCGGCCACCCGGAGCGATCGTTCGAGATGTACCTCACGCCTCATCGGTCGTCGGCGATGGCGATGTTCGGCTTCGTCTATCTCTGGTACCTCATGGTCGTGCTGCTGCTGGAGATCTGGTTCGACTATCGCCGCGAGCTCGTCCTGACGCGGCGCGCCAGCACCGGCCTCAAACGCTGGTTCTACGGGTTGCTGACCGTGTGGTCCGATGACATCAGCCCGGAAGCGCTGAGCATCGACAACCGGCTCGGGTACGTGCTCACGATCATCGGAATTCCTTCGGCGTTCCTTCTCCATGGCTACGTCGGTTTCATCTTTGGATCGGTGAAGGCGAACCCGTGGTGGTCGACGCCGCTCATGCCGGTGGTGTTCATTTTCTCGGCGATGGTTTCGGGCATTGCCATCGTGATGCTGCTCTATGCCTGGTTGAGCCATCGGCGACGCGTCGCGATTGACATGGCGTGTCTCGACACGATCGCACGGTATCTCCTGTACGCGTTCATCATCGACTTCTCGCTCGAGATGCTGGACTTGATCCATCGGATCTACGAGGCCGACGAGTCGTTCCGGGCGCTCGATTTCATGGTGAAGACGCGACTCTTCTTGTCGCAGATCGTGCTGCAGATCTTCGTCGGCACGCTCGTGCCCATCGCGCTGCTCGGCTGGGCGCAGGTGAAGGCGCTGCCCGCCCGCACGCGCCAGCGGATCTACATGGTTGCTGGTGGATTGACGCTCATCGGGATCTTCGCCATGCGCTGGAACGTCGTCATCGGCGGTCAGCTGTTCTCGAAGAGCTTCCTCGGCTACACGACCTACAAGATGGGATTCGCCACGAGAGAGGGCCTGTTGCCCGCTGTCGTCATCACTGTGTTGCCGTTCGTCATCCTTGCGGTGCTGCTGCGGATTCTGCCGCCCTGGGAGACGTCGCATGACTCCGGCAGTGAGGTGAAGGCGTAATCGTCGCGGTTCCAGGCGTCGAGTGCGCGCGCACGGCGCGCCTCGGAGGTGCCGATGTCGAACCGGCAATCGGAGATCGACTCCAGGCTTCGCGCTCTCGAGCAGGCGGTCACCGATCTTTCCCAACGGCTGAATGCCTTTGAGCGCGGCCAGCCCACAGGCGATCGACCCGCGGAGGTCGCACTCGTCGCGCCCTCCGATCTGCACGCGACTCGCGCCTATCTCAGCTACGCGCTGCCGTTCGTCGGACGCTCGCTCATCGTCCTCGCCGGCGCGTTTCTCCTCCGTTCGCTCGCCGAGTCGGGCCACATGCCGGGCCGGACCGGCGCCATCCTCGGTCTGGGCTACGCCACGCTCTGGCTCACGGCCGCGGAGCGTGGCCTCGGATCGCCGAGCGAACTCAGCCGGCTCTTCCACGGCCTCACCGCGCTCGTGATCGCCGTTCCGCTGCTCTGGGAGGCGACGACGCGATTCGGGTTCTTTCCGCCGGCCGTCTCGGCAGCCACGCTCGGTTTGTTCACGATCGCAGCGTTCGCCGTGGCCTCGCACCGGCGCCTGCAGATTCTTGCCGGCATTGCGACGAGTGGCGCGGTGCTCGCGATGCCGGCACTGGCGATCGCCACACGCGCCACTGGTGTCTTCGCCGTGCTGGCGATCGCTGTTGTCATCGCGACGTGGATATTGGGCGAGACGAGGGGATGGCGATGGCTGGCGTGGCCTGCGGGGCTCGCCGAGCTCCTGCTCGCCTGGATTCTGATGGCGCGAGCGTTGGCGGCGCCCTCGCTCGAGCCGGTCAATCTCACGTTGGGCGTGCTGCTGTTTCTGCTGACCGTCGCGACCGCGCCATTCGTGATCCGCGCGATCCGAATGGGAGCGGGCGCTCGCGTGTTCGATGCGGTGCACGCGATCGTCGCGGTGCCGATGTGCCTCGTCGGATTGAGCGTCGGCGCGTCGCAAGCAACTCCGACCGGCGTCGGCGCGATTGGCGCGGTAATGGCTGCCGCCGGCGCTGGCCTGTACTGGATCGAGTTCAGTCGCGTCCTGCCTCGGCAGGGAGCCGGCCGGAACTTCTACACAGGCACCTCCGTTGCGCTCGCGTACGTCGTGGTGGGCGCCTCGGAGGTGCTGCCGGCTCCAGCAGCCGCACTGGTGTGTTCGGCGGCTGCTCTCGCCGCGTTGCGATGGAGCGGACGGCCCGGCTGTGCGGTACTTGCGCTCCACGCGACCTTGCTGCTCGGCGCAGCGGCCATCGCGGCTGGACTTATTGATGCCGTGCTCAGCGTGTGGGTCGGATGGCCGCGGGTGTGGCCCGCGATATCGTTCAGTTCGGTCGGGGTCCTCGCGGTCCTCGTGGTCGGGATGGGCTACGGGATGACGCGTGACTCAGCGAAGTCCGGATGGCTCAGTACTGTCGCTTACGTCGCGTTGAACGCGCTGACGCTGGTCGCCATTGGCGGAGCTGTGCTGATTTGGGTCGGGCCGTTCATCGCGGGCACGCCTCCTGCGCCCCCGATTCTCGCAACGCTGAAGACCGCCGTGCTGGCGCTCAGCGGCGTTCTGCTGTCGATCGCCGCCCGACAATCGCGGCGCGAAGTTGGCTGGCTGGCGTACCCTGTCTTGGCCGTTGGCGCCGTCCAACTCTTGATCGAACACGCCGCGACCTCTCGCGCGGCGACGTGGTTTGTCGCGCTCGCCATCTACGGCATCGCGCTCGTCATCGCCTCCCGATCGCTCAGCCGGCGGGCATGAAGTGACGCAAAGGGCTCGGCCGCGTGCCGAGTGCTCAGTGCTGAGTGCCGAAGCTCAAGACGGGATCCCTCAACACATCGAACCGAGGCTCGATCCCGAGGCCGGGCGCGGTCGACGCCGACATGCGTCCGTTGACGCGTTTCGGCGCGCCATCGGCGATGCTCGTGGTGACGTAGCTGTTGAAGTCGGTCGCCGTGAACCTGAACGCCTCCGGCGTGCTGTGCGCCAGATGCGCGATGGCGGCCGTGACGATGTCGCCGCCCCAGGTGTCTTCGATCGTCATCGCGATACCGAGCGAGACGCACAAGTCGCGCACCTGTCGCGTGCGCGTCAGGCCGCCGAGCTTGCCGATTTTCAGGTTGACGACGTCGCACGCGCCGTCGCGTGCGGCGCGGACGATCATGTCGATCGAATCGATGTTCTCGTCGAGCACGAAGGGCAGCGAGGTGCGACGCCGAATCGCGAGGCACTGCTCGTAGCTCGCGCATGGCTGTTCGATGTACACATCGAGATCGCGAACGGCGTTCACCACGCGCGCGGCCTCGTGCATCAGCCAGCCGGTATTCGCATCGGCCACGAGCACGTCGGTTGGCTGGAGGACATCGCGCACTTGATGGATGCGCGCGATGTCTTCGTCAGCGCGGCCGCCGACCTTCAATTGAAATCGCGTGTAGCCCTCACGCCGGTACGCCGCGACGTTCTCCGCCATCTCGGCGGCTGGCCGCTGCGAAATCGCGCGGTACAGCGTGATCGCCTCGCCGAACCGCCCGCCGAGCAGCTGGCAGACGGAGAGCCCCGCCACCTGGCCCGTGATATCCCAGCACGCGACGTCGATCGCCGACTTCACGTACGCATGGCCCTTGAGCAGATAGTCCATGCGGCGATTGAGCACGTCGAGACCAGTCGGATCTTGGCCGATGAGCTGCGGCGCGATCTCCGCCAGCCCCGCGCGCACGCCCGCCGCGTACGCCGGCAAATACACGGGACCCAGCGGACAGCACTCGCCGTGTCCGGCGAGACCGGTGTCGGTTTCGACGCGCACGACCGTGCTGTCGAAGACCGACACCGCCTTGCCTTCCGACCATCGATACGCGCCCTCGACGAGCGGCAGGTCGACTTGGTAAACCTTGATCGCCGTAATTCTCATCGGGCCGCGATCTTACGCCGGCCGGATGTTCTGGTTCACGCGGAACAGGTTCTTCGGATCGTATTTCTTCTTCGCGGCGACGAGCTTCTTGTAGTTGCCGCGATACGTGGCTTTGACGCGGTCCTCGCCCTCGTCGGCCATCATGAAGTTGACGTACGCGCCCGGCAGGCAGTGCGGATGCAGTGCGGTCCAGTAGTCGCGCGCCCACTTCGTGATCTTCTCTTTGTTCGCCGGATCGGGATCGACGCCGACGATCACTTCCGCCCAGCGCGCGTCGCGGTGGCCCCACGCCGTCGCGTTCGGCTTCACTTTCGCGGCCACGCCATCGATCGGATACAGGTGCATCGTCGACAGCATCGTCGGCATCTCCGCGCCGTGCTTCGCGTGCAGCGCGACGGCTTCGTCGCTCAGCGTGCTCACGAAGTCGGCCTTCCAATACCACTGCAGCCCCGGCGGGAAGAGGCCATCGAACAGACTCTGCAAGACCGGGTGCGGAATCGGGCCGACGAGATCGAGCGCCGGCTTCTTGAAGGCACGAATCGGCTTGAAGATCTTTTCCGCGTTCTTGAGCGGCCCCGAGTAACACCAGACCACGCCGCACATCTTCTTCATGTGCAGATGCGCCGGAAACATCGGCGCGGGCGGCACGACCAGGAACGCGAAGAAGCCCGTGAGTTGCGGCGGCGCTTTCTTGATGAAGTCGCGATACCACTTCATGACGGCCGGCGCCTCGCTCATCTCGTAGAGCGTCGGCCCGGCGTAGTTCGTGTGCACCGGATGCGTCTTGAAGAGGAAAGACGTGACGACGCCGAAGTTGCCGCCGCCGCCGCGAAGCGCCCAATACAAGTCGGGGTTCTTCTTGGCGCTTGCCGTGACGAACCGGCCGTCGGCGAGCACGACATCGGCTTCGAGCAGGTTGTCGATCGTGAGCCCGCAGCCGCGCGTGAGATGGCCGAGGCCGCCCCCGAGCGTGAGCCCGCCGACGCCGGTCGTCGAGAGAATGCCGGAAGGCACCGCGCGGCCGAACGCGTGCAACGCGTGATCGACGTCGCCCCACGTGCAGCCGCCCTCCACTCGCACGGTCTCCGTAGCGGGATCGTAGCGGATGCCCTTCATCCGGTTCAGCTGGATCACGAGGCCGTCGTCGCACGTGCCGAGGCCGCCGGCGTTGTGGCCGCCGCCTTGAATCGCCACGAGCATCTTCTGATCGCGCGCGAAGTTCACCGCGGTCATGACGTCGGCCACGTCGGCCGGGCGGGCGATGAGCGCGGGCCGCTTGGAGATCATCCCGTTGTAAACCCTGCACGCAACGGCATAGTCGGGATCGGACGGTTCGATGAGCTGGCCACGGAGGCCGGCCTTGAAAGTGGTGATGTCGGCGGTTGACGGCATAGTCGAACGCTCCTGAAGAGAGAAGGCGGACAGTCTACGACGATCCAGGACCGTATGCCATGATGGGGCCGACCGCATGCGCGATCCGCTCGTGACGCTCTACGTCCTCCTCGCGCTCGTGCCACTGGCCGGCGTGATGGTGACGGTGCGTCGGCACTCGGCGGCGTTTGCGACACTCCTGCTCGCGGTCGACGCGATCATCGGCGCGATCGCGGTGCTCGCGTTTCCGATGTTCGCGGCGTCCTTTCCTGAGAAGTTTCCGGCCTGGATCTACGACAGCGTATTCGCC
>CAYQRM010000022.1:0-11971 GCA_964419785.1 uncultured Solibacteraceae bacterium | reverse complement strand
AGGGCAGAGGGCAAAGGGCACTAGAATCGTTGTATGGCCAGCGTGACTGAAGCCGCGGTGCTCGATGCGCTGCGCGCCGTCAAAGACCCCGATCTGCACAAGGACATCGTCGCACTCGGGTTCGTCAAGAATCTGCGCATCGACGAGGGGCGCGTCGGGTTCACGATCGAGCTCACGACGCCGGCGTGTCCCGTGAAAGACATGATGCGCGACCAGGCGCGATCGGTGGTGTCGGCGATCGGCGGCGTGTCGTCGGTCGACATCGAGATGACCGCGCAAGTGCGCGCCGGCGCCCGTCCCGACGCCGGCTGCGCGCCGGTCGAGGGCGTGAAGAACGTCATCGCGGTCGGCGCAGGCAAAGGCGGCGTGGGCAAGACGACCGTCGCCGTGAATCTCGCCGTGGCGCTCGCGCAGCGCGGCAGCCGCGTCGCGCTGCTCGACGGCGACATGTACGGTCCAAACGTGCCGATCATGCTCGGCCTGCACGCGCAGCTCGAGACGGACGGCAAGAAGATCGTTCCCGCCGAGCGCTACGGATTGCAGGTGGTCTCGCTCGGATTTCTCACGCAGGATGATGCACCGGTGATCTGGCGAGGCCCGATGCTCCACGGCGCGTTGCAGCAGTTCTTCCGCGACGTCGGCTGGAAGGACGTCGACTACTTGATCGTCGACATGCCGCCGGGCACGGGCGACATTGCACTCTCGCTGAGCCAGACGGTGCCGGTGGCGGGCGCGGTGCTCGTGACGACACCGCAGAGCGTGTCGATTGCCGACACGCGCCGCGCGGTGCACATGTACCGCAAGCTCAACATTCCACCGATCGGGCTCATCGAGAACATGAGTCACTTTGTCTGTCCCGATTGCGGGCACGAGAGCGACGTGTTCGGCAAGGGCGGCGGCGAGCGGCTCGCCTCGGAGCTCTCGGTGCCGTTTCTCGGCAGCATTCCGATGTACGCGCCGGTGCGCACCGGTGGGGATACGGGCGTGCCCATCGTGATCGGCGAGCCCGCGTCGGCGCCCGCCCGCGCGCTGGTCGCCGCCGCCGAGCGCGTCGCACAACAGGTCTCCATCGCGTCGTACTCGAGGCGCGCCATTCCATTAGTACCGGTCAACTGACGTCCGGTCCGGGGGGCCGGAGTTCGCCCCGGCGAACCTCGGACCTTGGACCTCCGACTCAGGACGACGAGATCGCGATGAGAGTGCCTTTCACTAAGTCGGTGTTACCGAACGGCCTGGATGTCATCGTGCACGAGGACCATCGCGTGCCGATCGTCGCCGTCAACGTGTGGTACCACGTCGGCTCGAAGAATGAAGTCGCCGGCTTGACCGGACTCGCGCACTTGTTCGAGCACCTCATGTTCGAGGGCTCAGAGCATCAGCGTCGCAGCTATTTCGAGCCGCTCCAGGAGGCCGGCGCGTCGATCAACGGATCGACGAGCGTCGATCGCACGAACTACTGGGAGGTCGTACCGAAGGACGCCGCGCCGCGCGCGCTGTGGATGGAAGCCGATCGCATGGGCTGGCTCCTGCCCGCGCTCACCGACGAGCGATTCGCCAACCAGCGCGAAGTCGTGCTGAACGAGCGTCGGCAGAGCTATGAGAACCGGCCGTACGGGCTCGCGCAGTTCGCGCTCGTCGACGCGATCTATCCGACCGATCATCCGTACCACTGGCCCACGATCGGATACCCCGCCGATCTTCGCGCGGCGACGTCCGACGATGCGCGCGCGTTCTTCTCGCGCCACTACCATCCAGGCAACGCATCGCTCTGCATCGGCGGCGATATCGACGCGAAAACCGCGCTCGATCTGGCCATGCGCTACTTCGGCGAGATTCCGGCCGGCCCCCCGGCCGCGCCGGTTCGCGTGCCACGTCCGGCCGCGCGCGCTCGGCGGCTCGTTCTCGAGGATCGCATCGAGATGCCGCGCCTCTATCTGGGCTGGCCGTCGCCGCCGCTCTTTGGCGATGAGGATGCCGAGCTCGATCTGGTCGGCGACCTGCTCGCCAACGGCCGGACGTCACGGCTCTACGAACGGCTGACGCACGAGACGCGCATCGCGACGGAGCTGGCCGCCAGTCAGGCCTCCCGGGAGTTGGGCGGGTACTTCCAAGTCGTTGCGACCGCGGCGCCGGGCCACACGCTCGAGGAGCTCGAGGTGGCCATCGCGCGCGAGCTGCGATCGCTGGCGGCCGACGGTCCGACACCCGCGGAGCTCGAGCGCGGGCGCGCGCAGGCGGAAGCCTCGTTCGTCTACCGTTTGCAAACGCTCGGCGGGTTCGGCGGCCGGACCGATCAGCTCAACGCGTACAACACCTATCGCGGCGTGCCGGATTTCTTCGACGCCGATCTTCAGCGCTATCTCGACGCGACGCCGGCGGCCCTGCAATCTGGCGTGCGGACATGGCTCAATCCCGCCGCCGCGGTCGCGGTGAGCGTTGTCCCACTCGGCCGGTCGGACCTCGCGCTGCCTGGATCGACTCCGGTGGACGTGCGATGACGATGGAACGCTTCGAGCTGCCGGCGATCGGCGCGCCCGGCCCAATCACCTTTCCCCCAATCTCGCGCGCCACGCTCGACAACGGCCTCCGAGTCTGGTCGATCGCGCACACGAGCGTGCCCGTGGTCACCGCGCAACTCGTGATCCGGCGCGGCGCGGCGGACGATCCGGCCGATCGCCCCGGTCTCGCGGGCGTCACCGCGGACCTGCTCGACGAAGCCGCCGGCCCGTACGACGCCATTCAGCTCGCTGAGGCGTTCGCCGGTCTCGGATCGGTGCTCGCGATCGAAGTCGGATCGGATGTGACGACGCTGGGATTCACGTCGGTCTCGCGACACTTCACGTCCGCGCTCGCGCTCCTCGCGGAGGTGGTGATGCGCCCGCGCTTCGCGGAGGTCGATCTTACGCGCGTGCGCGAGCTGCGCTTGAGCCGCCTGCGGCAGCTCAGCAGCTCGGCGAGCGCCGCGGCCGACCGCGCGTTCTATCGCGCGGTGTTCGACCAGCATCCGTACGGCCACGGCGTGCTCGGCACGACCGCGTCGCTCGCGGCCGTCACGATGAACGACATCCGCGAGTTTCACGCGGCGCGCTATCTTCCTCAGGAGGCGACGCTCATTGTCGCCGGCGACATCGAGCACGAGGCGGTGGCGGCAGCCGCCGTGCGTGCGCTGGGTGCGTGGCCGGGCGGCCGCACGCTCACATTCGGGGGACACGCGGCCGCGCCGTCTCCGACGCCAATGCCGCCCGTGCTGTTCGTGCCGCGGCCAGGCGCGTCGCAGTCGGAGCTGAGGATCGGCCATCTCGGTCCTTCCCGCGACGTCGCCGCGTATCACGCACTCATCGCGCTCAACGCGGCGCTCGGCGGCCAGTTTTCGAGCCGGCTGAACGCCACCCTGCGCGAGAAGAAGGGCCTCACGTACGGCGTGCAGACAACGTTCGATTTCCGGCGCGCGGCCGGCACGTTCGCCTGCGAGACGAGCGTGCAGGCCGACGGCACGGGCGAAGCGATTCGCGACGTGCTCGCCGAGTTCGAGGCGGTGCGCGGATCGCGAGCGATCGACGCTGCCGAGCTCTCGCGCGCGAAGGCGGCGCTCACGCGCGGCTACGCGAGGCACTTCGAGACCGCCGAGCAGCTCGCGCGCGCGAGCGTGCAGCTGCTGACCTACGGGCTCGACGATCGGACGTTCGATCGCTTCGTGCCCTCGATCGAGGCCATCACGGCGGACGACACCGCGGCCGCGGCTCGCGAGTTCGTGCATCCCGATCGGGCCGTCGCCGTCGTCGTCGGCGATCCGGATCATTGTCGGCCTCAGCTCGAAGCCCTCGGGCGGCCGGTCGCTGACGTCACGCCGGAGTTCTGACGTGAAGGCCGTCCGATTTCATGAGCACGGCGGCCCGGAGGTCCTCCGCTATGAGGACGCGCCGGATCCGATCCTGTTACCCGGACAGGTGCTCGTTCGGGTGCGGGCGTGCGCGCTCAATCATCTCGACCTCTGGCAGCGCCGGGGGCTCGATCGCGTCAAGATCCCGATGCCGCACATTTCCGGCGCGGACGTCGCCGGTGAGATCCTCGAGGTGGGCGCCGGCGTGACGGATCTCGAGTCGGGCGCGCGCGTGATGCTCCAACCTGGTCTGAGTTGCGGTCACTGCGCGCGCTGCCTGGCCGGCGAGGACAACTTCTGCGCGCATTACGATGTCCTGGGCTATCAAAGCCCCGGCGGTTATGCGGAGCTCGTCGCGGTGCCGGCCGCGAACGTGATTCGCGTGCCCGACGCGATGGATTTCGTGTGGGCTGCCGCGTTTCCGCTCTCGTTCCTCACGGCGTGGCACATGCTCGTCACGCGCGCCTCGGTGAGCGAGCGCGACGCGGTTCTCGTGCTCGCCGCCGGCAGCGGCGTCGGGCAAGCGGCTGTGCAGATCGCGAAAGTCTTCGGCGCGCGCGTGATCGCGACCGCGGGCCGCGCCGATAAGGTCGCGCGCGCGATCGCACTGGGCGCCGACAGCGGCATCGATCACTACAACGAGGATGTCGTCGCGGCCGTGAAGAAGTTCACCGGCGGCCGCGGCGCGGACATCGTCGTCGAGCACGTCGGCAAGGCGACGTGGGATCGCAGCGTGCGGTGCCTCGCCCGCGGCGGCCGTCTCGTCACGTGTGGCGCGACGACCGGCCACGACGCGGCGCTCGACCTCCGGCACCTGTTCGCACGCCAACTCACGCTCATCGGGACCTACATGGGAGGGAAGCCGGAGCTGCAGCGGGCGGCGGCGCTTTTCTTCCGCGGCCGTCTGTGCGCGGTCGTCGATCGGACGTTCCCACTGTCCGAAGCCGCACAGGCGCAGCGCCGGCTCGAGGCGGGCGAGCAATTCGGCAAGATTGTCCTGACGATCTAGCGCCTCCCCAACCGGTTCTTGCGTCCGGCGCACGGTGAAAACAACGCGAAAGCGCATTAGACTGGCACGATCATGAATGCGGCCCGCTGGAGCGTGAGTCTGGTGGCCATCATCGGTGTGTTCGCGGCAACCGTCGCGGGCGCGATCGTGTGGCTGCTGTTCACCGATCCGGTGACGGTCGCGAACTCCGTGTCGTCGGGCGACGTCGGTCCGGTCGTGCAAGCGATCGGCACGGTCATCGTCAACGCGCTCCGCGGACTGTTCAAGTATCTCTGAGCACTGATCGCGGCCAAGAGCGATCACCACGAAGCTCACGAAGGGCCACAAAGACGGAGTGGCAGCTAGGCGCCGCGGCCAGCCCTCGCGAAGAACTGTTGGCGAATCCTCTAACGCGGCCAGCCTGCGTGAGCTACGTGATCAAGCAGAAATGCAGCGCGACGTCTCACAGGTTCTTGAGAAAGAACTTCGTCAAGTAGTACCCGTCGATGAACTTGAACGGCGCTTTGCCGGTCGTGTAGTGACCGCACGGCAGCACGCCGAGCTCGTGCGGCACGCGGCGGCGATCGAACTCGGCGATGAAGCTCCGTGAAAGATCGACGGGGAACGTCAGGTCGTAGCGCGCGTAGACGAGCAGGATCTTGCGGTCGCGCACGCGCTCGATGAACGGCGACGGGCTGATCGGCAGCCACCACGTTCTCAGTTGATCGAGCGTCACGTGGCCGTCGAGGCCCGCGCGCACATGTGCGGTCGACAGACCGCGCCAGACGACGTCGGCGAAGAACGGCGAGACGTGGTTGAACGCGCCCGCGCGAATCCGCGAATCGTGCGCCATCGTCAGCATCGACAGGCACGACCCGAGGCTCGTGCCGACGATGCCGATCCGCTCGTAGCCTTGCGAGACGAGCCAGTCGACGATGCGACGCGCGTCGAGCACGGCTTGTCGGTTGACCGCCGCCGTCTGTCCGACGTTCGAGCTTACGATGTATTCCGCTCGCCGCAGCTCTGCCGGACGCCGCTCGTCGTGATACGGCAAGCTGAGACGCACGGCGGTCAGGCCGAACCGCGCGAACACTCCGCAGAGTCCAACGTGGCCGCCGGCATCGGCGTTCCATTGCGGAAGAACGATCACCGCGCGTCGCGACCGGTCGGGACGATCCCGCGCCGGAAAGATCCGCGCGCGCACCAGATTGTTTTCCGCATGCGGTGTCACCACCGCGCTTGGAAACGTCAGCACGTTCTCGCGGCGTTCGTACGCGTCTGCCGCCGCCGTTCGAAAGAACGCGTCGGTATCCGCCATCGTCTGCGCCGACCATGCCGTGAGTTGAGCGGCCGGATTGTCGGCGGCGGCATCGAGCTCGAGCCAGTCCAGGCCCCACTCGAACGGACGGACGATGCGGTTGGTGTCGATCGAGGCGAGACGCCGTTCCCAGGCGTGAAAGAACGGCGCGATCACTTCGTCGCGTCGGCCTTGCTGAGCAGTTCGCGATAGGTCTCGCCGGCGCGGGCGCGCTTGGCGACCGGAAGACGCGACTTGACCCACCCGGGATCGGTCACGCGGCCGAGCGGGTCGCGCGCGCCGTGGTAGCCGCCGCGAACGACCGTGATGTTGCGGAACCCGCTGGACTCGAGCGCTTGCGCCGCGCGCACCGCCCGGCCGCCGACCTGGCAGCCGATGAGCAGCGGCGCGTCCGGCGGAAACACCGACTGGACCACGCGGAGGAAATCAGGATTCGGCAGCATTTCGCCGGTGACCTCGTCCGGCTCGAAGATCGGGACGTTGACCGCGCCGAGCGGGTGGCCGAGCGCAAACTCCCTGGTGGAACGCACGTCGATGTACGCGCTGCCGCGCTGCTGAAGCGCGTAGGCCTCGGACACCGATGCCTGCTTGATCATCTCGCTCCCGGCACTCCTTGGTTCAGAATCCGCTCGCACGCCGCAGCGGTCGCGAGCAGTCCCGCCGTGTCATCGAGCCGGCCGACCAGCTGCAATCCCACGGGGAGCGGCGCGCCGGGGAGAGGGAGCGAAATCGCCGGGTGCCCGCTGAGATTGAAGAGCTGAGTGTTGCGCAACATTGCCGCACGTACTGTCACCATTTTCGCACTGCCAGGGCCGAGCGCCACCTCCGCCGCGCCGATTGGCGGGGCAGTAATCGGAAGCGTCGGCAGCATCAGGGCGTCGACGCCGTCCAGGGCCGCATTGACGGCTTTTCTGAGGCGATTCTGGGCGTCTTTCGCGGCCAGATAGTCTACCGCCGGGATCGCGCGTCCGCTCTCGAGCCTGGCCCGGACTGGCGGCGTGTAGCGATCGCCTCGCGTATCGAGATATCTCGCGTGCCAGGCGGCCGCTTCGGGCAGCACGATATCGACATAGGTCTTTGTGATGATGTCAGTGTCTGTGATTTCGCCGGACTCGACGGCGACGCCGCCCTGGCTGAGCGCGCGGACGGCGGCCGCCACGGCGGCGCGGACCTCGTCCGACATCAGATCGAAGTAGCCGCCGACGTGATGGAGTCGCAGCCCTCGCGGGGCCGGCCCGCTGAGTGCCGGCTGCGGCCGGTTCGCCAGGACGGCCCAGATCGTCGCGGCGTCCTCCACCGAAAGTGACAGCGGTCCGACGTGGTCGAGCGAGGTGCTGAGTGGCACGACGCCCTCGCGCGGAACGTCGGCAAACGACGGTTTCAGCCCGACGATGCCGCAGCAGGCCGACGGAATGCGAATCGAGCCGCCGGTGTCGGACCCGATCGTCGCCAGGCCCATGCCGGTCGCGACCGCGACGGCGGACCCGCCGCTCGATCCGCCTGGCGACCGCGTCAGATCATCCGGGTGCCGGACGGCGCCGTACGCCGAGTCTTCACTGGTGGTCCCGAGCGCGAACTCGTGCAGGTTCGTCTTGCCGAGGATCACCGCGCCAGCCGCGCGCAGCCGGGTAATGACCGGCGCGTCGGCCGTTGCGATGTTGTCCTCGAGCACGCGCGAGGCGGCGGTCGTCGGCTCGCCTGCGATGTCGATCAGATCTTTGATGGAGATCGGGATGCCGTGAAGCGGACCGAGATCGCGGCCGCGGCGAATATCCGCATCGGCCCGAGCGGCGGCCGCGCGTGCGCCGGCGACATCGACGCGGATGAACGCGTGCGTGTCGCGATCGAAAGCGTCGATGGCGCGAAGGCTGGCCTCGACGAGGTCGGCGCTCGTGTGCGTGCCGTCGCGCAGACCTGCGGCGGCCGACGCGATAGTCGTCAATCGTCGTTCCCGGGCGGCGTGCGTTTTCATTCCCTCCGATAGAGAATACTTCACCGATGTCCCGGACCGTGCTTGCCGCAGTCATGTCCGCGCCGCGCGCGCCCATCGAAGTTCGCGAGTTTCCCGAGCCCGATCTTCCGCCAGGGGGCGCGCTGCTTCGCACGGCGCGGTCGGAGGTGTGCGGCACGGACGTCCATCTCTGGCATGGCCGGCTCGCTGGCGTGCCGTATCCGATCATTCCGGGGCACGTCACGACCGGGACGCTCGAGGCCATGCGCGGTCCGCTGCGGGACATTCGAGGCGACCTGTTGCGCGAAGGCGATCGAGTCGCGTTCTTCGACGTGCATCGGACCTGCGGCCGGTGCCTGGCGTGCACGGTCCATCGCACGCCGACGCGCTGCCCGCATCGCCGCGTGTACGGCATCACCGACCCGGCCGCCGAGGGACTCTTCGGCGGATGGTCGCAGAAGGTCTACCTGGAACCCGGCGTCGTCGTCGCGAAGCTGCCGTCGCGCGTGGCGTTCGACGCGTACATCGGCGGCGGATGCGGCCTGTTGACGTCAGTGCACATCATCGAGCGCGCGCACCTGTCCCTCGGCGACACCGTCGTCGTGCAGGGCGCCGGCGCAGTGGGACTCTGCGCGGCCGCGCTTGCGCGCAAGTCGGGCGCCGGTCTCGTCATCGTCATCGGCGGCCCGGCGAACCGGCTCGAGCTGGCCACGGCCATGGGCGCCGATGCGGTGATCGATCTCGACGCGACGACGCCGGATGCGCGGTTGGAGCGTGTGAGGCAGCTGATGGGCGGACTCGGTGCGGACGTCGTTATCGAAGCCGCCGGATCGCCGCGCGCGTTCGAGGAGGGCGTGCGGTTCGCGCGCGACGGCGGCGCGTATGTCATCGCCGGCCACTACACGAACACCGGCGACAGCACGATCAACGCGCACGAGCACATCAATCGCAAGCACCTCGACATCCGCGGCTGCTGGGGGAGCGAGGCGAGGCATTTCCTGCGTGCGCTCGACGCGCTCGAGCGCCACCACGACGTGCCGTTCGCGTCGATCGGCGCGAAGACGTACGGTCTCGGCGCGATCAACGACGCCCTCGAAACCGCCGGCGCGCTGAAGATCCCGAAGGCGCTCGTGGATCCGTGGAGCTGAAAGCGTACCCGCCGCGATCGCGCCAAGAGCGATTACCACGAAGCTCACGAAGGGCCACGAAGACGGACAGCATCGCAGCTTCGCTCCGAGGGCCATCAAACCACGTAGGGCACGCAGGCTGACCGCGTCAGCAGCCAAGAAGAAACGGCCACGCGCGTCTCGCGATTTGATTCGCGCCGTCGATCTGACTGCCCGGCTCCGCCGGGCGCGAGGGGTGAGACGAACGCGAAAGCAGGAGCGCTCACGAGGAGCCATGACGCTCTTGTTTCCGCGCTCGCCTCACCCCTCGCCAGGGCCGCCGAAGGCGGCCGTCAGATCGACGGCGCCACGACCAGCCTATGTGCCCTACCGTGGTGAATCGATCCGCTCTTTCCGCTTTCGTGTCCTTCGTGGGCTTAGTGGTAACCGGCTCTTTGTGTTTTTCGCAATCGCCCTGTACGCTGCGTCGCATGCGTCGCACCCGGATTCTCGTCACGGTCGGCCCCGCGTCGAATGACGCCGCGACGATCCGCGCGCTGATCGATGCGGGCGCCGACGCGTTTCGACTGAACTTTTCGCACGGCACCGTGGACGATCATCGCGAGACGTGCCGCCGCGTGCGCGAGGCCGCGGCGGCCGCGGGACGCGAGATCGCCGTCCTGCAGGATCTCGGCGGTCCGAAGATCCGCACGGGCCCGCTGGCGGCGCCGCTGACGCTGCGCGACGGAGACACACTCGTCATCAATCACGGCCAACACGTCGGCGAGCCGGGGAACGTCGCGTGCTCGTTCGACGCGCTGTTCACATCGGTCGCCGTCGGCCAGCGGCTCTTGCTCGACGACGGCCGAATCGAGTTGGCGGTCGAGAGCGTCGCCCCCGGGCGCCTGACGACGCGCGTCATCAACGGCGGCGTGCTCGACTCGCACAAGGGCATCAACCTCCCGGGCGTCACGCTGCGCACGTCCGCGCTCACGCCGAAGGACCTCGATGATCTTCGCGCCGGCATCGCGATGGGGGTGGATATCGCGGCGCTCAGCTTCGTCCAGTCGGCCGACGATGTGAAAGCGGCGCATGCCGCCGCCGCCGCCGCGGGCATGTCGGATCTTCCGATCGTGGCGAAGATCGAAAAGCCCAGCGCCGTCCACTCGATCGAGGACATCCTCGCCGTCGCTGACGGCTTGATGATCGCGCGCGGGGACCTTGGCGTGGAGCTGCCGATCGAGACGCTGCCGGCCGTGCAGAAGCGGCTCACGGCCGCGGCCCGGCGACGCGGCGTTCCCGTTATTCTTGCGACGCAGGTGCTCGAGTCGATGCGCGTCGAGCCCCGCCCGACGCGCGCGGAAGTCACCGACGCCGCGCACGCGGTCGACGAGGGCGTCGACGCGATCATGCTCGCCGGCGAGACGTCGGTGGGGCAGTATCCCGTCAAGGCCGTCTCGATGCTCGACGCGATCATTCACGAAGCCGAGACCGCGCTCGACCCGTCCGTGCGCATGGTCTCGGACATCGCGGCCGGCACCGAGCACGGCCGCGCGCTCTGCGAGGCCGCGGTCACGCTCGCCGATCGTTCGCGCGCCGCGGCGATTGTCGCCGTCACCGAGGGCGGACGCACGCCGCTCGTACTGGCGTCGCTGCGCCCGAGCGCGAGGATCCTCGCCGCGACGTCGCAAGCCCGCACCGCCTGCCGGCTCGCTCTGGTGTGGGGCGTGACGCCCGTCGTCACCGGCGCGACCGATCTCGCCACCGTGCGCGACGTACTGACGGCGCGCGGATTCCTGCCGTCAGGGGCGACGGTCGTGTTTGTCGCGATCAGTCCCGCGCTCGGCCGCGACGGCGTCAATTTTGTTCACGTGGAGAGGATCTAGATCAGGCCCCAGGCGGAGCGAGGCGCGAAGCACCGCGCACCAAGCCGGGCACTTGGCACTCGGCACTAGAAACCGAGCGTGCCCTTGGCCTGCGGCTTCGGCGCCGCCGGCGGTGCTTCCGCGTAACGTTTGAGCGCGGTGAGCGAGATCTGCCACCCGCGCGAGACGACGGCGTAGTAGCGACGCCAGCGCGGCGACGCTTCGTATCCGTCCTGCCGAACGTGCAGCTTGCAGCCCGTGCCCTCGGCCGAGACGCCGACGTGCAGCGCCATCGGTCCGAGCGGCGCGCCTTCGGGAGGAATCCAGAACGCGTCGGCGACGAGAAACCGATCGCCCGGCACGAATTCGATCACCGTGCCGTGGAACACTCCGCCGAGCGGGCCGAGCAGGTCGTCGCGATAGGGCGTCGACGCCCACTCGACGGCGAACACGCCAAATGGCACGGGCGTGGTGACCGACCGGACGGCCTGCCACCACGCCCGCAACGCGTCAGCCGAGAAGAAGCAATCGAGTACAGCCGCCGGAGTCGCCGCGATGACGAGGTTCTGCTCGAATCGCTCGCCGAGTTCCTGCAGCGGATCGGACACAGCCGCGATGGAGCGAACTTACTGCTTGGCCCGCAGCGTCTGCACGTACGCCACGATCGCCCACGCCTGATCCTTCGTCAACTCCTCGGAGAACGTCGGCATCTTCGGCGTCGAGCGGCCGTTCCAGATCTTGTAGAAGACCACGCCGTCCGGATTCCGCGCCGCGCCCGCCGGATCGGTCAGGTTCATGTCATCGGCGTGTGCCGGATCGCCGTCGGGACCGTCGCCCTTGCCGCTGGCGCCGTGGCAGCGCTG
>CAYQRM010000021.1:0-14204 GCA_964419785.1 uncultured Solibacteraceae bacterium | reverse complement strand
CGCGACTGAGACGATGCTGGGCGACGTGTAGCTCGCGGGATCGAACGGCGCGACGTCGGTGTTCAGCCCGCCGTTGCCGGCGCCGAAGATGTTGATGATCCCCGCGCTGCCCACGGCGTCGATCGCCGCCCGCAGGATGGTCGAGGGCGGATCGGATCCGCGGTTCTGCCCCCAGCTGTTGCTCGAGACCCGGATGTTCTCGCCGCGATTCTTCAAGATCAGCAAGTAGTTGAAACACTCGATCGCGCCGGCGTCAGACCCGGTCCCCGTCTTGTCGAGGAACTTGCACGGAAGCACCTTCGTGTTCCAGCTGACACCGACGACGCCCAGCTTGTTGTCCCCGACGGCTGCGATCGTCCCGGCGACGTGCGTGCCGTGTCCCGAGTCGTCCATGGGATCGCTCGAGTGCGCGACGGTGTCGATCCCGTGCACGTCATCGACATAGCCGTCCCCGTCGTCATCGATTCCGTTGCCCGGGATTTCTTGCGGGTTGCGCCAGATGTTGGCGGCCAGATCGGGATGCGTGTAGTCGACGCCCGTATCGAGGCTGGCGACGATGACGCTCCCGTCTCCGGGCGTGAAGTTCGTCCAGACCGGCTGGACGCGGATCTTCTGCAACCCCCAGAGACTGCCGTCCAGCCAGAGCGGATCGCTCGGCGGCGCTGCCGGAGTCTGAATCGCGTGACGGAGGTAGTTCGGCTCGGCGAGATCGACGCCCCGCTTCGCGCGATACGACTGAAGCGCGGCCCGCAGCGGCATGCCCGGCGGGAGCTGGACGAGATCGATGCCGAGCGGCTCGAATCGCGTGATGCGGGCGCCGGCCGTGCCCCGCAGGATGTCATCGCGCTCGGGGCCGGGCATCGTCGAGCTGAACTTCACGAGAATCTGGCCGGGCACGTACTCGCCCGTGACTTCTGGCTGCCGCTGCGCGTGCACACCCGCGCTCAACAGCCAGGCGCCAATGACGAGCGCCGACACCATTGACCACTTCCTCATGACCGCTCTTCGCCTCCGCAGGAGCGCGCGGCTCCCGCTACTGTCGAACTGCGTTGTTGGGGTTACGTTTTCGTCGCGCTGGCGGCGCGCACCGCCGCTCTCGACGTGAGCACGCGGCGTGCCGGGCGGCGATCGCCGCAAGTCACAGTGTCTAAAGGAATAACGATCTGGACGCGGCGGAATTTGGTGCGCGCCGGCAGCGAGATCTTTCTCTCGGCGGTTCCCGGAAATTGCAGAGCTGTCGCGGCGGAACGCCGACCAGCGACATCTTTGTGTTTATGCGCCCTCTGAAGTGTTACGGCGCGTGCGGATCAATCGTCCCGTTGTTCTCGCCGCCGCGCTCGAACTCGGCGCGGCGATGCCAGCGTACATCTGAGACGCGATCGCTCTGCGACAGCGCCACGTGAATCGTCGCCAGCGCGTCGGCAGTCGCGCGACGGCGGGCGCCGAGGATCGACCCAACGAGGCCAGCGCCGCGCTCGATCCAGCCGATCCAGAGCCCATGCGGCTCGGGCTCCGGACGATACGCGATGATGAACTGGTGTGCGGCCGCACCGACGTGATACGTGAAGTACCAACCGAAATCTTCCTGCCCGGGCTCCGCCGCCGTCGGCGTCCCGCGCGCCGCCAGCTCAGCCATGAGCCAGCGCGCAAGGTCGTCGCCGTAACACCCGTCATTGATGAAATACGAACGCCGCTCAGAGATATTGAATGCGGCGCTCCGAAACGTCACGATCGTCCGGTGGTTCCTCACGGCCGTCACTCACCTGTGCCATTGCACGTTGGAACGTCGGTTTGCGCCTGGACGTCTCTGGATCTCATTGCCTGCCGTTCTTACAAATCGGGCTGTCGGTCTTGACTTCCTGACTGAACAGGTTCGCCCACGCGGTCTCAGCGAGCTTCTTCGGGATGGGTGGTGCGTGAATCAGCGTGAGAAAGCTATCGACGTAATCCTGGATCGGCCCGGGTATCGAGTAACCGACCGATCCCTTGACGTTCATGCTGAGAGCGGCGCCAAGACACGACACGATGCCGACGCTCGATCCTTTGCGGACCTGAAGCGACGTTCCGATATGCAGGGTCGGACCGGTCGTGAATCCCCAGGTTCCGATGCCCGCCGTAATCTTCGCCTCATGCGACAGCGTCATCCCCACGGGACTGAGCGAGATGCCGAAGATGTTGTTCATGAGACTCTGCTTCACCGTCAGGCCCTTCGGGCCGACGACGTTGACGACGCCGTTATGCGACGTGAAACCAAAATCCGCGTTCAACGTGTACTCGCCCCCGGCGCTGAAGGCTGACTGCTTCGACGTGAACGCGCTGCGCACCCAGATGTCCTGACGAAGGGTAATTGAGAGCGGGAGTGTGCCGATCGGAACGCTGATGTCGCCGACGTCGGGCAAGTACCAATCAGTGCTGCCGGAAAAATCCGCTCCGGCAGCGGCGTCAAACGCCAGCCGAAGACCGCCGACGTTTCGGAGAATGACGGACGTGTCGACATCCTTTTGATTGATCGTCACATGAAAGTCGAGCTTGGGTTTCTGGACCAGCAGTTGGACCTGCGCTTTCAGCACGATGCCATTCTTGGAGTACTTCATCTCCGCGCCGATGCCGTCCGCGTTGCTGAGCGCATCTTTCGTTTGAAACTTCATGTCCAGCCGCTGCGGAATGCCCGGCGACACGGGACCCTGCTGCTGGCCAAACGCTGCCGGAATGATCCGGGCGCGTTGCTGCGACCCATGTGCGTCCGCGAACGGCGGAGGCGGCCCGGGCGAGATCGCCGCGCTCCACGCCGGAAGCGCCGCGGCGTCGCCCTCGATCGGCATGCTCACGCCCGCGTACTGCGGGGCTGGATACTCGAGTCCCTCATTGAGATCGATCGGTTCGCTGAATGTCGCATCCAGCTTCTGGAAAACATCCGTAAGATCGACCGGTCCGAGCACGAGATGCAGCACGTCACCGTCTCTGGACACTTGCAGAACGCGTCCGACACATCGAACCGTGATGAACGCAATCTTGTTCAGGGCGAGTTCACTCGCATGCGGCGCCCGTGCGTCGATCGTCCACGTCAGGCCGTCCGCGCTCACCGAGCGAATAAATTCGGGCCCGCGATCGACAATCACGACTTCGGGTGTATAGACGACGTTCGTGTCACGCGTGGGCGCCTTGCCGTACTTGACCTCGGCAGGCGTTAGATCCTTGCGTGCGAGCGCGGGAACCTGAATCGGCACAGGCGCGGCCAACACGGACGACGTGCTCAAGTTCGTGGACGACGTCGACGAGGAGAACGCACACAGGACGACAGCAGACGCTGCGATCGATCGCAGTGCTTTCATCGCAGCCGCTCCTTCAACCCCGCCGCGCCGCCGATCCAGTCGAGCAGCCGCTCGTAAGACTGCGCGCCGAGCCGTCGATCGATCAACACACCGTCCTTGAACAGCAGCGTCGTCGGCATCTGATTGCGCCCCTCGGTGAGCAGCAGCCCAGCGGCGGACAGCGGCACGCGCGGCACGGTCACGTGAAAATCGGCGAGTTGAGGGACGATGTCGGCCTCGGCGCTGCCGGGATCGGCCGCGGCCATGACGGTCAGCCCGGGAACTCGCGGCGCCAGATAGTCGCGCGCCTGCTCGAGCCAGCCGAACGCGTCGCGCGAGTGAACGCTCCAGGGCGCCCAAATCAGCACGACGCTGAACTGGCCCGCCGGCTGAGCGGTGTCCGGAAAGATTTCACTCCACGTGCGCTCAACCGGCAGCGTTTGCGGCGCCGCAGGCAGCGGCTCGGCGGCGACGTCGAGCACGCCCTTCGCCATCATGAAGCCGCGATAGTCCGGACCGTCGTACCGGAAGCAGAGGCGTCCGTCCTTCGTCCAACTCGGAAACAGCGCCGAGCCCGAGAGGCCGGGCAGCGTGCGGATCGTGCGCTTCTCGATATCGACGATCTTGATCTCGTACCCGTCGCCGGACGACTTGAGCGCGTGGAACGCGATGTAGCGGCCGTCCCATGAGAAATCCGCCTTCGCGCCCTGGATGCCCGTGTCGAAGATGTCATCGCAGTTGTCGAGCCCGCGGACGACGACGTCGCCCTTGACGAAGGTCGTGATGCGGTGGCCGTCTTTCGAGATCAGCGGACGATCGCCTGTGCCGATCGGCGCGCACGACGAGACTTTCGTCGACGGCAGCACGGCCTTGTCGTGATCGAGGTAGTAGTAGTTGCTTTCGATCGTGAGGACGAGATCCTTGCCATCGCGCTGCGCCCAGCTGTAGTAATCGCCGAGACCGCTCGCGCCAGGGCTCAGCGTTTTCGCGCCGGTGGCGACATCCTTCACCGTGACGCCGCCGTCGCCTGAATAGATGATGCGCGTGCCATCGAGCGACCAGTACGCGTCGATGCCGGACTCGGTGAAAAGAACGTTCTTCGTCGTGAGATCGACCAGCGTCTCGGTCCAGTTGCGCGACGTGCCCGGATGCGCCGGCAGCTGCGACGCGTACACGAGCTTCGTGCCGTCGGGCGAAATGCGCGCGTAGGCGAACACGCCCTCGCGCGGCTTGAGCGCGTAGAGTTGCGTGTATTCTGGCGCCGGCGCGGCTGCCGGCGGCACGATCGAGGTGATGGCCGTGAGCGGAATGAGAACGAGCGCGAGTCGCATAGTCACCAACCGTGTCTGAGTGTCACACGCTTCCGATCACTTCCCGCGAGCCGACACATCCATGGTCCGAATGGACGGCGGAACGGTCTCAGCCAGCAGATACAGCAGCGTCCGGCCGTCGGGCGAGATCGCCACGTCGGGCGGACCATTCTGAGAGCCATATGTGAAGAGCAGCCGCGGCGGCTGCGTGCCGGAAATCAGGTAGACGCCAGCGTCGCCCGTCGCCCGTCCGGCTTCGAACGCAATCAGGTCCGAACCGCCCGGAATCACCTTCGGACTAAGGGCGATCTGGAACGGCACCGGAATCGTTCGATGATCACTGCCGTCGATGCGGTAGAGCTCGACAACGCTTCCCGTGCTCGTCTCGCCCGCCGCGGGACCATGACGAAACACCAGCCACTTGCCGTCGGCCGAAAGCGACGCCGCGGTCGCGCCGCCCGCAGGCGCAAAAAGGATCTCGCGATCCGCGCCGTCGCCGTTCAAACGCACGACGTGATAGCCATCCTGCGCGCTCTGCCGTATCACCGCGATCGCGTCATCGACGCCGATGCCGCTGCTCGGCAGCGGGCCAAGAGCGATTTCGCGCAGCACAGAGGTCGCACCGCCCAGATCGACCTTTCTGAACGCGACGCGGCGTCCAGTGTCCGGACGCCCGATCGTCTCGGTCACGATCAGCGTGCGCGAATCCGGCAGCCATCGAAACGACACGTTCTCGTCGGCCCGCAGATCGAACAGCGGCTCAGCACGGCCGGAGGCGAGCTCGACGATGGAGACACGCGAGTTTTGCGTGTCCCCGAGCCCGACGTAGGCGACGCGCTTTTGATCGGGCGACCACGTCGCGCCAAACGCGTATTGCTCGGGAAGCGACACCGTGCGCGCGCTCGATCCGTCCGCGTGCTGCAAGCGCAGCTCGGCGTGCGGCGTGGTGCGAGCGATCGTCATCATCAGCGAGCCATCGGGCGACCACGACGGCTCGAACAACTGCTCGGCGTCGTCGGCCAGCACCTTCGACGAGCCGCCCGCAAGCGAGAGCGTTCGCATGCGACGAACGTTACCGCCGGACGCCACGAGCGCGGTCGATCCGCTCAGCCAACCGACGAGCGTTTGCGCCGGCGGCAGCATGAACGTACTGCGACGCGACCCGTCCGTGTTGGCGACGACCCATCGTCGAGTCGATCCCATGGTCGTCGAATCGAGGAACATCAGGGTGGTGCCGTCGGGCGACAGACCTGGCGTGGCACCGCGAGTGGACGCAACGTCGGTTGCGTCGCCGCCCGTGACGGACACGCGCCGAATCATGCCGTTCGGCTGACGGAGCTCCTGCTTGAGCGGCAAGCAGCTCCACTCGGGCACGCACGCGACGGGCGGATTCACGCCGAAATACAGCGTCTTGCCGTCGGGGGTCCAACGAATGTTCGCGAGACTCGAGGGAACCGTGGGAACCAGGACACGCTCGGCGCCGCCCGCGATGGGCACGACGATCACGCTCTGCCCCGCGCCGCCCGGATTGTCGCGCGCGAACGCGACGAGCTTGCCGTCGGGAGCGATCGACGGCATGTCACCCGGGTGCTGGCTGAGCTGCCGCTCGGTGCCGCGCGCCAGGCCGGTCGCGGGATCGAGGGCGGCGATCCACACGACCTCGTCGCCACGCTGGAGGCCAGCCTTGGTGTACGCGATGGCGTTGCCGATCGGCGAGAGGTTGAGATCCCAGAGCGGACCCGTGGCGACGCGCGCGCTCGTCTTGTGCGCGCGATCGAACAACCACGCCTCGCCGGTCTTCGTGACGAAGTACGTTCGCTGTCCGTCAGCGGACAGCACGAATTGATCGACGTTGGCGCCGGCTGGAAACGCGTCGGCAAGCTCGACGGTGGGCGGCGGCGCGGTCGCCGGCGGCGGAGCTTGCGCCGAGAGGCCAAAGCCGGCCGCGAGCGTGGCGGCAAGGACGAGGGTCGCGAATCGGACGCGCATGTCCGGGTGGGACGAGAATCGCACTATCGGCGTCCGGACCGCAAGCGGGCGCACGCGTTTGCACGGCGTCCACGTCGTCGACGCAGATCGACATCTACGCCGCGCGTCGGTTCAGCGAAACGCCTCGCTCGCCGTGTGAGTATCGAAGAACTCCTGGAACCGCGCGACCTGGCCGTTTCGCAACGTCACGAGATGGACGAAGTCGGACTCGTAGACTTTCCCGGTCGCCTTGACGAGGCATTTCAGGTAGCCAACGACCGCGACGGAGTCGTCATCCATCAGCATCTTTCGCGGTTGAAGCACGAGGATCTCTTCGGTTCGGCGCCCGATCTCGATCCACTCGAGAAAGCCCTCGTGTCCGTGCCTCGACCCGGCCGTCGGATTGTAGGGATTGGGCGGCTCGGTCCACTCCACATCCGTGGTCAGCATCCCGAGGATCGCGTCAATGTCGCGCGCCGCGAACGCAGCGTACAGCTTCCGCACGATTTCGATGTTCGAGACACTCACGTTCGCTCCTCACGATGACCCAATGACCCAATGACGCTAGTCGATTCCGACGCGCGCGCTGCGTCGCTCGGTCAGGATCGTATCGTGCCAGGTCCCGTCGCGCTTCGCGATCCGATCGCGCCGGCCGACCGTCCGGAATCCGCAGCACGCGAGCAGCGCCAAGCTGGCGGCGTTCGTTGCGATCGTCGCCGCCTGCAGCGTCCAGATGCCATGCGACTCGGCTGACGCCACGAGCGACTCGAGCAGGGCGCGGCCGACGCCGCGCCCGCGCTCGGCCGCCGCCACGTAAATCGCCAGCTCCGCGACGCCCGCATAACAGGCGCGCTTCGACACCGGACTGAGCGCGACCCAGCCAGCGATTGCCTCACCGCGCCGCGCAACGAGCCGCGAATGCGGCAGCCGCGCTGCGTCCCATTCATGCCACGCCGGCACGGTCGTCTCAAAGCTGCCGACGCCGGTGGCGAGGCCTTCTTCGTAGATCCGGCGCACGTCGGGCCAGTCAGCCGCGGTCATTCTGTCGATGCGGAGAGTCACGAAGCGCCCATCGTACACACAACGCGGCGCCCGGCCCCAGCGTCCGGGCTACTGCTTCGTCAGACGAATTGGCTTCGGAACGGGAATCCCGTCGGCCGCGAGTTCCTGACGTATGGCTTCGTCCAAGAGAAAACGCAGCTCTGAGGCGCCATCGTCCAATAGGCGCAGCTCGAATCGGTCGGTGTCCTGGTCGTCCTTTCGCGAGCACGCCAGCGTCGACTCGCGGAGGGTCACGTCGAAGATGGGCGTGAGCTCTGCTGGCAGCTCGCCCGCGTGAAGGCCTTCATGTCTTATCTCGGCTGAAGGGTTGGACGACGCCGCAGCCCGCCTAGCCGCTACTCCAGACGGCTCGGAACACCCGCATTCGACCGTTAAAGAGGAGCGGCGGTGAGTCCAACGTCAACCGATCGCCGTCCAGCACGATCTCGCGCCGCTGATCCGTGCCGACCCAGTTGGGAAACACGCTGCCCGTCACGTGATGCGTCACGACGCGCGCGTCCTCGTCGACCGAGTACGTCCCGAAGTACGCGACGTAGCCATTCACGGCCGCGGACAGCTCCGACACGGTTGCGGTGCTTGGATCGCCCGACGCAAAGATCGGGCGATTCGCCTGCATGATCTGCACGGCCATGTGGTTCTCGTCGTCGTAGATGATGACGCCCGAGACGTCGCGCCCCATCGGATACTCAACGTCCTGGTCGCCGACGATCTCCAGCGAGACCAGCGTCCAACGGCCGACGAGCTTCGCTCGCAGTGACGAGTTGAGTTGTGGAGCGCCCACGGCGTGCTATCTCACCAGAGCGCGCGCAGAAATACAAAGGGCGCGGCAGCGGTAGAATGCGGAGGCCTGCCTCGGAGATCTCATGCGCGATCTGCGCAATGCCTGGCGTCAGCTGCGCCGCCGTCCGATTCTGACCGCCGTGTCGCTCGTGACCCTGGCGATTGGCACCGGCGCCAACACCGCGCTGTTCAGCCTTCTCAACGCGCTGGCCCTGCGACCGCTGGCCGTGCCGGCGGCTGACCGTCTCGTCTCGGTGTCCCAGGTGGATGCCGGCGGCGAACCTCACTCGTTCACGGCGACGATGCTGCTGGCGATGGCCGAGCGACAGCACGTGTTTACGGCCTCGTGCGAATACGTGGGCGGCGGCCCCGTGCGGCTCGAAGTGGGGTCAGCGGAGTTCTCTGGAGCCTGGGAGTTCGGCAGCGTCGACTGTCTGTCGACATTCGGCCTGCACCCCGAGCTCGGACGCTTCCTCGAGACCGCCGACGAGGGTCAGGCCGCCGCCGTGGTCACCGACGGCTTCTGGCGTGAGCGGCTGGCGGCCGATCCGGGGATCGTGGGACAGCGCATCGGCGTCAACGGCGTGCCGGTCACGATCGTGGGAGTGGCGCCGCGCGAGTACCGCGGCCTCCAGCTCGAGAATCGCGCGGACGTCTTCATCCCGGCGTCGAGCTTCAACCTCGTCGCGGGCCTCCCCGCGACCGAACCGATGTCCTACGGCTATCTCCTCGGACGGCTGCGCGACGACGTGACGATGGCTGCGGCGCGCGCCGACTTTGCCGCCCTCTGGCCCGGTGTCGTCGCGGACACGGTGCAGGCGCTGAATCCCGCAGAGCGCACCCGATTCCATGGCCGCCATCTCGACGTCGCCCCGGCGGGCAAGGGCTTTTCATTCTTGCGGACGCGATACACGAACTCGCTGTCGCTGCTCGTCGGCTTGAGTCTGTGGATGCTCCTGATCGCAGGCGTGAATCTGGCTGGCGCGCAGCTTGCCGCGGCGGCCGCGCGCGAATCCGAGCTCCGCATCCGGGTCTCGCTCGGCGCCTCGCGCCGCGATTTGTTCCGACAGCTCTTGACGGAGGCCGCGCTTGTCGTCGTTCTGGGGACGATCGCAGGCGTCCCCCTGGTCGGCGTGGCCATGACGCGCCTGCTCGCGCTGCTCTGGCCGAGCGACGAGCCGATGCCGATCTCTGTCGCGCCGGACTGGCGCGTATTCGCCGTCTCGATCGCCACGCTGGCTGTTGTCGCACTCGCCGCCGGCCTGGTTCCCGCGTGGCTGGCCAGCCGGCGCGGCGCGCGGACTGTCGGCGCAAACACGCGAACGCTCGCGCGCTCGGCCTCGCGCGGCGAGCGCGTCGTGCTCATCGCAGAGATCGCGCTGTCGCTCGTGATGCTCGCAAGCGCGGGCCTGTTCGCGCGAACGCTCGTGAACCTGCGCGCCATGCCGCTCGGGTTCGAGGTGCGCGGACTCCTCATGGTCGTCCTGACTCCCCGGCCCGGCTTGCCCGCCGATCCAAACGATCGCGAGCACGCGCGCGAGCTGGCCGAGGCCCTGATAGCGACGCCGGGTATCGAAGGCGTCGGCTACATCAACCACGGGCTGATGATGGGCGTCGAGAATCAGATGAGGGCGGCCGTGGCAGCGGTCGGCGCGCCTCCCGACTCCGAGCGTCCCGCCGCCGTGCTCGAAAAAGTTTCGCCGGGCTTCTTCCATGCCGTGGGGATCCCGGTGGAACGCGGCCGCGACTTCGCGTGGAGTGACGACCTGCAGTCCCCGCGCGTGGCGGTGATCACGGCCGCCGAAGCAGCGCGCCTGTTTCCGCATGCGGACGCCGTCGGCCGCCACGTGCGCATCGGCACGGACGCGGCGACCCAAGACGTCACGATCGCGGGGGTCGTCGCCGATTCACGAATCGAGGACCTTCACGTCCCGCACCTTGACACGGTGTTCCTCTCGAGCGCACAGGAGCCGCACCAATTCCAGTGGGCGTTTCTGCAGGTCCGCTCCGCGGGTGACGCCGCTGCCGCGATCGCGGCGATCCGCGCGCGCGTTGCCGCTCTCGGCGTGCAAACCGTGGAAAGCGTGCACCCCGAAGCGACCCACGTCGACATCGCACTGACGCGCGAGCGGCTTGCGTCCACGCTCGCGATGATCTTCGCCGCGCTCGCGCTCGGTCTGGTGGCAATAGGCAGCTACGGTCTGTTCTCGCACTGGGTGTCGAGGCGGACGCGAGAATTGGGCGTGCGGATGGCCCTCGGCGCGTCGCCAGTGTCGCTGCGCCGTTGGGTGTTCCGGCAGTGCGTCGGACTGGCGGTCGCCGGCATTGCTCTTGGCGTGCCGGCCTCGCTCGTCGTCGCCCGTCTGACCGATACGTCGACGTTTCTTTTCGGCGTCACGACCCACGATCCGCTCGCACTCGCCGGAGCGTCGGTGCTCGTGCTCGTCGCGGCCGTGTCGGCAGTCATTGGGCCCGCCGCGCGCGTGTTCAGACTCGATCCGCTGAAGGCGCTGGCTGCCGAGTGAACGCGAGGAGCGCAAAAATGCAACGAGCGCGCCAGGAATCCCCGGCGCGCCCGTGTCATTCGTCCGTACTCTCAACTTCTGGCTTCGAGCTTCTAACTTGACCGCTACTCGTCGTCCTTGAAGTTCATGTCGAGATCCGCATAGTCATCCATCTCCCGCTGAGCCTCGAGCTCCTCGGGCGACGGCGGCGGTGGCGGTGGCGGCTCGTCGGGCGGAATCGTCACGTGCTTGTACCACTCGAAGCCCGTGCCGGCCGGAATCAGCCGGCCCATCGTGACGTTCTCCTTCAGGCCGCGCAGGTAGTCGACCTTCCCGGAAATCGACGCCTCGGTCAGCACGCGCGTCGTCTCCTGGAAGGACGCCGCGGAGATGAACGAGTCGGTCGAGAGCGACGCCTTCGTGATGCCGAGGAGCAGCGGCCGGCCCTTTGCCGGCAGCGAGCCATCGGCGAGCACGCGCTCGTTCTCTTCCTGGAAGCGGAACTTGTCGACCTGCTCCTCGATCAGGAACTCGGTATCGCCGACCTCTTCGATCTTCACCCACCGCATCATCTGACGAACGATGACCTCGATGTGCTTGTCGTTGATGCCGACGCCCTGCAGCCGGTAGACCTCCTGAATCTCGTTCACGAGGTACGCCTGCAGCTCCTTCTCGCCGAGGACCGCGAGGATGTCGTGCGGGTTGCGCGGCCCATCCATGAGCGGCTCGCCCGCACGGACGCGGTCGCCTTCCTGGACGTTCACGTGCACGCCGCGCGGCAGCGAGTACTCGCGCGCTTCCGCGCCTTCGTCGGGGACCACGAGGATTTTGCGCAGACCCTTAACAATCCCGCCGTGACGCACGGTGCCGTCGATTTCCGAGATCACGGCCGTTTCACGCGGCTTGCGCGCTTCGAACAGCTCGACCACGCGCGGCAGACCGCCCGTGATGTCCTTCGTCTTCGTCGTCTCGCGCGGGATCTTCGCGAGGACGTCGCCCGGATGGACCGCTTCGCTGTTGGCCACCATCAAGTGCGCGTTCGACGGCATGTGGTACTTGTGCGCCACGGTGCCGTCGGCATTCACGATTTCGATCGCCGGCTGCTTCTTCTCGTCCGGCGAGTCGACGATGATGAGCCGTGAAAGACCCGTGATTTCGTCGACTTCCTCGTGGACCGTCACCTTGTCGATGATGTCCTTGAAGCGTGCGGTGCCGCCCGCCTCGGTCAGGATCGAGAACGTGTACGGATCCCACTCGACGAGGATCTGGCCCTTCTCGACGTGCTGACCCTCGCGCACCTTGAGGTGCGCGCCGTAGACGACCGAGTACCGCTCGCGGATGACGCCCTTGTCGTCGACGATGTTGATCGAGCCGCTGCGGTTCATGACGATGAGCGGCTTGGTCGGGCCCGCGGCCGCGTCCTTGGTCTCCTCTCGGCCTTCGACAGCGAGCAGGCCCTCAAACCTGACCGTGCCCTTGTGCCGCGCTTCGAGCGTCGACTGGTCGGCGACGCGCGAGGCGGTGCCGCCGATGTGGAACGTACGCATCGTCAGCTGCGTGCCGGGCTCACCGATGGACTGGGCGGCGATGACACCGACCGCGAGGCCCAGCTCGACCAGCCGTCCGGTCGCGAGGTCGCGGCCGTAGCACTTCGCGCACACACCGCGGCGCGCCGCGCACGTCAGCACGGAGCGGATCTTGACGCGCTCGATGCCGGCGTCTTCGACCGCGTCGGCCAGCGCTTCGTCGATCTCGCCGGCCGCCGGCACGATCACCGCGCCAGACGCCGGGTCGACGATGTCCTCGAGCGCGACGCGCCCGACGATGCGGTCGCTCAACCGCTCGACGATCTCACCGCCGGAGTCGATGATCGCGCGCGCTTCGAGGCCGTCCAGCGTGCCGCAGTCGATCTCCGAGATGATCACGTCCTGCGCGACGTCGACGAGACGCCGCGTGAGGTAGCCCGAGTCGGCCGTCTTGAGCGCCGTGTCGGCGAGACCCTTGCGGGCGCCGTGCGTCGAGATGAAGTACTGCAACACCGTGAGGCCCTCACGGAAGTTCGACGTGATCGGCGTCTCGATGATTTCACCCGACGGCTTCGCCATCAGGCCGCGCATGCCGGCGAGCTGACGGATCTGCTGCTTCGATCCGCGCGCGCCCGAGTCGGCCATGATGTAGACCGGGTTGAAGTTCCGGCCCGACTTGTCGAGCGCTTCCATCTCGCCGAACATTTCGTCGGCGATCCTCTCGGTGACCTCCGACCAGATCGCGATGACCTTGTTGTAGCGCTCGCCGTTGGTGATCGCGCCGTCCTGGTACTGGCCTTCGACCTTGATGACCTCGTCGCGGGCCTGCTGGACGAACTCGACCTTCTTCTCCGGGATGATCAGATCGTCGATGCCGATCGACAGGCCCGAGCGCGTCGCATACGTGAAGCCGACGTGCTTCAGGCTGTCGAGCATCTCGACGGTCTTCTCGAGCCCATGCTTGAGGTAGCAGTACCGCACGGCGTTCTGCAGGCCCTTCTTCTTCAACAGGCCGTTGATGAAGGGCATCTCCTTCGGCATGGCGCTGTTGAGAATCACGCGGCCGACGGTCGTGTTGATGATGCGGTTGTTGACCGCTTGTTCTTCGGCCTCCATCACGTCCTGCGAATCGCGCGCGGTCGTGAGATCGACGAGCCGGCCCGTGAAGCGCAGCCGGATTGGCGACAGGGTCTCGACTTCGCCCGCGTCGAGCGCGAGCATGACGTCCTCGACCGACGCGAACGCGCGGCCCTCACCCTTTGCGCCCGTCTTGCTCTTCGTCAGGTAGTAGCAGCCGAGCACGATGTCCTGCGACGGAATCGCGATCGGCTGGCCCGACGCCGGCGAGAGGATGTTGTTCGACGACATCATCAGCACAGACGCTTCGATCTGCGCTTCGGGCGCGAGCGGAATGTGCACGGCCATCTGGTCGCCGTCGAAGTCCGCGTTGAACGCGGTGCAGACGAGCGGATGGATGCGGATCGCCTTGCCCTCGACGAGCACCGGCTCGAACGCCTGAATGCCCAGGCGGTGGAGCGTCGGCGCGCGGTTCAGCAGCACGGGATGCTCGCGGATGACCTCCTCGAGGATGTCCCACACTTCCGACCGCTGCTGTTCGACCATCTCCTTCGCCTGCTTGATGGTCGAGACGAGGCCGCGCTCTTCGAGCTTGTTGTAGATGAACGGCTTGAACAGCTCGAGCGCCATCTTCTTCGGCAGCCCGCACTGATGCAGCTTCAGCTC
>CAYQRM010000020.1:0-8149 GCA_964419785.1 uncultured Solibacteraceae bacterium | reverse complement strand
GATCGCGCGAGGTGCGGACGACCCAGCGGTTCGCCGTGGCAAAGCCGCGCTGGCCGTCGGTGAAGAAGAGCGCCTCGCGGCCCTCCTCGGCGAGCGACGCGTGGCGCTCGTGCATGACGACCCCGATCACCTCGAACGGGAGGGGCGCGGTGCCGGTGGTTCGCAACAGCAGCTTCTTCCCGACCGCCGACTGCCCCGGAAATGCTTTCGCCGCCAGCAGGTTGTCGATGACGACCACGGTCGCCGTCGCGACATTGTCGGTCGGCTGGAACGTGCGCCCCTCGACGAGCGGCGCGTGCATCGTCTCGAAATAGCCGGGCTGCACGATGTGCACGAGCGCCTGCTGAAAGAGCGTCGGATCGGCGGCCGCCGCTTCAGTGCCCCACGGTACGTTGTTCACGCGGCCGTCGAGCGGCAGCGGCGTCGCGGCACCCACACCCTCGACGCCGGGCAGCGCGAGCAGCTCATCACGCAGCCGCGCGACCATCGCGGCGCGCGCCTCGGGCGTGTTCGCGCGAAGACTCGGGACGAGGAACGTCAGCACACCCTGCGGGTCGTAGCCGGGATTGACGTGCTCGAGCGCGATCAGGCTCCGGAGCATCAGTCCTGATCCGACGAGCAGCACGAACGACAGCGCCACTTCGACGATCACCAACCCGCCGCGGAGCCGTCCGGCGCCAAGGCCGGCCGTTCGTCCGGCGTTGCGAAGCACGGCGACGACGTCCGGCCGCGAGGCGCGCCAGGCAGGAACGAGACCGAAGAGCGTCGCCGCGGCCGCCGCGACGCCAACTGCGAAGGCCAGCACCCTGGCGTCGAGTCCGACAGACGCGAGGCGCGGAAGATCGGCCGGACCGATTTGCTGCAGCAGCGCGATCCCGAGGCGCGCGAGACCGATGCCCGCAATCGCACCAATCGACGCAAGCACCACGCTCTCGGCGAACAGCTGGCCGATGAGGCGACCCTGCCCCGCGCCGAGCGCCGTGCGAACAGCGAGATCCCGTTCGCGCCGCGCGGCCTGCGTCAGAAACAAACTCGCGACGTTCGCACAGGCGATGAGCAGCACGATCACGACGGCGCCCATGAGCGCCAGAATTGCGCGTCGCACGTCGGAGACCAGCGAATCCTGCATCGAGACAACGTCGATATACACGCCGGCGTTCTTCTTGACGGGAAACTGATTGCGCAGGTCGGACGCGAGTCCGTCCATCTGCGTCTGGGCCTGCGCGACCGTCACGCCCGGCTTGAGCCGCGCGATCACGCGCAGCGCGCCGGCCGTGCGCGATCCGTTCGCCAGATCGGCGCGAGACGCGAACCAGAGATCGGGCGCGCGCTCCACGCTCGTGCGCGGCGGAAACAGCAGCTGCGCGTCCGGCTCGACCACGCCCGCGACAGTCGCGGTGGCGCCCCCGAGATCGATCGTGCGCCCGAGCACAGAGGCATCGCCGCCGAAGTGACGCTGCCAGAATTCGTGACTGATGATGACGGCGAAGTTCACCGGTGGCGCGGGCGCGGCCGGCGGCGGCGGCGCCGCGCCGCCAGCCGGCGCAGGAGTACCCGGTGTGCCGGCCACGCCTGGAGGCGGCGGAGGCGGCGTCGCGTCGACGTCGGTGAAGTCGCGACCGAGCTCGATGTGATAGCCGAGCAGCCGTAACAGGTTCGACGAGACGAACGCGGTGCGGACCTGCTCGGGTTGCGATCCGTCGGTCGCGAGCGACTGCCGCTGCGTGGCCACCGTCGCGATGTCGTCAAACAGCGTGCCGCGCGCCTTGAGATCCGGAATGTCGCCCGCCGGGAACGGAAACTCCGGGACGTGCCGCGCGCGCAGCTCCTGCCACACGAGCACGAGCCGGTCGGCATCCCGATACGGCAGCGGCGCGAGCAGCACGCCATTCACCACGCTGAAGATCGCCGTCGTCGCACCGATGCCCAACGCGAGCGTGAGCACTGCGGTCGCGCTGAAAGCGGGCGACCCGCGGAGCGACCGGACGGCCAGCTTGAGTTCTCTCAGCCAGTTCATGAACTGCTCCCCTCGGGACAGACGCGGTTGCGGCGGCGCGGCGACACGCCACCGCTCGGCGGCCGACGCGACGACCAGGTCCGCCGCCATCCGGCACCAGAAACGAGCGCGCGCAAACGCTCCGCGGCTGGCGATGCGCGCGTGCGACTGATGAAACGTTTCGACGAGCTCGGGCTCAGCTTCCTCGCGCAGTTTGTCGGGCAGCACCACGAGCAGCCGCCGATAGAGGCGGTCGGGCGGCAGGCGCATCATCGCTCCGACGCCGGACGGACGCGCGAGGCCAGCGTGAGTGTCCGCCGCAGCCGCTCGAGCTCGGCGCGCAGCACCGCTTGACCGAGCGGAGTGAGCGCGTGATGGACCTGGCGGTCATCACCGGGATCGACTTGAGGATCCGCGCGCACGACCAGCTTCTCCTGCCGGAGCTCGCGCATCAGGCGATAGAGCGTCCCAGGACCGAGCAGCAGATGTCCGGATGCGGTCGCGTTCACCGCGTCGAGGATCTCGATGCCCGGTCGAGGCCGCTCGGCGAGCGCCGCAAGCACGGCGCACGCCACCGGCCGGAGCGGCAAGTGGCGCAGGACGTCGTTGTCGTCGGGACGTTTGCTTCGGTTCTGCATTACCTTCGGTTTCGAAGGTATTTAGACGTGCGATGCGCGCGTCCGGTTCGCTGGTATCCTTGCCGCGGCCGGGGGTGGCCCATGACACGACGACACCGGACTTGGCTCGCGGCTGGCTTCGTGACGTACGCGTTCGCCGGAGCGGCGGGCCGCGCGCAGATGCCGCCCGTGCAGACGCAGATGGACGAGTATGTGCGCTACGACTTGCAGGCGCCGACGACGTCGACCTATCACGTGACGTTCGAAGTCAGCGCGACGACCGAGAAGATGGCGCGCTACACCGATCCGATCGCGCCCGGCACGATCGTCACCGATGCCAGCGCCGCGGACATGATGACCGGGCAGCCGCTCATCGTCGCGCAGAACACGAATCAGCTCAGTGTTGCGCTCGCGCGACCCGTGCCCCAGGGCGGCCAGGCGCGCGTCCGGCTCGAGAAGACGATTCGCGACTCACGCGGCTACGCACAGGCGGAGAATGGCGTGAGCACATTTTCCGTCGTGCTGCCCGCGCGCCGCGGCCTCGTCGTGCTGCCCGCGACCTACGAGCTCATCGGCTGCAACGTCGCGTCGCAAGTGCTCTGGCAGCCGGACGGCCGGATCAGCGTCGCGTTCATGAACCAGGCGCCTGGCGCAACGACGCTCGTGGTGAAGGTGCGGGGCGGATTGAAGTCCGCCGCGTCGGCGCCGACAGCGCTCACCGACAAGCGCAGCTGGGAGCCGCCGCCCGCGCAGGGCCCGACCGAGCGCACGCGCCTCGCCGAGCGCGCGCATCAGGATCGCGATATCACCTACTTCCTTCAGGAACCGTCGACCAACTCGTTCAGTCTGTTCCACGACTACACGGAGTCGCGGCCCGGCGTGGACAAATACATCAACGTCGTGCGCACGGGCAGCCACGTGTCGAATCCGTCGGCGATGATTCTCGACACCGGAGAAGCGCTGAAGTACGAGATTCTCAAGGGCGACGCGATCGCTGCCGCGAAGATCGACGCCGGCACGGTCACCCCCGACACCGAAGTCGTGGTCGTGTACTTCCCCGCGGTCAAGGCCGGGCAATCCCTGCGATTGCGAATATCTGAGACCTATGCAGCACCGGAGAGCTATCGCCTGGAGGGCCAGGATCTGGTATTCGACCGAAGCCTTGGGCGGCCGCGCAACTCCGTGGTGCTCCCCGCTGACTGGTTTCTGACGGAATCGTCGATTCCGGCGGTGATTTCTGAAACCGCCGACCGGAAGATCCGGCTCGACTTCTTCAACGGCCGAAACGACAGCCTGGACGTGCTGATTAAGGGCAGAAAACGGCCGTAAGAGGGGTAAAGAACAACAGTGTAAGTAGTAGACTTATCGGTCCCCGCGCACGATGTTGTCACGTCGACCACTCTTTGGCGCGGTCTTCAAAGGCAGGCTCCCCATGCCCCTTTTCGGCCCGGCGGCGAACACGCGCCGGTTGTTCTCCCAGTTCTCACTTGGCCGTCTGACGATTGCGGCACTCGCGATCGTCGCGTTCGTCGTGGCCGCACCGGGCGTCGAGGTTGGCGCGCAGGCGCAGCAGCAGCTGACCGCTGGCGCCAACGTCAACATGGTAGGCGGCCCGGCGCAGCTCACGCCTGGGCCGCCGTTCCACATCGACGGCGACCCGTTCCTGCAACGCCAGAACGAGCCATCAATGGCCTGCTCGTCGAGAAACAGCATCACGTGTCTGGCCGGCGCCAACGACTACCGGCTCGTCAACGTGCCCGGGCAGCCCGGCCAGGTCGTCGGTGACGCGTGGCTCGGCGTGTTCTGGACGCACGACGATGGCCAGACGTGGCGGAGCACGACGCTGCCGGGGTTCCCGCAAGACACGACGCCCGAGGGCATGGCGTCGCCGCTCCACGGATTTCCGGCGGCGGCCGATCCGACGATTCGCGCGGGCACGAACGGGCTCTTCTACTACAGCGGGATCGTGTTCGATCCGGCGGCGTCGAGCAGTGGCGGCAAGGCCGGCGCGATGTTCGTCAGCCTCTTCATCGACGACAACAACTCGCAGGCCGACACCGTCTCGCCGCGCTACATCCGCACGGTGATCACCGACAACGGCAACAGTGGACAGTTCTTGGACAAGCCGTGGATTGCGGCGGACATTCCGCGCCAGGGCGCGGGAATGTGCAACATTCCCAGCACCACCGGCGTGCAGGCGCAGCAGGTGCCGGCGGGCAACGTCTACATCGCTTACAGCGTCTTCACTGGCAGCGGCAACAATCAGAACTCGAAGCTGCTGTTCTCGCGCTCGACCAACTGCGGCCAGACGTGGTCGAATCCGATTCGTCTGGACGCCAGCGTCGACGTGAGCCAGTCGGCGACGATCAGCATCAATCCGACCAACGGCAACATCCTCGTCGCGTGGCGATCGTTCGCGACGCCGAACAACAGCGCGTCCGGCCAGATCCTCGTCGCGCAATCCACCAACTTCGGTTCCTCGTTCAGCAAGCCGGTCGTGGTGACGGACCTCGGTCTGCAAAGTGCGTCGACCGCCTTCGATCTGTCGACGCTGCCCGATCCCTCGGCGCCGAACGGGAACATGTTCCGCATGTTCCGAACGAACGGCTACCCCGCGATGTGCACGGACACGACCGGGCTCGCGCGCGTCGCGTGGGCGCAGCGCGGCGTCGGCCCGCAGGGCGATGCGCGCATCCTGGTCTCGACCTCTTCGGATGGCAAGCACTGGTCAGCGCCCACGCCCGTAGACAACATCGCCGGCCCCGGCCACCAGTTCATGCCGGCCATGGCCTGCTCGGCCAACACGGCGACGCTGCTCTGGTACGACCAGCGTGACGACAACGCGCAGTCGCTCTTCGGTTCCGCGATCTTCGGTCCGCTCATCGCCGACCCGATTCCGCCGCCGCCCGCGCACACGATCGATGTCCGGGCGTCGCAAACGGGCGCCAACGGTGCGTTCGGCCCGAGCATCAAAGTCTCGCGCTATGACTACGCGTTCGACACGGTCGCACAGCAGCTCGTGCAGCTCGAGTTCAATCCGGTGAACTGGCCGTTGTTCTCGGGCGGCCAGCTGCCCTTCATCGGCGACTACATCGATCTCGCGGCCGCCCGGCCGTTCACGCCGCCGCTCGGCGCGGCGGGCTGGCAATACAACACCGACACGACGTCGACGCCGGTGTTGCACGCGACGTGGACCGACAATCGCGACGTCGTCCCCGCGCTCTCGGACAACTGGGCGAACTACGCGCCGCCCGGCTCGTGCGGAGCGGGCGTCCAGGCGTCGATCAGAAATCAGAATGTCTATACCGCGCGGCTGACGCAGGGCCTGATCGTGGGCGCCGACGGCAGCTCGCGCCTCGCGGGCTCGATCACGCGCGCCTTCGCGGTGTTCGCGCAGAACGCGACCAACGTTCAGCGCCGTTTCCGGCTGCAGACCGGCATGGCGCCGGGCGGGCCGGCGTCGTTTCAGTCGAACGCCGCGCTCGATCACGTCGACGCGGACGTCCCCGCGTTTTCCACGGTCGCGCGGACGGTGTTCGTCAACGGCACGACGAGCGCGATCGTCAAGGTGTTCGAGATCGACGCGAACGGCGTGGCGATCCCCAACGGACTGCAGGGCACGACGGTCATCAACTCGGATCCCACCGCGCCGCCGCCCGACGACCAGTCCCTGGCGTCGCTCGAGACGCACTCGCTGTCGCTCAGCACTGCCTTCACGAACACGTACCAGAATCCGACGTTCCTGAACCCGACGTTCCTCAACCCGACGTTTCTGAACCCGACGTTCGTCAACCCGACGTTTCTGAACCCGACGTTCCTGAACCCGACGTTCTTGAATCCGACGTTCTTGAACCCGACGTTCCTGAATCCCACGTTCCTCAACCCGACGTTTCTGAATCCGACGTTCGTCAACGCGCCGCTCGTAACCGACGTGAGCTGGCAGCTGACGAACACAGGCAACGTCGTGTCGGGGTACAACTTCTCGGCGATCCTCGCGTCGGTGCCGGCCGGAGCGACGTTCCAGCTCCTGGTGAATCGCATCTACACGACGCCGGGCGACGCGGGATGCTCGCTTGGACAGCAATACAACGCCAACGTGCTCGTCAACGTGACGAACCCGACGCTCACGCTGCAGAGCCCGCTGAGCGACAGCGCGTCGAACGCGACGTTCTCGCTCTCGTCCGGTGACATGGCCGTCGTGACGCTTCGCGTCATCGGCACGAATTTCGTAGATCCAGACAGCGTCACCGTAGTCGCGCAGGCTCAGGCGAACGACACGAACGGCGGCGTGCCCCAGGTGATCATCGATCACGCGCCGCCGGTCATCACCGTGCCCTCCACGATGACCGTCGAGGCGACCGGCCCGTCAGGGGCGACCGTGAACTACACCGGCGTCTCGGCGTTCGATGGGCTCGACGGCAACGTGCCCGTGAGCTGCTCGCCAACGTCGGGCAGCGTGTTTGCGATTGGCAACACGCAGGTCGCGTGCACGGCCACCGACGCGCACGGCAACATCGGCAATGCAAACTTCACCGTGACCGTCCGCGACACGACGCCGCCGGTCATCGCGGCGCACTCGGATGTGACCGTGCAGGCGACGAGCGCGGCCGGCGCGACCGTGTCCTTCACCGCGCCAACCACAACCGACCTGGTTGACGGCGCAGGCATCGCCGTTTGCGGCCCCGCGTCAGGAGCAGTGTTCGCCTTGGGCAACACCGTGGTCACGTGCACAGCCACCGACGCGCACGGCAACGTCGCGACGCCGGTGATGTTCACCGTGCACGTCATCGACACGACGGCGCCCGCGCTGACGCTGCCGGCGCCGATCAACGTGATGTCCAACAGCCCGCTCGGCGCGGTCGTCAACTTCATCGCGACCGCATCGGATCTCGTTGACGGCGCCATCGCCGTCACCTGCGCGCCGCCTTCGGGATCCACCTTCCCGGCGGGCACGACGACGGTGAACTGCTCGGCCACGGATGCGCACGGCAACAAGGCCGTCGGCTCGTTCACCGTGACGGTGACGCTGACGAACCCGCCGTACGGGTTCATCGGTGTGAACAATCTGCCACCGGGCGCAGGTAAGAAATTCAATAGCGGCAGCGCCATCCCGCTCCAGTGGCGCTTCACGATGAACGGCGTCGCCGTCGACAGTAGCAGTGCGGATCCCGAAATTCGGATCGTCGGGCCGAGCGGTACGCTCGTGTTCACGCCCGAAGCGCCAGGGAACAGTTCGTTCCAGCCGCCGACGGCGGCCAACGGATATACGTGGCAGTTCAACTGGCAGACGACTGGTCTGACGGCAGGCAACTATCTGGTGTATGTCGGCAGTCTGAAGACCGGTCAGACGTTCGGCGCGGGCCTGGCCTTCGGGCCCTTCACGCTGACGCTGCGGTGATTGAGCGGGCAGGCCTCGAGGGAGGCCTGCCCGTTATTTCTGCGCGGCGAGGCGCTTCTTGGCGTCGGCCACGAGCGGATCGTTCGCGGCTTCGCCGCGAATCGCGACAAACGCCTGGTAGTTTGTCGTCGCGGCTTG
>CAYQRM010000019.1:0-36315 GCA_964419785.1 uncultured Solibacteraceae bacterium | reverse complement strand
CGCATGATGGTCCTCTTGCCGCGTCGCTTCGCAGCCCTCCGGGTCGCGACGACAGCGCCGAGCCTTCGTCAACAATGTTTCGTGGACGAAGTATTCGCGAGCGCGCAGTTCAGGGCCGAAGGAGCGCGCTGCGGCCCATGCGAGCTCTTGAGTTGTCGTCGAGCGAATGCAGGATCGCGCACGATCGCCAGCACGTCAAGAGAAGATCGAAGGAGTCGCAAAGATTTTCCAGACACGTGTCAATTCTCCGTGACGAATGATCACTGTTGATCACTTCGCGAACCCGATTGTGATCACTGTTGATCACTTCGATCCAATTCCAACCGTGCGATACTGTGCTCGGGTCGACCACACTCCATGTTCTCGTGTCAGTCAAGGGCGGCGTTGTCGTTCCTGGCGGCGCGCCTCTCGATCTGATTCAGCAAAAGGTTGAGGGCATTCAGGCGGTCCTCTTTCGAGTTGTCGAAATGCTTCTCGGCGCTCCCCTTCGCAAACGCGGTGGACCCGCCGCCGACATTCAAGCGGCATTACGATGGCGAACGGATGTCGATGCTTCGTCGAAGGGAGTGCGAAGAAGTATTTCAGAAAACAGTCTGCGACCGGTCCGGACGTCCGAAATTGGTGCCATGCCGAGTGCCATGCCGAACGCATCGGCTCGACGACGTTACCGACGGGACAAATCCGGGGGAAAATCGCGAAATACTGAAATATTTGGCGCGCCCGGGAGGTCTCGAACCTCCGACCCTCGGCTTAGAAGGCCGATGCTCTGTCCCCTGAGCTACGGGCGCGTGTCGATATTGTACGCGCACGCAACAACGCGTCGTCGCCGCGCACTCGCCGTGCCTGGGCGTGACTTCTCGGCCGGCTGCATCGCGGCGACAAGGTCTTCTGACCCGGCCCCAGAGCGCGACCAGGCGAGTTGCTTCTCATAACGACCCTCCATGCGACCGGAACAGCGATGCGCCATATCGCAGTACGGACTGCATGTCCGGCGCCGTGACATCCGGTTCGTAGATCTCCAGATAGTCCACGTGCTGGCCGGAAGGATTGGTCGCCATGCCGAGGTCGATCGACTTCCTCAACGCCAGTGGCGGGTCGCCGGCGGCGCCCATCCGCTCGGATCGCTCGAGCGCGGATGTCGACATCATGAACCCCGTCGCGACGCGCCCGATGTGATCCAGGACGGCGCGGTATCCGAACGCTTCCGTCGCGCGACAGGCGTTCAGGCCGTCTTCTTCGAGCGCGAACTGCGCCGCATGTTGCATCCCGAGCGCGATGACTCGATCTCGGGTCGTGTTTTCTTCCCGCCGGTCTGGAAACAAGTGAGCTGACGACGGCCGTCGCGTGTACTTGATCTCGACAGCCTTCCATTCAGGCACGGCGCCGAAGCTCAGGTAGCTCGTCGCGACCATGGCGTCGGCGGACACGATCTCAATCACCGTCCGCTGATGCCACGTGTCGCCCGCAAGCGGATAGTCCGCTTTGAGCTCGAACGTGCGCGTCGCTTCATCGTAGCGGCCGGTTTCAGCGATGCGGCTGCTGTTCGTGCTCGCGATGCGCGTGGCCTCGTACTGCTTGGTCGAGGTGTTGAACCCGGTCCACGCGAGCGTCGTGAACGGCGTGCCGTTGAGCGCGCCTTCGATCTTTTCCTCGATGAAGAGCCCGCCGAGGAGCGTCCGAATCGTCGACGTGCCCTTCGTCGGAATGCCGGGACCATCCGGCCTGAGCTTGAACGTCATCTCGACCTCCCACGTGCCGGCGAGCGCGATGAGCCTCGCGTGCTCGGGATCGACACGAGGCGCCTGCGCCGCCGTCAGCGACTCAGCCGAAGCGAGTGCGATGACGAAAACGAGCGAGCGCGAGATTGGGCGTCGCATTATCGGACGACGTGCTCGATCGTGCGTCCGGTGGAGCTCTGCACGGGTCGATCGGTGTGCGCCATGTGCGGCACTTTCGTGAACGCGGCGATCTCCGCGCTCGACATCTCCACCGGCCGCTCCATCACGTACCACTGAATGTGCTCGGTGCACGGCGGCGTTGTGAGCGAGCCGGCGTAGTGCCAGAAACCGCTCGCCGACGGCAGCGCGCGCCCGAGATTGACTGGACCTTGAAACGCCGCGGTCGCGCCTTCCTGGTCCGGCAGGTGCGTCATGGCCGGATCGAGCACGCGGTTCTGCGCGCCCGCCTGCACGAGCACGCCGACGACCACCGCGGGTTGATTCGCATCATTCACGTGAACGAAGTGGATCTCGAGCGGAAAGTGTCGCCCGTCGATGGTGTGCTCGCTCGGCGCGTGGAAATGGAATTGCGCGAGCTTGAATATCTGACCGGCGATCGTGATCGTGCTGCCGGGGTCGACGTTGATCTGCTCCGTGTGGCCGTTGTTCACGATCGACAGCGCCGACGAATGGTAGTCGAACGCGGGACCGGCGGCTTTGCTCACCGGAGTCTTGCTGGCAAGATCAATCGGCGATTGCTCGTGGCCAGCCGCGCACAGCTCCGCGCCCGGCAGGCTGCCCCACTCGGCCGGAGGGACCGCGCCACCTTCGCTGCTGTAACCCCAATGCTTCTGGCCTTCGTTGTGCGAGGCTTGTTGCGCGGCAACCGCGGCCACGCCCAACAGGACGAGGGCAAGCGGGCGCAGCGTCCGATTGAGACTCACCATGGCAGTCTCCGTTGATTGAGGAGCGTCGCCACATCTTAGCCTCAATACGTCGACTTCAGTGCCGCCCGCACGAGATACCGACCGAGTACCGGATCGCGGGTCGTCATGATTCTGAGCGGTCACTCGCGCACCTCGCCGCCGCGCAGCACGCCGCGCACCGTGACGCGCGAGCTCGCCGCCCACGCGTCGCCGAGGTCGGCGACCGACGCATAGTGCTGGCGCGGCAGGACGCGCGCCAACACTTCGAGCGGCACGGTCGCGCCGGCGAACGGATCCGGCTGAATCGTCATCACGCGATCGTCGAGCCTGAACGCATAGTGGCGAATGTGCTGCACGTCCGTCCAGCCGTTGCAGAACGTGAGCGACAGCAGATCGGCCGCGCGCAGGAAGAAGTAATCCTCGGCAACCTCCTCGAGCGACACGTCCGCGACGCCGGCAAACCGTGCACGCAGCTCGGCCATCTGCGAGAAGAACGACGCCCACGCCGCGTCGTCGCGATATCGGCTGTAAACGTTGATCGCGTGCTCGGCGACGAGCGCGGCGGCCATCGGCGTCGGCGCCAGGCGTTCGACGCCGCGCGGCCACACGGCCTGACGGATGTCGATCGGCGTCGTCACGAAATCGAGCACGCCCCCGTCGCCGCCGTGGAGCGGCGCGAGGTCGACCTCCTGCCAGCCGTTGTCGTGCTGAAGAATCGCGGTGAGGATCGGCGCGCGGTGCTCGGCCACCGGCAGCCCGTCGGCGACCCAGTGCTCCATGATGCGCCACGCGAGTGCGGCGTGATCGGGCTGGGTGATGAGCGTGAGTGAAAGTTCAGTCGAGCGGACGATCACTTTACGTCCATGAGTCGAATCGATTGTCCAATCTTTCTGAACACCGGCAGGAGCGCGTCGACGTCGGCCTCCGGCGCGACCGTCAGGTAGTAGAACAAGTTGCCGTCGACGAGAAATGCGGTGGCGATCGTGATGCGCTCGCTGCCGCCGAGCGACGAGGGATTGGTGAGCGGCGTCAAGAGCGCGCTGCGATCGGCCAGCTTGCCGTACTGCTGATCGCCAGCGAGCCGCAGCTGCGGATTGTTCTGGGCGATCGCCAGCAGGAAGCTCTTCGTCGCTTCCTGAAGGTCGCGCGACGAGGCCTTCGCGATACCAAATTCCACGCCGTGCGTGAACACCGTCCGGCCGTTGAGCTCGCCGTAGCCGTTTTGCGGCACGACTTTCACTTCGCTCTTCGAAGGAATGGTCGTCCAGTTGGCGGGCACGCTGGCCTGGAAGAGATTGCCGGCCGAGAAGGTGCGGAACTGCGAGGATGGTGCGGGAATCGGCTGCCCCGGGGTCCCGACGGCGCTCGGAGCATTCGCCGACTCGTCCGACGACGCGCCGCGCTCAGAGAGCTCGGACACCGACTTCGCCTTGGGCAGCGACGCGAATCGTTCTTTGATCGTCGGGAACTGGCTCATGTCGGGGGGCGTCGCGATCGTCAGCGCTTCGGCTTCCTTCGTGATGTACGCCGTTCTGTTGCCGGGATCCGGGTGGCTGCTCAACCACTGCGGCGCGCCGCCCTGCGACTCGCTCTGAATCGTTTCGAACATATGCGCGAGATCGCGCGGGTCGTAGCCGGCCTTCGCCATGAGCTGCGACCCGAGCAGGTCCGCTTGCTTCTCGTAGTCGCGGCTGTAGCGCAAGAGCAGCGTGCCCAGACCGAAATCGCTCGTTTGCGAGATCGCCGAGCCCGCCACGCCGCCCACCATCGCGCCGCCCACGGCGCCGGCGATCTGTCCGAGCTGGAGCCACGGATTCTCCGCTTTGGTCGCGTTCGCGGTGCCGTGACGCAAGAGGACATGCGAGAGCTCGTGCGCCATCACGCCGACCACCTCGCCCTCGTTGGCCGCCGCGTCGAACATGCCGCGATGGACGAACATCGGTCCGCCAGGCAGCGCAAACGCGTTGATCTCCTTCACGTTGACGGGCGTGAACGAGTACTTGAACTCCGGCTTGTTCAGATCGGGCGGCGCGACGGCGACGAGCCGGTTACCGAGCATCGTCAGATACGAGTTGATCTGCTCGTCGGTGATGATCGGATACTGCCGCCGGATCTCCGCGGCGGCTTTCTCGCCGTACTCGACGTCCTGCGCGGGCGTGAATTTGTTCTTCGGGGGCTTGATTTCCGTTTGCGCGAGGACGAGCGCCTCGACGCACAACATCACCGCGAGCACCAGCACGTTCGCGCGCCGGGTCGTGCCGCTCACGTCAGTCCCCTCCCGTGCCCTTGAACTGGTCTGCCTCATCGGCAAAGAGCACGTTGAAGCTCGTGAGCGATCCGTAGCAGCCGCTGATGTACGCCTGCAGCTTCACTTTCACATCATCCGGCAGTTCGGCGGCATTGATCTGTTGCTCGAGCGTGCGCAGGCGATTGCGGAGCATCACGACCTTGTGAAAGAAGGTCTCGATCGGCCAGGTCTTCTCCTGAAGGCCGGGTGCGCCCGGCTTGAGCACGAGCTGACCGTTGCGCCACTTCTCAGCCGGCGCGACAGGCGTAAGCCCGGTCTCCTCACGAATGACGCGTCGCAAGAGCAGCTCGAGATCCGCCTCACTCGACGCCGCGCTCGACGGAGCCGCGCGCTCGCGCTCGCTCACGAACGGCAGCGGTTCGCCGCCGTGAGATACGCGGCGTGAAGCGGCCGCTGTCTCGTTCGTGCGCTCGTCGGTCTTCGGACCGGACCAGGGCGCGACACGCGGGCCGCCGCGGAAGTTGTGCTCGCTGCGGCAGAATCCGCACGCGACTCGGATCGGCTGGCCGACGGTGTCGACGACGACGATCGTGTGCATGCGGTCGGTCTTGCACGCCCGGCAAAAGTCCTCAATCGACTCGCCGGCGCGGTACGCGCGCATCATCGACATGGTGGGGCTATTTTCTCACGCGGGGCGCACGAGCGTAAGATCGCTCAGACGCCCTTGCAGAACGCGGTCGGCGGGTTCCACTGCGTGTACGTCTTGCTGAAGAGATCGGTCTCGATCTTGGCGTCAGGCGTCAGCCCGAAGAGCTGCGCGGCCGCGCCGCCCTGCACGCTGAACTTGATCTCCTGTTTCGAGCACGGCACCGACGTCACGTTCGGTGCGTGCACGACGCCTTCGGTGGCGATGAACTGGGCGTAGACGTCGGCATTCGACTGCAGGATACTGCTCGCGGTCACTCGACTCAGCGGCGACTGATCCGCGGCCTCCAGCACGCTCTTGGGCAGCAGGCTCTCCATCTGGGACGCGATGGTATCGATGGCGCCGCCGAAATCGCCCACCGATTCGGCAAACGGACCGAAGACGTCCACGCGCAGTTCGAAGCGCGCGCAGTAGGACACCACCATGTTATTGGCCGCGACCGGTGAGATGTTCCCGTCAGCGGTGATGCCGAACGTCGTCGAAATCGAGTTGTCGCCCGTGACGGCGCCGCCGCGGCGCGCCTGAAACCCGCCGCCGCCCGACCACCCGACCGAGAATCCGCCGCGACTGTACTCGTTGCCGCCCGTGAGCCCCGGGTGAATCAGGAGCGCTGTGGAAATGTCGAGGCTGACTGGCAAACCGTCGAGCACCTCCGCGAGCGGCACGGTGATCCCGATCGGGAGCTTGACGCGATCCTCCTCCGCCCAGACACCCGGCGTCGACTTGCCGATCTCCCAGTCGAACTGCATCGCGCCGGTCGAGTTCTTGAGGCCCGAGTAGATCTCGCTCGCCATCGCGCCGGCCTGCCCGTTCGTCGCGCGATCGAGGGACAGCTTCGTCGTGAAATCGAGGTTGCCGACCGTGCCCTTCATCGCGATCATGCCGACGAAGCCACTGAGTTGCTTGGCCAGGACCACATGAAACGCGGCCTCGGCGTTCTCGGCCGCGATCGAATAGGTGACGACCTTCCAGCCTGACGTCAGCAACAATTTGGCCTGCGCCGCCGGGTTGTTCGCCGCCTCGCCCTCCTCTTTCTGCTTCTTCAGCTCTTCCTGAAAGGCCTCGCGGCCCCCTTGCGCCAGCAGCGGCGGCTCGATGGCGTTCCACAGCGACAGCGGCGCGCGCTCCAGCCGAGAGGACGACGCTGGTCCGTGGAATCGCACCGGCGCGTCGATGCTGATGTCGCCCTGCTGCAGCAGGTCGCCGAGCGAGGGTTCTGCGACCACGACGAGCGTGTACTCGCCTTGGGAGACGGCGCCGAGCACTTTCGCCGCCATCTCACCCTTGACCATGAGAATGTCGCCGGCCTGCAGATTGCGAATGGCGGCGCCCGCGTTCTTGAAGACGAATCGATGTCCGTCGCTGGCGATGCCGGCGAGCGAGGCGCGCATCTCGCTGTCGCCAATCATCTTGACGTTGGGCGCGTACGTGACGCGCGCAATGCTGTGTCCGCCTGTCGCGGAGACGTTCTTCCCGGTGGCGACTCGAAACTTCGCCGAGCTCGAGGCAGCGCCGGACGTGGCGTTCGCGCTGAGCGCGGCGAGCGAACCGGCCCCGGTCTGAGCTGGAGGAGGCGACGACGTCTTTCCGCAACTCGCGAGCGCGAACGCGACGACTGCGGCGACGACGACCAGCGAGACCGTTCTGCGCGTGCGCGCGAGAAATGGCTCCATGCTGTCTGCCCCCCCGCCGGGATGATCCGCCTGCGTGCCGAGGCCGTCAAGACCTCCGGCACTACTGGGCAGTACCGTTCCGGTACTGATCGCGCGTCACGCCTCGATCGTGCCCTCGGTGACGACGACCGCGTCGCCGGCGATTGAGGCGTGCACGAGCGCGCCGCCGCGCATCTGGATCGTGAGCTCGATCAGGCTCGGCCGGCCCATCTCAAAGCCCTGCTCAATCCGCACGACGTGCGTGCCGTCGGCGTAGCGGCCGGTTGCCGCGAGGTAGCCCGCGAACGCGGCGACGGCCGATCCGGTCGCGGGATCTTCCAGAACGCCGAACCCCGGCGCGAACATGCGCGCATGAAACGCGCTGCCCTTCCGCTGCGCCTCGCGGCAGAAGACGAACGCGGCGCCTGGACCCTCGGCGCCGAAGACCTGCTCAAAGCGCGCGAGATCGACTGCGCAGCGCGGCATCACCTCGAGACCGCGGACCGGCACGAACGTGAACGCATTGCCGGCCGACCACCGCGCGATCGCGAGATCGTCCAGCGCAAGATCCGCCGGCGCGAGTCCGAGCGCGGCCGCGGCGTCGTTCTGCGCGGGCCCGTCGGCCACCTTCGCCGGCAGCCGCGGCAGGTCGAACGACGCGCGGCCTTGCCGGACGCTGGCCGATCGCACACGACACGGCACGGGGCCGACCTGCTCCTCGAGCGTGAAGTTGCGCTCGCCGCCGCCATCGAGACCGCCAACGAGCACGGCGGTGCCGACCGTCGGATGTCCGGCAAACGGCAGCTCGCGCGCCGGTGTGAAGATGCGCACGAGAGCCCGCGATTTCGGATCGGCGGGCGGACCGACGAAGACGGTCTCAGAGAGATTGAACTCGCGAGCGATGGCCTGCATCGCCGCCGTGTTCAGACCGTCTGACTCGAGCACGACGGCGAGCGGGTTGCCAGTAAACGGCGTGTCGGTGAAAACGTCGAGTGTCGCGAATCGTCGTTTCATGCCTCATGCTACGACGCGCGAGAAGCACGACCTGCGTCGTTCTTTCTGCATCGCCGGCATGACCGGCGCGACATGTTCTCATTCGAACAGCGCCGCCATTTCGGACAGATCCTGCGCAGATAGCCGGAGATCCAGCGCGGCGAGCGCCTCGTCCAAATGCGCGGCGCGCCTCGCTCCGACAATCGCGGCATCGACTCGAGGCTGCGCCAGCACCCACGCCAGTGCAAGCACGCTCGGCGCGACGCCACGATCGCGCGCGGCCGCCGCGAGCCGGTCGAGGCCGCTGAAGATCACGTCCGTCTCGAGATGACGATACGGCTCCGGCCGGAGCGTCATCCTGGATCCTTCCGGAAATGGCTGATCGCGCCGGTACTTGCCCGTGAGCCAGCCGCCCGCGAGCGGACTGTAGGCCGTGAAACCGATGCCTGCATTCCCGCAGAGCGGCAGAAGCTCTCGCTCGGCGGCGCGATCGAGCAGGCTGAACGAGTTCTGCACGACCTCGAAGCGCGCGAGTTGATGCGACGCGCTCACGCCGAGCGCACCCGCGAGCCGCCACGCCTGAATGTTGCTTGCGCCGATGTGCAGCACCTTCCCTGCTCTGCGCACATCGTCGAGCGCCGTGAGCGTCTCTTCGATCGGCGTGGCGGGATCGACGTCATGAATGAGATAGAGATCGAGCCGATCGGTGCGAAGGCGCGTGAGGCTCGCGTCGATCTGGCGGAGGATGTGGACGCGCGCCAGCCCGCGCTCGTTCACGCCCGGACCGACGGGATTGAAGACCTTGGAGCTGAGCACGAGGCGATCGCGCACGCTCGAGCCTTTGCGTGCGAGCCAGCTGCCGATGTACGACTCGCTGCGCCCGCCACCGTACGCGTCTGCGGTGTCGAAGACGTTGATGCCCGCGTCCCACGCGCGATCCATCAGCTCGGTCGCCTGCGACTCGTTCTCACCCATGCCGTAGAACGCCGGCGCCGAGCCCACGCCGCCGAAATTGCCGCAGCCGAGGAACAATGGCGAGATCTCGAGACCCGTCGCGCCGAGCCGCCGGTAGCGCATGACGCGCAGTGTAAGATGGCGCCGCGTTCAAATGACAGAGGCGTCGCGCGATTCTGCGTCCGGTCGGCTGCGCCGCGTGCTGGGCGTCGGATTTGGCGTCGCCGTCATCATCGGCAGCATGCTCGGGATCGGCATCCTGCGGACGCCCGGGCTCGTCGCGGGGTCGCTCCACTCTTCCTCGGCCACGCTCATCGTGTGGACCGTGGGCGGGCTGTACACGCTGCTCGGATCGATCTGCCTCACCGAGCTCGGCACCATGGCCCCGGAAGCGGGCGGGTACTACGTCTACGCGCGCCGCGCGTTCGGCGACGTCGCGGGCTTCGCCGTCGGGTGGACCGACTGGCTGACGTACTGCGCGGTCCTCGGCTACGCCTCGATTGGCATCGCGGAGTTTGTCGGTCTGTTATGGCCCGCGCTTGCCGGCGCAACGACGTGGATCGCGATTGCAGTGCTCGTGCTCTTCGTCGCCCTGCAATGGGCCGGCATCCGTGTCAGCAGCCGGTTCCAGGAGATCACGACGGCGCTGAAGTTCGGAGCCTTCCTCGCGCTCATCGTGGCGGCGCTGATGTGGTCGCCCAACGTGAGCGCGGCGGCCGACGCGTCGCTCGGGCCGCTCACGCTCGCGGGCATCGTCGGCGCGGTCCAATCGGTCGTGATCGCGTACGGCGGTTGGCAGAGCGCGCTGTATTTCACCGAGGAGGATCGCGATCCGACGCGCAATTTGCCGCGCGCGATGATCGGCGGCGTCCTGTCCGTGATCGTGATTTACCTGCTCGTGAACGTCGCGCTGCTGGCCGTGCTGCCGATCGCGGCGCTCGCGCACTCGACGCTGCCGGCGGCCGACGCCGCGGCGGTGCTGGCCGGCGACCGCGGCCGTCAGGCGATCACGGTGCTGTCGCTGCTCTCGCTGCCACCGCTCTTGAACGCGATCATGATGATCGGCACGCGCATCCTGTACGGCCTCGGCCGTGACGGCTTCGTGTCGTCACGCGTGACGTCGGTGAACGCGCGCGGCACGCCGGACGTGGCGACGATCGTCACAACGATCGTCGCCGTGGGGCTCATCGCGACGGGCACGTTCCAGCGGCTCGTCGCGATCGCGTCGTTTTTTCTCGCGGCCAACTACGCGGTCTGCTGCCTCGCGCTCTTCGCGCTGCGTCGCCGCGAACCGGACGCGCCGCGGCCTTTCCGCGCGTGGGGCTACCCGTGGTCCGCGGCGATCGTCTTGATCGGCGCCCTGGCGTTTCTCGTGGGCGCGCTCGTGGGCGACACGACGAACGGTCTGGCCGCGCTCGGTCTCGCGGCCGCCGGCGTCGTCATCCGAAAAATCACACCGGGTGTTTTTTTACAAAAAGCGTAAAAAAACACCCGGCGTCTTTTTTGTCAGAATCGCCGCATGACGGCGAACGAAGCACCGATCACCAGGCTCGGTTGATCGGGCGTGCGCACGGATTCCACGTGCACGCCGACGTCGAAGTTCCACGGCCCGTGCGGCATGCGCACGCCGACGCCACCCGAGTAGTCCGCGACCGTCGATTCTCCGGCGAGATCCGAGCCAAGTACGACGCCGTACGTCGGCAGCTTCGTTGTCACGTCGCTGTTGTTGAGCGTGAACGTCGGCTGAAAAACGACGCGCGCGGCTCCGGCTTCAACGGCGGCGTAAAAGTCCGTCGTACCGTGGGAGGCGATCGTGAATTGGGCGCCACCGCGGAACGACCATGTCGGCTCGGCGACGGTCCCGGTTGCCGCAGCGCCCTGTGTGTTCTGCAGATAACCAGCGACCTGCGTCGCCGTGTCGAGGCGACGCCGCGTCACCGTGTCCTGCATCCACGTCGCGTCGCCGATGATTTCGAACTTCGGCGACACCTGGTAGCCGATGCGGCCGCCGACGAGACCGCCGACATTCTGCACGGCGGCGATTCCGACGACGCCGCCGATCGAGACCTTGCCGCGGTTCGTCACGAGCGCCGGTGCCGGCGGAGCCGTCTGCGCGCGAGCGGGCAGCGCCGTGGAGAACGTCAGCGCGACGAGAAGCGCGCTTCGGGCGAAGACTCGTTTCGTCATTAGCGGCTCTACTTCTTGATCGGCAAGCTCGCGGAGTTGAATCGCGAGTCGTGCCAGGGTTGAAGGACGACCGGCGAGCGCTCGTCGACCGTCTTGGAATCCGGATAGTTACGCGCGGGGGTGGAAATCATGTAGCCCACGAGCTCACCCGGTTTCGGCTGCCACGTGTCCATCGGACCGCCCCACGTACCGTCGGGGCCAATGGCTTCGGTGTACTGGCCGGCCTTGCAGACCTGACTCGGCCGCAGATACTCGCCCGCGCCGGCGTACCACACGCCGTTGATGAACGCCATGTACCACTGATTCCCTTCGACCTGCGTATTCGGGTCGCCGAAGAAATCGGTGGTTGGCCAGACGCCGCTCTTGATGTGGTTGATGCACATGTGGCCGTCGGCGCCGTCCTGATCGATGGAAGTGATCTGATCGGTGACCTTCCAGTTCGTGATGTTCACGAAGCGCTGGAAGTTCACCGTCGTCAGATCGATGGTCGTGGGATTGGTCGCAAAGCTCTGCGCCGTCGAGAACTGGCTCGACGCGTTGTTGGTCGCGTCAAACGCCTGCGCATGCCAGTAGAACGTCGCGTTCGATGGCAGATCGTTCGAGGGCGTCCACGACGTCTGACCGTTGCCTTCGGGCACGGTCGCCGACACCAGCACCGGGCTGAACGCGGCGCTCGCGGAGATCTCAAAGCGATAGACAAGCGCGCCGGTGTTTCCCGTGTGCGTGGAATTCGTGACCGTGAGCGTCGGCCGCGACGACCCGAAGCCGCCGCTGAGCGGACTCACCGGCGTCGGCGGCTGAAGCACCACCGCTGAGCCAATCGTGAACTTGCTCGCCGTCGAGAACGCGCCAGTCGAGTCGGTCGTGGACGCCCGGACATGCCAGTAATAGGCGAGCCCTCCGGCCAGGGCGTCCAGCGTGACCGAGGTCGAACCGTTGGTGCTAGCCGGCGCCGTTTTCGTCTGAACCTTGAAGGAAAAGGCCGAGTCGGTGGCGACCTCGAACGTATACGTGGCCGCCGCCGACTGGGTGACGATGGCGTTCGAGACGGTAAGGACGACGGGCTGGTTGCCGTTCGGGATCAAAGCCCCGTTGGCGGGCGACGACAGCGCTGGCGAGGTCACCGTGCTGGAGCCGGACGGCTGCACCGCCGACGTGGTGCAGGCGCTAAGATCGACAAGTGCGTACAGCACGGCAAAGAAACGAAAGAATCGGCTCATTCATGCAACCTTGTGAAAGACGAACGCAGATCGAATGCAGGCGGGCGACATCGTACCGCGTGCGGCCGCACGAATCAAGATTGTTTGTAACAAAATCATTAGATCTAGATCAATTCTGGTACTCCACCGAGGTGTGAGCGTGATGGCCCCGATCGACGCGATCGTCATCGGCGCAGGCCCCGCCGGGCTGGCCGCCTCGCTTGCGTTGATGCGGCACGGCATCGAGCACACGCTGCTCGAGCGCGGACCGCACGTCGGGCATACGTGGGCGAACCTCTACGACAGCCTCGTCCTGCACACGGGCCGGCATCTTTCCTCGCTGCCTGGGATGCCGTTCCGCGCAGGCACCCCGCTCTTCCCGTCCCGCCTGGATTTTCTGGAGTACCTGACCTCATACGCGACGACCTTCCGGCTGCCGGTGGAGACGGACGTCGAGGTCACGCGCGTGAGCCGCGCGAACGGCCATTGGATCGTCCATCCGAGCCACGGTGCATCCCGCGAGGCGCGCGCGGTCATCTTCGCCACCGGGATCGTCGCCAATCCGTACACGCCTGAGCTGCCGGGACTGAAGGTGTTTCGCGGTCGCGTGATGCACAGCGTCAGCTACCGCCGGCCGGAGGACGCACAGGGCGACCGCGTTCTGGTGGCCGGCACGGGCAACTCGGCAGGCGAGATTGCCGCCGAGCTGGCCGCGCGTGGAAGAAAGGTCACGCTTGCAGTCCGGTCGGGCGCGACGATCGTGCCGCGCGACGTCCTCGGGTTGCCGGTGCACTACCTCGCCGTGGCGCTGAGCCCGCTGCCGCAGGCGGCGCAGCGATTCGCGGCGCGCCGGGTGAGCGCGTTGTCGGGTCTGGTGCGCGGCAAGTCGCCGCTGCCGCCCGCGGCAGCGACACCATGTCCCAAGATTCCGCTCATCGGATTGCATTTGTCGGACGCGATCCGCGCGGGCCGCGTCGAGCTTCGCCCGGGTGTCACGGGATTCGCAGGCGACGAGGTGTGCTTCAGCGATGGATCGCGAGGCGCGTTCGATGACGTGATTCTGGCGACTGGCTATCGCGCCGCGCTGGGTCCGATCCGCGATTTGATTCATCTCGACGAGTGCGGGTTCGCAAGCCGCCGCGATCGCGTGACCAGCGTGGATCAGCCGGGCGTGTTCTTCGTCGGTCACACGTACAAGATGAGCGGCGCGATCTTCAACATCGGCCGGGACGCGCGGCGCGCGGCCCACGCCGTCAGGACCTACCTCGAGAGCTGACGCGTCGCTTCTCGAAAGCCTCGGCCGACAGCGCGCAGGTTCGCGACCTTCATTTCTTCGTACTCGCGTGAGACGACGATGCCGTGGGCGCCGGCCTGGAAGGCTTTGAGCGTCGCGCGGTAGACGGTCTCGGGATCGTCGGCGGGGCTGCCCGGCACGTCGAAGCCCACACCCGTGTAGATCTTTGTCCTGCTGTTCGCGCTCGCGACGCTGTGCTTCGTCTCGCGAAACACGTACTCCGGCGAAAACCCGCGGCGCCCGAGCTCGGCAAGCGACGGCTCGGCGGTCTTGTCGTAGTCGAACAGGTCGTAATACAGCGCGAGCGATTCTTCGAGCGGCACTTCGCCGAGGATCGTTTTCCTAAATCGCGGCAGATACCAGTCGCGGATCCGCGGCGAGAGCACATTGTGGTACGCGATGATCTTGATGAAGTCGGAGTGGGGCGCGACGTCCGCGTAGCTGAGCTCGGCGCGATAGACGAGATCCCAGCTCGACGGCTGGTGATCCACGTGCCAGCCGACCTCAGCTGACGGCTTGATGCTCTTCACGCGTCGATACATCGCGTCGCAGATCGCCTCGCGGCCGAGCCGGTATTGCGTCTCCCACCCGAGAATCTCCGGATAGCGCAGCAGGACCCGCACGAAGCCGGCGAATTGGCCGTCGGCCGGGCGCGGCTGACCGGCTACCTGACCTTGCACGTACGTGTAGAGCGCGCGAAAGCCTTCCTTCGCCCGCGCCGGATCGACGCCCGCCGCGCGAGCCCGCGCGCCGCAGAACTCACAGAAGCACGCCGGCGAATCGTTGTTCCATGGCGAGATGACGTTCATGAGCGGGCCCTGCCGCTCGGCGCCCCACTGAACACCGTCGAGGTCGTAGCTCTTGAAGAGATCCTCCATCGTGTCGGCCCAGAAGCCGACATACTCCGGATGATTCCAACACGCCACGGTGGTCGGTCGATCGTCGAGGTCCCGCGTTACGACCTTCGCGTAGTTCGTCACGACGCGGCTCATCGCCGACGACTCGAGCACGCGCGCGTAGACCTTCATCCCGCGCTCGCGCGCGGGCGCAACGAGCTCGGCAAACAGATCGCGATTCGCGTGCTCCATGCGCGGATCGGATGCGGGATGACGAAGCGTCGTGTTTCGGTAGTACTGGTCGTGCGTGCGCACCCAGACGAGGGGAAAGCGGCGGCCGGTGTTGTCGGTGAGGGGCACGCCGTGATCCGCGCGATCGCGCAATGGCTTCACCAGCGCCGCGTTATACGCGTGACTGTAGGGCATGACGACGTTCACGCCCGCGGTGTCGGCGATCAGATCGAGCGTGTGCTCGATCCCCTCGTCGAGGATCGTGTGCGGCCCCATCTGAATGCCGTTGAACGTGCCGGCGGGCGCGGCCATGCGCGCCCGCCATCTTGGCACGACGTGACGATCAAGTCACCTTACTTGAACTTGAATCCGAACATCAGGCTGAACGTCTTGTTCTTGACCTCGGGATCGTTGACTGTGGTGTCCTTGTTGATGTTCATCAGGCCCCATGTGTAGCGCGCGTCGATCAGGAACTTCTGGATGTCGAGCGTCATCCCGAACGTGAGGCCAACGTCGGTGCTCTTGAGGTGGACCGAGTCGTCAGTCTGAGTGACGGTCGTCCCGTTGCCGGAAACCGTCACGGTCGCCTTGTCGCTCGCCTTGAAGTCGAACGTCGGACCGCCAAACACGTGCAGCATCACCTTGTCGGAGCTCTTGAAATTCGCGCGCGCGACGATCGGCACCTCGATGTAGTCGATACGCACGTCCTCATTGGCCGTGATGCCCTGCTCGGTGTCGGTGATCTTCGTGCCCTTCTGGCTCCAGAGGACCTCGATGAGAAACCCGGCCTTCTCGCCGTCGAGCCCGACGAAGCCGCCCGCAATGCCGCCGGTGCGATTGCCCGGATTGAAAGTGACAGTATTCGCCGAATTGAACGACAAACTGACATTCGAGAAATTGACACCGCCCTTGACGCCGGCGGTGATGCCCTGCGCGGACGCACGAGCGGGGAGGAACAGCGCCGACGCAGCACAGAGCGCGGCAACGGAACGCAACAGCGAACGAAGGGTCATGAGTCTCCTTTTTGGGAACTAGCCCCGAGTAGAGACGTGGTTCGAGCCACTTCGGTTGCGCGTGCGGATTCGCACAGCCGATTGCCCGCAAGCGAACACTGAACCTGTGCGCCGTGCGGACGCCCGCGCTATGATCGTCGGGTCATGAACAGCCGCTATATCTGGATGAACGGCAGCCTCGTCGAGACCGCCAAGGCCAACGTCCCGCTTCTCACGTCCGGCTTCCATTACGGGATTGGCGTCTTCGAGGGCATCCGCGCCTATGCGACCGACCGAGGCCCGGCGGTCTTCCGGCTCCGCGACCACATGAATCGCTTCGACGCGTCAGCGAGAATTCTCGGCTTCCGCGATCTGCCGTACACGACCGATCAGCTGATCGACGCCACCGCTGAGACCGTGCGCGCGAACGGCTACGACGAGTGCTACATCCGTCCGCTGCTCTACCTGGCCGATGGCGGGTGGAATCTGACGCTCGACTCGGGCAAGCCGCACGTCGCGATTGCCGTCTGGGAGCAGAGCGTCTATCTGGGGCAGCGCCCGGCCGATCGCGGCATCCGCGCGTGCGTCTCGAGTTTCATGCGCTCGCATCCGGCCGCGAATATGACGAAGGCCAAGATCTGCGGCAACTACGTCAATTCCTATCTCGCGAAGACCGACGCACAACGGCAGGGATTCGACGAAGCGATCCTGCTCGACTCGGAAGGCTACGTGACCGAGTGCTCGGGCGCGAACCTCTTTCTCGTGCGCAACGGACGACTCGTCACGCCGGCGGCCGACGCGATTCTCGAAGGCATCACGCGTGACACGGTGTTCACGCTCGCCAAGGATCTCGGCATCGACTCGCAGTCAGGCCGCGTCAGCCGCGACCACCTCTACATCGCGGACGAGATCTTCTTCTGCGGCACAGCCGCCGAGATCGTCGGCGTCGCCGACGTCGATGGCCGCAAGATTGGCACCGGCCGCACCGGAGCGATCACGACGAAACTGCAGCAGGCGTACGCCGACGCCGTGCACGGCCGCCATCCGCGATCAGTGGAGTGGCTCGAGCACGTCGGCGCGACGGCGCGGGCCTGAAAGTCGGGAAGTCGAAAAGTCGGGAAGTCGAGAAGTCCTACTGCGACAGATACGGCCCATGCACGGACGTCACGCGGTAGCTCTCCGTCGTGTCGTCCAGCACCAACACCCAGTAGCGCGCGCCCCCGGGCTCGACACGAACAACCACGTGGCCGTGGTCCGACGCGACCTGCAAGGCACGGGCGCCCGTCGCGGCCTTGGTCACGTCCCGAAACTCCACGACAAAGATATCGCGCGGATCCGGATAGACTCGCGTCGAGAGCAGCCGCTTGAGCACGTCGGGCGACGGGTGCGTCGGCGCCCACGCCGGCACGATCAGCACGCGCGACTTGAGCGTGGCGAGAAAGAACGGATTCTCTTCCTCAATCGATCCGTGATGGTTGACGACGTGCACGTCCGTCGGACCGATCGCTTTGGCGACGTCGGTCTCGAGATCGTGCCACGCGGCCGCGCCGGGCACCGGATAGCCCGGCATGTCGCCGCCGGTGAAGTAGTCGAAGCGGCCGTAGCGCACGCGCAACGCGATGCTGCACATGTTCTCGTTCGGCTTGTCGTCGGCGATCGGAATCTGATCGAGCGGCGGAAAGCGCGTCTTGATCGCGTCGCCCTGGCCGGTCCACACCTTGTCGTTGACCGCGACGATGCGCACGATGAACTCGCTGGTATGGCCGTGCCGTTCCGCGAGGTCATCGATCGAGCCGGCTGTCGCGTGCACGACGCGAAGGTGGCGCGTCTTTATCTGCGCGTCGACGAACGCCTGATAATTCGCGAACATCTGGTCTGAGGTCGGCGGCGGCTGATAGCTGTAGCCGCGATCGACGAGCGTGTCGAACGGCATGAGCTCGGCAACTTGCGTGATGCCGCTGAGACGATACGCGCCGAGGGCGGACATCGGCTCGGTGCCGGCGATCTTGCCGATGTGATCAGGATGGAAGTGGGTGACGAGCGCGTAGTCCAGCCTCGCCGCGCGGCCGGCAATCATGTGCTGGACGTAGCGCGCAATCCATTCGCCCGGTGTGCGCGTGCCGTTGGGCTTAGGGTCGGCGTACTCGGTCTCGCCGTTGTCGCCGGCATCGACGAGCAGCGTCGTACCGTCGGGATAAATGATGAGCGCCGCATTGCCTCGGCCGGTCGCGATTTGATGGATGTCGAGCGTGCCGGGCGTCCATGGCGGCAGGACGTCGCCCACACGCGCGGGCGCCGCGTCCTGCCCCAAAATGGACGTCGTGAGCCACGCGATCGCCGCAAACGCGATCGTCAGTCGCGAGACGCGCACGCGGCGATGATAGCGGGCGTGGCCGCGCGCGGGGCACGAAAATCGCGCATCCGCGCTATTCGTCGGCCTCGTCGTCCACGATCAGATCGGGCTGCGGTCGCCGGGGGACGACGATGAGCCGCGGCCAGTCGCGAAGCTCGCCGGCCAGCCGGTGCTGGAGGCGCCGCCAATACTCGAACCGCGAGGCCATGGTCTGCATCATGCGCGAGCGCGCGCGATCGGTGCCGTACTCGGCAGCGGAATCGTAGAAGCCCGCGCCGAGCGACGCGTACCACGCGAGGTTGTAGCGCCGCTGGAGTTGATCCTGGAAGAACCCGGTGAGGAAGAGGCACTGCGACGCCGCAGCCTCCATGATTTCGGGATCGACGTGCTGGCTGCGATCGAGCACGAACACGTCGAACACCGTCGACAGGCTCGTCGGCGTGCCGGGAAAATGTGACGTCGCCGCCGCGGACGTCGTCGCGAAGTGCGCAAGCACACTCGCGTTGTAGAGGAGCTCCGGCGACGAGGATGCCTCGTCCTCGCCCGCCACGTCCCTCAGGCGCTCGAAAAAGAACCGCAGCGCCTGGGCTTGCGTCACCGCCAGCCAGTCTCCGCTATCCATGCCTGAGCCCTCTTTATCGGCTCTGACGTGGAGAGACTGCAATCTTCGGGCCAGCCGGATTCGTCGTTTCAGCGCTGCCGATTCAAGAAATCGACAACTAAAGGAAACACGTCGAGGTGATTGTTGACACCCATGAACGGGTCCTGATGACCGTAGCCGGCGAGCGTCTTGAGCTCGTGCTTGTTGCCGGGCGCGAGGCGCGCGAGCGTGTTGAACGCAATGATGTTGGAATCTTGGAACACGCGATTCTGATCGCCCGTCATGAAGAGTACCGGCGTGCGCACCTCGGGCGCGCGATCGAGATAGTTGTTCGGCAAGTGCGAGTAGCGCGGATCGACTTCGTCGTATTTCACCGCGGCGCCACGCTGCACCATCTTGCGGAGGTGCAGGTAGTAGTTGATGTTGACCGCGCCGAACAGATCGCCGGTGCGCTGGTGCGTGATGTCGCTCAGATTCTCGTGGCGCCAGACGGCAGGATGGCCGTCGCCCCACATGAAGCTCACCATGTGACACGCCGGCACCTTGCACTCGCTGTGCGCGAGCGACACGATCTTGGCGACGAGCTTGCCCTGCGGCACACCAGGTCCGGGCAGCGAGCTCCAGCGCGGATTGAGATTCGGAAAGCGCAGTATCCAGTTCATCACGAACGGCGCGAGCGCGAGCTTCGTGTTCGACCACGACGACACGCGCGGCGTGAGCGACACGCTGTTCGACACGACGCTTGTCACGCCATCGACCAGGCCAGCGAACAAACTCATCAGAAATGCGATCGATCCGACGCAGTGGCAGATGACGTGAATTCGCGCGCCAGGACCGACCACCTCGCGCACGTTGCCGATCGCGCCCGGCATGTCGTAGAGCGCGATGTCATCGAGATTGAAGCGGCCCGGAAACAAGTCGTAGCTGTGACGCATGCTGCCGCGCCAGTCCAGCGACCAGACGTCAGTGAACCCGTGATCGAGCAAGTAGCTCACGAGGTTGACGTGCTCCGGCATGATGAACATGTCAGTCGACGTCGTCAGACCGTGGATCAGGACGACGACGTCCTCGCAGGGCTTGCGCAAAAAGCGCAGCAGGCTCAAGCCGAGCTTGTCCGGCGTGGCGAAGTAGTGCGTGGACACGTCGGCGTCCTTCACGCCTTCGAGGCTGAAGAGCGGAATCGGGCGTGACTGGCCGTCGTGCGTCAGGACGGAGCCGACGCGCGGCTTGTAGACGTCCCACAGCGTGCCGAGGAACTGGCGGCCGAACGTCGCCATCGCCTGTTCGCGCGCCTCGAACGTTGCGCCGCTCGACGTGAACGTCGTCATCTGCTTCGCAAAATCGAGCGGCTCGATGTGCAAGATACCGGTCGCGACGACGGGCGCGGTGGCCTCGGCCGCCATCTCGACGTGACCCTCGAACACTTTGCTGTAGAGCGTGCTCGTGTCGCGCCAGATGTTGTGCATGCCGTCGTCGATGACGACCTTGTGGCCGCTGAGCGTGAGCGGCTTACTGGCGGCGTCGCGGAAGAACAGCCGGTAGCGCATGTTGCGCGTGTTGGCCTGCGGCGCGCCGACATCGACAAAGCAATTGAAGAAGCCGCGCTCGACCGGACGCCGTCCGCCGAACTGCTCGCACTGGATCCACCCTTCGGCCGTGCCGCTCTTCTCCGGATCGCGAACGAAAAACTGGATATCGGGAACCTTGATGGTGAGGTGAAACCAGAAGAAGTTGCTGGCGGCCTTCCCCGCGTCGAAGCCCTTCTGGTAGTCAGCGGTCTCGCCGAGACCGACATAGCCCTTCATGTCTTCCGTGAATTGCACCGACACGAGATCGGCTGCCATGGTGTCTCCTAGGAAAAGACGCCGGGTGTCTTTTTAGAGGACACTCCGAAGAAGCCGGGCGGAGTGTCCTCTAAAAAGACACCCGGCGTCATAAATCTGCAGTCGGCGCGATGCCGGTGATGCCTTCGGCGACCATCTCTGAGAGCGCCGAGATCGTCGCGATCGGGTTGGCGCCGACGGCCGTTGGAACGATCGCGCCGTCCGCGACAAACAAGTTCCTGTAACCGAACGCTTGACCGAAGGTCGCGCGGTCGGCGCTGGTCACGCCGTTCGACGCGTCGTCGGCGAGCACGCAGCCGCCGAGCAAGTGCACGGTGACGTTCTTGCGCAGCGGCCACAACCACGTGGGGAGCGGAATGTAGTCGGGCGCGGCCGTCGCGTCGCGAAACGCTTTATTGGCGTTCTCGATCGCCTCGTAGAGCGGCATGCTGTCGTGCGTCGGCCAGTTGAGATCGAGGCAGCCGTTCGCATCGAGCGTGAGGATGCCGTTCGACTTGTCAACACCCATCGAGAGCAGGACGGCGGTGTGATGCGACAAGTCGCCGCTCAGCAAGTCGCCGAGCGCGTAGCCGAGGCTGCCGGTCGACGCATCGCCGGTGAACCGATCCCACACCGCGCGAATCGTTCGGCCGATCGCGCCCAGACGGAACACGCCAGGCTTGACGCCCTCGACGAACCACGCGAGAAACGCCGGGTAACTGGCGTCCTCGAGGATGAACGCGCGATCGCGATCGAAGTTCTCGAGCAGGTTGTAGTCGATGCCCTGCGTGATCACCGGCCCGTAGTTCGGATCGGCGACCGGCTTGGTGCCGATGACAAAGCCGAGAAAGTCGCCGTTGCCCGAGAAACGGTGTCCGAGACGCTCGCTGAGCCTCGGCAACGTGTCACGTTTGCAGCGCAGCAGGAGCTCGCCCGATCCCAGCGTGCCGGCGGACACGACGACGCGATTCGCGAGCACCGATTGCGTCGCGCGTCCCGCCGTCAAATCGATGAACCCGACGCGATAGCCGTACGAACCGTCCGCCTGGAGATCGTCCTCGCCCTTGGCGTTGACCGGCACGATCTGTGTCGCCAGATGTTCGGTGCGCACTTCGGCGTGGTAGCGCTGCTCGGCGACGTAGAGATAGTTCAGATCGATCGTGTTCTTCGAATGGTGGTTGCAGCCCGCGTCGCACTCCGCGCAGTACACGCATGACGTCTGGAGCGCGCCGTAGCGGTTGCGGTCCTGATGGCCGATCGGCGTCGGCCGGTCGAAATCGTTCCCGAAGAACACGTTGATATCGAGCAGGTGCGACGTGCGTCCGTTCTTCTCGGCCACGCGGCGAAAGAGCTCGGTCCGCGCGATGCGACGCCGCGGATCGTTGTCGTCGCGCGGCACCGGTCGCGCGCCGAGCACTTGCTTCGCGACCGCGTAGTACGGCGAGAGCGTCGCTCTCTTGGTCGACGCGGGCCAGCGATCGTCGAACACGCCGTCGGGCGGTTCGAGAAACACGTTCGCGTAGATGAGCGAACCGCCGCCGACGCCCGCGCACAGGACGGCATCCATCTTGCGGAAGTTGCGCACGTCGAACATGCCGTGCGACTCGGTTTCGCGCATGCGCGCGGGCCGCGCGCGGCCTTCCCACGGCAGATTCCAGAAATTGTGCGCGAAGTCGTGCGGCGTCCGCGGAAACGCGCCCATCGCGTACCGCTTGCCGCGCTCGAAGACGAGCACCTTGCCGGGCCAGCGCTTGCTCAGCCGGCACGCGTTGATGCCGCCGCCGAAACCGGTGCCGATGACGACCGCTTCGAGCACGTCGGGCATCCTCTCCTCGCGGTTGCGCGTCGCGTTCGGCTGGGGGCCTAATAGTATGTCGTCGGGCCATGGAATTTCGAGGCACCAGCCGGTTTGCCGTGCAGAAAGTCATCGGCACGGGCGGGTTCGGCGTCGTCTATCAGGCGTTCGATCGCGAGCGGCAGATGCCGGTCGCGTTGAAGACCCTGCGCCGCCTGGACCCAGCGAGCCTCTATCGCTTCAAGCAGGAATTCCGTGCGCTCTCCGACATCTCGCATCCGAATCTCGTCACGCTCTACGAGCTCGTCGCGACCGGCGACGACGTGTTTTTCACGATGGAACTCGTCGAAGGCCGCACGATCCTGCGCTACATCCGCGAGGACGTGCGCCGCCTTCCCGATCCGCCGTCGGACGTGTCGCATCTTGGCACCGTCGAGTTCGATGCGCGTTCGGCCAACGACACGACGAAGCTCGGACCCGACTCACCCGAAACCGGCGCCAACGTTGCGCCGGCGCCGGTGACGCCCGGTCCGCGTGTCGTCGACGTCGCGCGATTGCGGCACGCGTTCGCACAACTCGCCGAGGGCGTGCTCGCGCTGCACGAAGGCGGCCTGCTTCATCGCGACCTCAAGCCGTCAAACGTGCTCGTGACGGATCAAGGACGCGTCGTTATTCTCGATTTCGGACTCGCGCAGGAATCAGTGCCGGAGGAAACGCGATCGAACTCGATGATGGGCACGCCCGCGTACATGTCGCCGGAGCACGCCTCCGGACTCGGCACGTCGGAGGCGAGCGACTGGTACAGCGTCGGCGTCATGCTCTACGAAGCGCTCACGGGACAGCCGCCGTTCACCGGTTCATATCTCGAGGTGCTCGTCGCCAAGCAGCGGCCCGATCCACCGCGACCGAGCCAGCGAGCGCGAGGCGTGCCGTCGGATCTCGAGGCGCTCTGTGACGAGCTGCTGGTGCCCGATCCGACGAAGCGGCCGATCGGCCGGGACGTGCTCGCGCGACTTGGCGGCCGCAGCCGGGACGCCCTGCCGGCAGGTCCGGCTCTCGCGTCCGGCCGTCGCGGACCGATGCTGGTGGGCCGCGCGCGACATCTCGGCGCGCTCGACGATGCGTTTCAGGCGACGCGCGGCGGGCAGGGCGCGATCGTGTTCGTGCGCGGGCGATCGGGCATGGGCAAGACCGCGCTCGTGCGCCGGTTCCTTCGGGACTTGCGCCAGCGCGACGCGCGCGCAGTCACGCTCGTCGGTCGATGCTATGAGCGCGAGTCCGTGCCGTACAAAGCGCTCGACACGATCGTCGACGCGATCGCGCAGTATCTCAAACAACTTCCGTCAGCCGACGCCGACGTCGTGCTGCCGCGCGACGTGCTGGCGCTCGCGCGACTCTTCCCCGTGTTGCGCGAGATCGACATCGTCGCCGGCGGCCACCACCGCGCGGCCGACATCCCCGATCCTCAGGAACTGCGCCGCCGCGCGTTCGCCGCGTTGCGCGAGCTGCTCACGCGTCTCTCGGATCGGAACCCGCTCGTCCTCTTCATCGACGACATGCAGTGGGGCGATCTCGACAGCTGCGCGCTGCTGGCTGACCTGCTGGCGCCGCCCGATCCGCCGGCACTGCTCCTCATCGTCGCGTTCCGGAGCGACGATGAGCGCAATCCGATTCTGCAGACGTTTCTTACCGCGATGCGCCGGACGCATCCGGGAGGTTTGCTGCGCGATCTCGAGGTCGGGGAGCTGGAGCCGTCCGACGCACGCGAGCTGGCGACGATGCTGCTCGGTGGCAAGAGCGCGGCCGCGGCCGACCGCGTCGAGGCCATCGCGCGCGAGTCTGGCGGCAGCCCGTTCTTCGTCGACGCGCTGGCTCGGTACGTGTCGGTTGCGCCGGCGACGGGCGCGGGCGAGATGACGATCGAGCACCTGATACGTGCGCGCGTGGCCGAGCTGCCCGACGAAGCGCGCCGGTTGCTCGACGTCGTCGCCGTCGCGGCCGCGCCGCTTGGCGCGCGCGTCGCCGGTGCGGCAGCGGGACTCGCGGCGGACGATTCGGCGCTCGTCGAGCTGCTTCGCGGACGACGCCTCATCCGATCGCACGGCGCGACCGGCCTTGACGAGATCGAGGCGTACCACGATCGGATTCGCGAGACCATCGTCGCCGCACTCTCGCCCGACGCGCTCGCGGCGTATCACCGGCGCCTGGCGACGTCGCTCGAGGCGAGCGGCGCCGCGGATCCGGAACGATTGGCGCATCATTTTCGGCACGCCGGACAGCTCGACAAGGCCGGGCAGTACTACGCCGCGGCCGCGACATCGGCGGCCGACGCGCTCGCGTTCGATCGCGCCGCTCGGCTCTATCAGCTGGCGATCGACTCGGCGCCCGGCCGCGCGGACCTCCAGACGCTGCGCGTTGGGCGCGCGACCGCGCTCGCCAATGCCGGCCGCGGCGGAGACGCTGCGTCGGCCTACCTCGAAGCGGCCTCATCGGCGGCTCAGGAGGATGCGTACGATCTCACGCGCAGAGCGGCAGAACAGTTTCTTGTCAGCGGCCACATCGACGAGGGGCTCGCGGTGCTCCGAACGGTGCTCGAAAGCGTCGACCTCAAGCTCGCGAGCACCCCGCGCCGCGCGATCCTGTCGGGCGTCGCACAGCGCTTACTGCTCGCGCTTCGCGGATGGTCGTTTCACGAGCGCGCCCTTTCGGAGCTCACCCCGCAGCAACTTCGACAGATCGACGCCTGCTGGTCGGTGGCCGTGGGCCTTGGCATGGTCGACAACGCGCGCGCCAGCGATTTTCAGGCGAGGCACGTGCGACTTGCGCTCCGCGCGGGCGAGCCTTATCGCGTGGCCCGGGCGATCGCGATGGAGATTGCGCATCGCGCGATCGGCGGCAGCCGAAATCGCGCGTCCACCGAGTCGCTGATCCAGCACGCGAAGCAGCTCGCCGATCGGGTGCGCCATCCGCACGTGACCGCGCTCGTCACGCTGAATGAAGCGGTCGCGCAGTTTCTGTGGGGCGACTACCCCGCCAGCCTGGCGTCGCTCGCCGACGCCGAGCGCATCCTCAAGAACGAATGCACCGGCGTCGCGTGGGAGCTCGACACCACGTACATTTTCTGGGCGTTCTGCCAAACGTGGACCGGCGATTGGTCGGCGATGTCGCGCCGGCTGCCCGCGCTGGTGGCCGAAGTCGAAGAACGCGGCGACAAGTACGCCGCAGCGTACATGCGCCTGCGCAGCCTCCACCTCATCCATCTGGCCGCCGACAACGTCGCCAAAGCGCGCGAGCAGGAGTGGCTCGGCATCGAGGGCTGGTCGAAGCAGACGTTTCAGATTCAACATTTTTCCGATCTCGCCGCGCGCCAAGAAATCGACCTCTACGACGACAAGCCGGCGGTGGCGTGGGATCGCGTCGGATCGATCTGGCCGGCCTTCCATCGATCGTTGCTCACGCGCATTCAGTCGGTCTGGATTCAGTTTCTGGATCTGCGCGCGCGAAGCGCCGTGGCGCTCGCGGCCTCGCCCGAAGGTCGGGCGAACACCGCGATGCTGCTCTCGTCGGCCGAACACGACGCGTCGCGGCTCGAGCACGAGCGGATTCGCTGGGCGACGGCGCTGGCGCGCCTGACTCGTGCCACGATCGCCGCGACCAAAGGCGACCGCGAACGCGCGGCCCGCCTCGCGGGCGAAGCCGACGCGCTCTTGACCGCGGCCGACATGCGGCTGTGCGCAGCCGCGGCGCGGCGCCGGCGGGGTCAGGCCATCGGCGGCGACGAAGGACGGAACATCGTGGCGCTCGTCGACGCCTGGATGGCCGGCAACACGATCAAGAACCCCGCACGCGTCGCCGCCATGCTCGCGCCCGGCACGTGGGAGGCCTGAGCCTGACGTCTGGTCGCGAGCTCATCTCCAAAACCCGGTCACCGCTTCGAACTTGCCATCCGGCGTGAGGGCGAAGACGTTCGTGCCGCGCCCGCGTTCCTGGCCGTCGGGCCCGGTCGCGACCCAATCCGCAAGCGCGACGCCCTGGCAGTGCCTGACGTCGCCGGCACGCCGAAGCACGAGGCCGGGCATGAATCGCTGCGCCGCGGCGATGTGTGGCGCGAGATCGTCCAGGCCATCGACGAGGCTGAACTGATCGCGAAACCTGATCGAGGGCACCGCGATCGCCGCAAGCGTCCGCTCGCGGGTCGTGGCGTCGGGTTCGGCCCACGACGCGAACCAGCGATCAACGGCGCCGCCAACACCAGCGTTCGCCTCGTTCGTGACGACGTTGCTGAACACCGACAGTTGATAGCGCCATCCCTGCACGTGGTGATCGCGCACGGCTGCGTCGGCGAAGTCATGATGCAGATCGAGCCGAGTTCCGTCCGCGTGAGGCGAGAGACGAATCGACACGCGTGACGCGCCCGGCGGCATCGGATCGCCGCTCGCGTACCCCATCGTGAACACGACACGAGAGGGCGGCACGACCTCGACGACCTCGCCCGACGCTTCGACGCCGTTCGGATAGCGAATCTTCATCGCGCCGCCGGGCTTGGCGTCAATCGTGGAGCCGGCGCCCCACCATTTCGCCCAGCGCGCGCTGTCAGTGAAGAAGCGAAACACCGTCTCCGGTGTCGCGCAGATGAATACTGTGCGATCGAGCGAGTGCGGTAGTGACGTCATGAGCGTGGCACCTTTCGTGATCGACGAACACGCGGGCGCGGGCCGCGTCGCGTCTCCTCGAGCTCCGCCTCCAGCTTCAGCCGCCAGAGCGCATCTTCCCACATGCGTTCCAGCACCTGGCCGACGGGTCCGAGCGCCGCGCGGCGCGCGCGGTAGAAACGATGACGACGGTCGGCGCGGACGTCGACGAGTCCGGCGCGCGTGAGCGCCTTGAGCTGGAGCGACACCGCGCCGAACGTCACGTCCGGCATCGCCCGATGGATCGCGCCGGCCGACCGTTCGGCGTGCCACACGAGCCGCAGGATCTCGCGGCGACGAGGTGACGCGAGGGCGGCAAGCGCTGGCGTGTCGACGACCATGTCAACATTTTAGTTAAAACTAAAATAATGTCAAGTGGTACAGTCGCCCGGTGAAATCGGGCCTCGTGGCGCTCCTGGTCGCTGCCATCCTTCTGCCGCAGCGCGCCGCCAAACCCGACGACGCTGTCAAGGTGAGCGCCGAGGCGCGCGCCAAGCAGCCCGGCGAGCTCGTCGTCCTGACGCTGACGATCCCCCGTCCGTCGACCTCGCCGCCTCAGATCCGCGCCTTCGATCGCGTGCTCCTGCCCTTTCAGGTCGATCCGACGACGTGGAAAGTGCTGGTGGGTATTGATCTCGAGACCACGCCCGGCACGTATCCCGTGACGATCGAGGTGGGCGCGCCACGGCCGGTGGCGAAGACGACGTACTCGCTCGCCGTGCGCGCCAAGACGTTCCCAACGCGCACGCTCAAGGTCGACGAAGCATTCGTCAATCCGCCCGCAAGCGCGGAAGCGCGCATCGCGAGCGACTCGGCCCGGCTCGCCGACATCTGGCAGCACTCATCGTCCGCGCAGCTATGGCTTGGTCCGTTCATCCGCCCGGTGCCGAACGAGGCGAACAGCGCGTTTGGAACGCGCAGCATTTACAACGGCCAGCCGCGGAGCCCGCACAGCGGCGCGGACTTTCTGAGCCCGGCAGGCACGCCAATCAAGTCGCCAAACAGCGGCGAAATCATGCTGGCCGACGACTTGTACTACACGGGCAACACCGTCGTGATCGACCACGGGCTGGGTCTCTTCTCGCTCTTCGCGCACCTCGAGAAGATCAACGTGCAACGCGGACAGCGGGTCGCGACGGGCGACGTCGTCGGCCTGGTCGGGGCGACGGGTCGCGTCACCGGGCCGCATCTGCACTGGATGGTGCGCGTCGGCGGCGCGCGAGTGGACCCGCTGTCGCTGCTCGCGCTGCTCGGAAAATAAGTTAGCGCTGCTGGTCGCGCTGCAGCTTCACGTTGAGGCGCGTTTCCTTGTCGGCAGGCACGAGCACGCCGGCGCTCCACCGCTGATAACCGTCGCTCTGGACCCAGACCGCGCGGGAGCCGGCGCGCAGATCGGACAGCGTCACCGGCGTCTGACCGACGAACTGCTGATTGATGAACACTGCGGCGCCCGCCGGTTCTGATTCGACGGTCAGCGTGCCAAGGTAGTCGCGCGAGTTCGAGGCGATCGTCGGCGCCCCCGCGACGAGCGCGGCTGGAGTTGACGGAGCGGGAATCGACGGCGCCGAGGCCTGGGCTGCAGGGGTCGGGCCCGAGAGCGCGTTCCACACGTCCGGAATCGGCACGAACGCGGACGCGCGTGTGACTTGCGGCAACGCGCCGTCCGGAAGCGTGGGGACGACAGGTGCGAGGCGCGGAGCGGCCGCGACGAGCACGAGTCCCGATACAAGCGCCGCGAACATCATTCCGCTCGACGCACTGACGACGGCTGGCCGCTCGGGCGCGTGCAGCGGCGGATGGCGAATCACGATCTTCACCGGCGACGCTGCCGCGCGGATAGGTTCGGTTCGAATCGCGGCCGCGTGCAACACGCTCGTCGCCAACTGCTCGAGCTCTATCGCCGACGACACGCGCGCGATCGCGACACGCTTGCGCCACCATGCGGCGGCATCTCGCAGCGGCCGGCGCACGTGGCGATTGAGCAAGCGTCGCGCGACGAGTGCTTTCGCCTGCAGCTCTTGCTTTGTCTGATCGCGCCGCTCGTCGACGACTTCCTTGATCTGAGTCCACCGATCCGCGACGCCAATGCGCAATGGGTGGCGAAGACGGACGGCCGGCTTCAGGCCCTTCGCCGCGGTCGCGCTGAGCCGCTCGACTTGCCGGAGCAGCCCCTCGGTTCGCTGGGCCAGCTCCTCGATTCGGCCGCACGTCTGGTCGAGGTGCAGCGCGAGGCCTTGAAGCTCGTGCAGATCGATTCCCGTCGGTAGTACCTCCGGCGCGCGCGGGCTCGCAGGTACCGGGCCGCCCGGCTGAGGGGGCTCGCTTGGAAACGACGAGAGTGCGTCCACCGCAAACTCCTTGGCGGCCTCGGAAGAAGGCTGCCAGAATGCGGTGCCCCGACCATGGTAGAAAGCCATCGGCCGTACCCCAGAACTACGCCAAGTTTCAGTGCCGCTTGGGAGCGGCCGGTACTTTACAACTTCAAGGTCCAAAGTCCAAGGACCCCGCTCCTAAGGGCGCGAGGGGTCTGGACGGAGGTACAACCCTGATGCGCGACCAGATCGCTCTTGGCGCGGCGGCTCTCGGGCTCACGATTCTGGCCTGGGTCTACCTGGTCAAGGCGTCGGCAGCGATGAACGGCATGGCGATGGACGCCGCCGCGATGCCTGGCATGCAGATGTGGACCGCTCCGGACCTGTGGATGCTGTTCGTCATGTGGTCCGTGATGATGATCGGCATGATGCTCCCGAGCGCCGCGCCGGTGCTCATCGTCGCGGTCGGGGCCTATCGGCATCGCACCGGGCGCAGCGTGACGCCTGACGCGGCGGCGTTTCTCTGCGGGTACCTCGTCGAGTGGATCGGATTCAGCGCAATCGCCGCGCTCGCTCAAGCGGGATTCCATCGCGCCGCGGTGCTTTCACCGATGATGGTGACGTCGAGCCTGCTCGTCGGCGGAATCATCCTGATCGTCGCCGGAATCTATCAGTTCTCCGCGCTCAAGCGCGCGTGCCTCGCCCACTGCCGAACGCCGCTCGGTTTCTTCAGCTCGGAGTGGCGCGAGGGCTTGCGCGGCGCGTTCGTGATGGGCGTCCGTCACGGAAAGTACTGCGTCGGCTGCTGCTGGGCGCTAATGGCGGTGCTCTTCGTCGCTGGCGTCATGAACTTACTGTGGGTCGCGGCGATCGCGTTGCTCGTGTTCGCGGAAAAACTACTGCCGATCGGCTCGGCGGTCAGCCGATGGTCGGGCGCGCTCTTGATGGCGTGGGGACTCGTGCTGGTGGTTCGCGGTCTGTGATCGACCGCGTCGATCTAGCGTGGCAGCGCCGGAACGCGCTCGAGCGCGCTCACGCGATCGGCGCCCGCCCGGCGCCGCGCCTTAACTAACTCTTCCCAGACCGGACAGCCAGCGCATTCCTCGCTCGGGCCTTCCGCACGGAGGGTGCGATAGGGGTACTCGCAAATCCACACGGCAGGGGTCGACGGATTCTCGGCGTAAAGCGAGCCGGAAATGTGTTCCCAGTGGCACGACCAGGGGAGCGCGCGAGCGGCCATGGGGGACCCCATGTCGCAAGGCTCATGCCCTAGAGCGGCGGCGGAAAGTCGATGCGATTGACGACTCCGAGGCCCCAAGGCTTGCAGGAACGTAATCAAAGAACGAAGGGCGCGTCCCCGAATGACGAATCTTGCACATCTCCTTCGTAGAAGACTCGCTCGAGAAACAACCCGGAGGCAGGCGCGGTCAACCGGGCTGGCAGGTCGGAATCCCCAGCCAGGAGGCTCCTGACTTCACCCGGCGCCATGTCGCCACGGCCCACCGCCACGAGCACACCGACGATGCGCCGGACCATCTTCCAAAGAAAGTGGGAGCCTGTCACCCGGACGAGGAGAAGGGCGCCGCGTTCTTCGATCGCGACGTTCTCGACGGCGACTTCCGTCGACTTCGCCTCCGGGTCATCGTCGGTGAACGCGCGAAAGTCCGCGAACCCGGTGAGGTGCCGGGCCGCTTCCTTCATTCGCGCGAGGTCGAGCGGCTCGCGCACCCACCAGACGAACGGCTTGGCAAACGCGGTGCGGCGCCGGGCGATTTGGTAGAGGTAGCGACGTCCGATCGCGTTGTGTCGGGCGTGAAAGCGCGCCGGCACGCGCTCCGCGCTGAGGATGTTGATGTCGTGGGGCAGCGCGTCGTTCACGCGCGCCACGAGGGTCGCCGGCGGGAGGACGACAGCCAGATCCAGGTGCGCGACCTGTCCAAGCGCGTGGACGCCGGCGTCGGTACGGCCAGATCCGTAGGTCTCGACTCGTCCGGATCCCACGGCGTCGCGCACGGCCCGCTCGAGCTCGCCCTGCACGGTCTTCGCGTTCTTCTGAATCTGCCAGCCGGAGTAGCGCGTCCCTGCGTATTCGAGCGTCAGTTTGTAGCGCGGCACATGGCACCCAGCCCCAAGCACGTAGCACTCGGTTCGCTCTACAATAGCCCGAGTGTTCGTCAAGCGATTCTTCGAGCCCACGCTCGCCCAGACCAGCTACCTCATCGGATGCGCCGAGGCCAAAGAGGCCATCGTCATCGACCCGAACCGCGACGTCGAGCAGTACCTCGACGCCGCGAAGGCCGAGGGCGCGCGGGTGACGCACGTCACCGAGACGCACATTCACGCGGATTTCGTGTCCGGCAGCCGCGAGCTCGCGGCGCGCGCGGGCGCGACACTGCACGTCTCGGCTGAAGGCGGCACGGACTGGCAGTACGCGTTTGCGAGCGAGCCCAACGTCGCGCGCGTCAAGCACGGCGACAAGATCGACGTCGGCAACGTCCTCATCGAGGTCTTGCACACGCCGGGGCACACGCCCGAGCACCTCACGTTTCTGGTCACCGACCGCGCGGGCGCCAGCGAGCCGATTGCGGCCGCCACCGGCGACTTCATCTTCGTGGGCGATGTCGGACGGCCCGACCTGCTCGAGCGTGCCGCGCACATCTCGGGGACGATGGAATCGAGCGCGAGAGCGTTGTACTCGAGCCTGCAGCGGTTTCGCACGCGGCCGGATTGGCTGCAGATCTGGCCGGGCCACGGCGCCGGCTCGGCGTGCGGCAAAGGGATCAGCGCCATTCCGCAGAGCACCCTCGGGTACGAGAAACGCTTCAACTGGGCGTTCAAGATGGACACCGAGCGCGCGTTCGTCGAAAGCGTGCTCGCCGGTCAGCCCGAGCCGCCCAAATACTTCGCCGAGATGAAGCGCATCAATCGCGAGGGACCTCCGGCGCTCGGCGAGTTCCCGAAGCTGCCGCAGCTCGACGCCGGCATGCTGCCGAAGCTGCTCGCCGAGGGCGCGCTCGTGATCGACACGCGGCGCGCCTCCGATTACGCCGTCGGTCACGTGCCGGGCACGATCAACATCCCGCTCAACTCGGCGTTCACGACGTGGGCGGGCTGGCTGGTGCCATACACCGCGGACTTCTATCTGCTCGTCGACTCGAGGCGGGCCAGCACCGTGGACGACGCGGTGCGCGGACTGGCGATGATCGGCCTCGATCGCGCGAGCGGGTACTTCGATACCGTCGCGCTCGACGCGTGGGTGATCGCCGGGCGGCCGCTCGGAGCGATTCCGCAGCTCAGCCCGGCCGATCTCGCCGCGTCGATCCAGCATCACGGCATCACGCTCATCGACGTACGCAACGCCGCCGAGTGGGGCACCGGACACATCGACAGCGCGCGTCACATTCCGCTCGGCTATCTCACCGATCATCTGGCGGACATTCCGCGCGAGAAACCGCTCGTCGTGCAGTGTCAGTCCGGATCGCGCTCGGCGATCGGCGCGAGCGTGCTCCGCGCGCGCGGATTCGATCGCGTCAGCAATTTCACGGGCGGCATCGCCGAGTGGATCAAAGGCGGCCTCCCCGTCGTCACCGATGGCCAAGGAACGCACTACTCCTGAAGCTGCGGCCGCACAGTTCGGCGTCGGCAAGATCCAGCGCCACATGTTCGTCTGCACGGGTCCAGACTGCACCACGCTCGAGGAGGGCGAGGTCACGTGGACCTATGTCAAGCAGCGGATGAAGGAGCTCAACATCACGGGCCCCGATGGTCCGGCGTACCGCACGCGGTGCAAGTGCCTGCGCATCTGCACGGGCGGCCCGATCTCCGTCGTGTATCCGGAAGGCACCTGGTACCGCAACGTCACGCCTGAGAACGCCGAGCGCATCATTCAGGAGCATGTCATCGGCGGCCGGATTGTCGAGGACCTGTGCTTCGCGCGCAATCCGTTGTTCATGACGGACCCGGAACCGGATAAGCTCTAACGATGGAATCGGGCGCCGTGCTCCGAGCCTGGGGGCGCATCCTCACAGGCTACCGGCCAAACCTCTCGATCGAGATCACGCGCGAATGCCCGCTGCGTTGTCCGGGCTGCTACGCGTACGGCGACACGCACCTCGGCGGCGACGTCGTGCTCCGACAGCTCGCGGATTTCAAGGGCCAGGAGCTCATCGACGGGGTGATCGACGTCGTCGATCGCTACAAGCCGATTCATCTGTCGATTGTCGGCGGCGAGCCGCTCGTGCGGTTTCGCGAGCTCGAGACGCTGCTGCCGATGCTCACGGGACGCGGCGTGCACGTGCAGGTCGTGACGAGCGCCGTGCGACCGATTCCCGAGTCGTGGGCGAACATGGATCGGCTGCAGGTCTGCGTGTCGATCGACGGACTGCAGCCCGAGCACGACGTGCGGCGCGCGCCGGCGACCTACGATCGCATTCTCAAACACATCAAGGGCCAGCACGTCACCGTGCACTGCACGATCACGCGGCAGCAGTCGCGCCCGGGATACGTCGCTGAGTTCACGAAATTCTGGGCGCCGATCGACGACGTCAAGCGGCTCTGGTTCAGCCTCTATACGCCGCAGAAGGGCGAGGATTCGCCCGAGCGGCTGCGTCCCGAGGATCGCCAGCGGGTCGTCGCTGAAATTCTCGAGCTGCACGCGCGCGAGCCGAAGCTGCACGACATGGTGCCGACCGTCGTGAGCGGCTACTTGCATCCGCCGCAGAATCCCGACGAGTGCACGTTCGCGAAAACGACGGCCTGCCTCTCGTCCGACTTGAAACGCACGATCACGCCGTGTCAGTACGGCGGCGATCCGGACTGCACGCAGTGCGGGTGCCTGGCGTCGGTCGGGCTCAAGGCGCTGAGCGATTACCGAATCGCGGGCGTGTTGCCGCTGGAGCACATTTTCAACTCGTCGCTCGCGGTTGGCGCGGGAGTGCGCAAGGTGCGCGGCAACGGCACGCCGCGGTCTGAACCGCCTAATCCCGCCGCGGTCAACTCGAGCGCCAAAGCCTGAGCGGCGGTCAGTCTGCCCGGCCGACGCGTGTGATAGTGTTCGGGCCTGCGCGCCCGTAGCTCAGTTGGATAGAGCGCCGGGCTTCGAACCCGTAGGTCGGGGGTTCAAGTCCCTCCGGGCGCGCCAAAATCCAGGTACATCGGGTACCTCGGGTACGTCAGGTGCCTGGAACCTGCCTTCACATCAACTTCTTTTGCAAAGCCAAGAAAGGTTGATTGCGTCAGTTCGTTCCTCGGACCTGACGCACCCGACGTACCTGATGTACCCGACGTACCCGACGTACCCGATGTACCCGATGTACCCGATGTACCCGATGTACCCGATGTACCCGGCCTTGCCGGTGGCGGGCAGCAGCGTGCCGATGATAGGATGCAAGGCTGCGCGTTGCGGCGCGACGGAGTCCGAGGCAGCTCGATTCCGGCCGGTGCAGAGCCGGCGTGGGTGCGCCCGTAGCTCAATTGGATAGAGCGTTGGCCTCCGGAGCCAAAGGTTACAGGTTCGACTCCTGTCGGGCGCGCCAATTGTTGCGCCGCTGCGCGGCAGGAGTTAGAAGCTTGAACTTCCGCTCGCGCTCTCGCGCGAGCGGCGTGTGGGCCCGTAGCTCAATTGGCAGAGCAGCAGACTCTTAATCTGTTGGTTGAAGGTTCGATTCCTTCCGGGCTCACCAGATCCTTCTAGGGAAACCTAGCAATTGTGCGACCGTGGACGGCCGCCGGCAAGTTTTGACGCCCAGTTTGACGCCCACCCCAGCAGACTAACGGTCCGCGCTGGGTTGAAGGTTCAATCCTAAGCAGATCGGTGTGAAGTACTCGTCACAGCCTCCGTACGACCGCCCGATAGGCGGCGCCGATGATCCAGACCGGCACCGCCGCCGCGAAGACGGCGACGTGTATCGGCCACGACAGGATAAACAGACTCCGCATCACAAGGCCGAGCAGATCGCTGTCCCCCCTCGGAAACACGGCGCCGAAGTACCGATCCGCCGCCGCGCACACGAGCACGCCGACGACCAGATACAACGCCGATGCCGCCACGACAAGCAAGATCGCCGGGTCCATCTGAAGTGCGCCGCTGTCCCTAGAGTAGCAACCGAGTTTACGACTGCAGAGAGCCTAATCTGTTCGTGCCGGGTACGCTCACCCGTGTTCACCGACGCTTTGTATCGACGCGCCTGGCGGCCGCCTTGCTCGCCGATGGCGCAGCTTCCTTCGTCTTCTGCGCCTGCCCCGCCTTCGTTCTCAAACGCGATTGCTCGTACATCTCGATCCACTTCTCGCTCGATATCGCCGAAATCAGGTTGCCAATCGCATCGAGCGGCAAATCGTCCGGCGACTGGAAATTCACGCACGACTTTCCCATGTGGAGCGTCTTGCCCGCCGCCTTGAACGCCGCCTTCAGCTGCTCGAGCTGACTCGCGCTCCAGTACGCCCCAAACAGGTAGAGCGAGCAGTACTTCTTCTGCGACGAGAGCGCGACGTAGCAGATCGGCTGCTTGTTGTACGTGTCGGGAAATCGAGACAGCGGGATCGTCCAGCCGATCGTGCCCCAGACGAGGCACTCCTCGTAGCCGCGGGGAATGTGCTTGTTCACGAGCGCGCGCACCGTCGCGATCGTCTTCGCACGATCGGCGGGGAGTGAGGCGATGTATTGCGCTGGCGTCTTGACGTTCGATGGTGGTTTCATGGATTCGTCTGCCCCAGCGTAGCGGGGCTTGCCTCGGAAGCCGGAGAACAAGCATCACCACTCGGTGTGCTTGCTCTCCCGCCATGTTCCCTTACGCCTTATTCGAC